>CADCSY010000039.1 GCA_902805555.1 uncultured Acidimicrobiales bacterium | reverse complement strand
GATGCAGGCAGCCGTCGCGGCGGTGATCGTGGTCCTCGCAGGCTCCGTCGGGATCGCCGAGGTCGGTGCAGCCGGGCAGGTCGGGCACCGCGGGCCGTCGTACGCCGACCCCGACAGCAGCACGTCGCCCACCGGCGAGAAGCCCGAGTCCAAGCTCTGGTTCCACGACGGCCGGTGGTGGGGGGCGTTGATCGCCCCGTCGGGCAGGCACACGATCCACCGGCTGGACGGCACCACCTGGGTGAACACCGGCGTGGACATCGCCCCCGCAGGGAGCAGGGAGGACGTCGTCTCCGAGGGGAGCTCCCTCTTCGTGGTGTCCCGCAAGACCTCCACGTTCAGCCGCTACACCTACGCCAACGGTGCCTACCTTCGTGACGCCGGCTTCCCGGTGCCGGTGCCGGTCTCTTCGGCCGAGGCGCTGACCCTGGCCAGGGAGCCGGGTGGGACGCTGTGGCTCACCTGGGAGGACGGCGGCAGCATCTGGGTGACCCGGACCAACGGGACCAACCACGCCAGCTGGGTCCCCCCCTACGTCCTCCCCGTGAGCGGCGCTACCGGCGTGAGCTCCGACGACATATCCGCCGTCATCTCCTTCGATGACGGCAGAGGCCCCGCCATCGGCGTCATGTGGTCGAACCAGAGCACCGACACCCAGCGCTTCGCTATCCACCGCAACGGTGCGAGCGATTCGACGTGGAGCGTCGAGACGGCGCTGTCCGGGACGGATGAGGCGGACGACCACATCAACATGAAGACCCACAACGGCCAGATCTTCTCCGTGGTCAAGACGAGCAAGAGCTCGTCGGGTCAGCCGCTGATCCGCCTCCTGGTCCGTTCGTCCAGCGGGGCGTGGGGCAACCACGTCGTCGCGGCGGCCGCACCGAGCAACGCGGACGACAACACCCGGCCGATCACCATGCTCGAGATCAACCCGGACACGAACCAGGTGTACGTCTTCATGACCCTGGGCGAGGGAACCGGTGCACGGGGCATCGTCTACAAGCGGTCCAACATCAGCAACATCGCGTTCCCCGATGCGGCGACGCCGTTCATCGTGGGGCCGAACGGCGAGAACATCAACGACGCGACGTCGATGAAGGCGAACGCCTCCTCAACGAGCGGGATCGTCGTGATGGCGTCCGACGGCTCCGACTACTGGTGGAACAAGCTCGGCGGCGGTGGCAGCCAGAAGTAGCGCCTGAGGTAGCCGGCAGGGCCGTCGCCTGAGGCGGCGGCCCGGCGATCGGAGGCGGGGCAGTCGTACCGCCGAAGTGCACACGTCGTGGGCGAGGGCGCCCACGACGTGATGCGTCCGTGCCTTCGGTCGGAGCCCTCGGACCCGAGGTGGTGCAGCCTCGTGTCGGCGGTTCCGCGAGCGTGTCGACGACGTCGCCCGGCCGTGCCACGAGAGTGGTCGGCGCAGCGGCTCCGGGGTGTGGTGCAGCCTCGCACCGACCACGTCACACCCGTCAGCCAGTACGCCCCGCCACCAGGTCAGAGCGTCATCACCCGTTCCGAGCCGCCCTCCCGGCCCCGTCGGTGCCGCCACAGCGCCGTCAGGACGGCGATGGCGGCGACGGCGATGCCGGGGAGGACGATCGTCGCGGCGTGGGACTGGACGTCGAGGACGCCGGGCAGTGGGTGGGCTCGGGATCCGAAGCGGGCGAACGCCTCCTCGAGGAAGAACCCTCCCGAGAGCAGGAACGTCCCGAGGAGCAGCCAGGCGTGCGCGGACAGGGCGACGACCGCGATCGTCGCCAGCAGGTACCAGGCGAACGTGCGAGGCGTCAGCAAGGCCGACGCGTAGAGCCCCACGACGGCGAAGCTCCGCACGAGGCGGAGCCGGTCCCCGTTCTGGTGCCAGCCCAGGCCCACGACCCCGACGACGAGGATCGCCGTGGGGACGGGTGACTGGAAGACGGGTTTCGTCACGATGGCGCGCAGGCCCTCTGGGCCGTCGCTGCGCCGGAGGGCGAGGTGCTCGATGAGCAGGTCCACGCCGCCGCCGTAGCGGAGGTACATGAGGGACGCGGTGGCGACGAAGAGCCCCCCCACCACCGCCGCCGTGCGGAGGTGCCGCTGGCGGAGCTCGCCGATCCACCAGATCGCGAACATCGGCGCCGTCAGCAGCTTCACGAACACCGAGGCTGCGAAGGTGGGTGCCGCCCAGGCCGGGCGGTCGACGACGATGAGGGCGATGGCGGCGACGAGGAACATCGCCATGACGGCGTCGGTCTTGGCCGGCCCGTGGAGCAGCACGATCGGGCTGAGGCCCCACGCCGCCACCGCCGTCAGCCGGTGATCGGGGGTGAGGCGTCCGGCCACCTGGTCGATGAGGAGCAGGGTGGCGAGGCTGAAGAGGAAGAGCGCCAGCCGGTAGAGCACGAGGAGGCCGACGACGCTGTCGCCCCCGATGCGGGCGAGTCCCTCGCTCAGGAGCTGCCAGGCCGGCAGCTTGTTGTCGGGCCGGTCCCCGTAGTTGGCAGAGACGAAGGGCGACACCGGGTCCTCGTCGTAGGCGGCCGGACCGGTCTCGTAGGGGTTGCCCCCGTGCACGGCGGCCACCCGCCCGAAGCCGACGTAGTCCAGGATGTCCCCGCTGGCCGTCGGCGGGCTGAGCACGCCGAGGGCCATGACCACCGTCGAGGCGATGAGGAGCAGCCGCCGCAGGGGCGGCGTGGCCGGGCGCCTCCAGGTGAGGAGCAGGAGCAGGCCGAAGGCGCCGAACGCCACCATCGTGGCGAGCAGGATCATGGTGGCCACGGCGGTGCCCGACGACGGCACGAGGGGTCCGTCGGCGAGCCAGCGCCAGGCGGCGACCTCCCGGACGAGCGAGGCCGTCGGGAGCTCCATCCGAGCCGGGGAGAGGGTGAGGAGGAAGTCGAACGAGGCGATGGCGACGCCGACGATCCCGGCGAGGCAGGCGATCGCGCCTCCGCTGGTCTGCCGCTGCAACGACTCGATCAGCGGGCGGCTGCTCGTCGACGACGCCCTGGTCGAGGCCCTCATCCGCCCTCGTACATGAGGCTCGCAAACTAGCCCCCGGCCAGGGCCCGCTCCGACGCCCGGGCCGGCGTCGGAGGGCTCGGGGGATTGCGGAGCACCTGCACCGGAGCGCGAGCGGGAGACGACGGCGCGAGCGTCCCGTTCAGCCAGCGTTCACCCCCGAGGGGCGCTGGACCCGTACTGAGGGTGGTGAAGCCGGCGATGATGGTACAAGTGACGGCATGAGCGCAGGCCGGGACGGGAGGGGCCCGGCCGACGACACCGTCACCGTCGTCATCCCCACCCACGACCGGCCGTCGCTCCTTCGGCGGACGCTGGCCACCGTCCTCGCGCAGCGGGATGTCGAACCTCGCGTCGTGATCGTCGACGACGGCTCGTCCGAGGCGGCGGCGGATGCCATCGAGAGCTGCCGCAGCGAGCAGGTGACGGTGCTCCGCAACGAGCAGCCGAGAGGTGTGGCGGCCGCCCGGAACAGGGGTCTGGACGACGTCTCGAGCGGGTGGGTGGCGTTCCTCGACGACGACGACCTGTGGGCGCCCGACAAGCTCTCCGCACAGCTGGCAGCCGCGGCCGCGGCGCCGGAGGCCGGCTGGGTCTGCGGCGGCGCGGTGACGGTGGACGAGGACCTCCGGGTCCTCGCAGCCATGCGGCCGCCGCCGGGTGGGCCGATCGCCACGTTGCTGCTCTCGCGCAACCGGGTCCCCGGTGGCGCGTCGGGCACGATGGTGAGGACGGACCTGGCGCGCGACGCCGGTGGCTTCGACACCGACCTCAGCAACATCGCCGACTGGGACTTCTGGATCCGCCTGGCCCTGCGATCGCCGGTCGTCTCGGTCGACCGGCCCCTCACCGCCTACCTGCGCCACACCGCCACCATGTCCGGGGAGCCGGGTGGGGTGCGGGACGAGTTCGAGCGGATCTGGGAGCGCTACCAGAGCCAGCGCGAGGAGCTGGGCGTGCCCGCCAGCTCGAGGTCCTACGAGTGGTTCGCACGCCGCCAGGTGCGGGCCGGCCGGCGGTTCGCGGCCACCCGCTCGTTCGTGACGATCGCCCACCGCTACCGGGACCGTCGTCATGCCTGGGCGCTCGCCACCGCCTCGGCCGCCAGCCCCGGTGCCCTGGTCCGCCGCTGGGACCGCCAGGCGAGGGGACGGCTGCCGACCGAGTGGCGCGACGAGGCCGAGACCTGGCTGGCACCGCTCCGGTCGTTCCCCGAGGGCGGCTGACCCCACCGGGGTCGGCCCGGATCACCCCGCTGGGCTCCTCCCAGCAGGGAACAGCGCCTCGGCGATCGCCGCCCCCACCGCCTGCAGGGAGAAGGCGTCCTCGATGCGGGCCCGTCCTCGCCCGCCCAGCCGACGGCGGCGGGCAGGGTCGTCGAGCAGGTCGAGGAGGGCGTCGGCGAGCGCACCAGGGTCCCCGGTGGGGACGACCACGCCGCCGTGGCCGTCGTCGGGCCCGAAGATGTCCCGCACACCCGGCGCAGCAGCCGCCACCACGGGGAGCCCGCTGGCCATGGCCTCGAGCGGTGCCAGCGGGAACCCCTCGTGCCGGGACGGGAAGGCGTACACGTCGGCGGCGCCGAGGAACCGGCGGATGGCGTCCCGGTCGAGCACGTACTCGTCGATCCACTGCACCCCCCGGAGACCGAGCTGGTCGACCAGGAGCCCGAGCTCGGCGGCGTCGGGCCCGGTGCCCATGAGGGTGAGGCGGAGGTCCACCTCGGGCAGTGCCTCCCCGACCCTGCGCCAGGCCTCGGCCAGCACGTCGACGCCCTTGTGGCGGAGCTCGACCCGCCCGTGCCAGGCGACCACCGAGGCCGTCTCGGGGATGCCGAGCGCAGCCCTGGCTGCGGCCCGGTCCACCGGCTCCCACTGCCGGAGGTCCACCGGGTTGAACACCTGGACGACCCGGTCCGCCGGGAGGCCGTGGCGTGCCTGCACCCGCGCCCGCTCGGCCAGGGGGCCGACGAGCAGCGCACCGGCGCGGTGCAACGCCCATGCCCTCACCCGCCGCTGGAGGGGGCCGCCGGGGTCGGTGCCGCCCTGGAAGGTGGCGTGCACCGGGACGCCCGCCAGCCGGCCGACCAGGACGCAGGCATCGAAGCGCGGGTACTCGTACTCCTGGCACAGCACGGCGTCGCAGCGCTCCTCCCGGAGGACGGCCGCCAGCGGTCGTAACGGCGTGGCCAGGTACGAGACGAGCGGCGACGCCCGCCGGGTGGCCCCGAGCCGGGCGCGGGCGTGGCGGAAGGCAGCGGTCGGCGGCAGCACCCACAGGGTCGTGCCGGTCGGCTCGTGGCGCGTGCGCCGGGGCTCGGTGGCGGAGCGGCTCACGCAGACGAGCACGCTCTCGACACCGGCGGTGCGGAGGGCCTCGACGTAGCCGAAGAGCCACCCGCCCGTCTGCTCGGTGCGCAGCTCGTCGAAGGTGAGGCCGATGGCGTCGAGGTAGTCCTCGATCAGGTCACCCCACGGCAGGAGGGCGACGCGGGGCACCGGTCAGGCGCCCTTCCGCCAGGCCCACACCGTCTCGGTGCCCCGTGCGTGGCGGTGGTGCAGCGCGTAGCCCGTCCAGGCGACGGGCGCCACGGCGGCGCGCAGCAGGCGCCGCACCCTCCTCGGGAGCCGGGCGAAGCCCAGGTCGTGGGCGAGCACGGTGACGGGGGAGATGAAGGTGGCCCACGCCTCGATCGGCCAGCCGACGAGCGCCTCGAGGGCCGGCGTGTCGTAGCAGCGGCGGACGTGCCCCCACTCGGCCATCACCTCGCTGTCGGTCGGGCAGATCCGCCGGAAGACCCGGTGGTACGGGAACCGCCAGTGCTCGTTCGGGCTCGACACGAGCAGTGACCCGCCCGGCCGCAGGACGCGGACCGCCTCCCCGGCCGCCACCCCGTCTCGGGGGATGTGCTCGAGGACGTCGAAGAACGTGACCACGTCGAAGGCTGAGTCGGGGAAGGGGAGCGCCGTGGCGTCACCGGCGACGAACCGGAGCCCGGCGGCAGTCGTGGCCGCCGAGGTCGCGTAGGCAGCGTCGATCTCGACGTTGACGACCCGGGCACCCGGATAGAGCAGGCTGGTCAGGGCGCTCTGCCCGCCACCGACCTCGAGGACCGACTCGACGACGGCTGCCGGGGCCACGCGGTGGATCGCCCGCATCTTCTCCCGGTAGAAGAGGCCGTCGGTCCGTGGCCGGGGGTACGGGTTGCCGGCCAGGAACTGCCCGGCCGGGGCGGTGCCCCACCCCCGGGGGCGACGCAGCAGCGACGGCGCCAGGCGGAGCCCGGCCAGCCAGCCGGCCAGGTCGGCGGACAGCGTCGGCTTGGCGTCCCGCCCGGTGGCGACCCGCAGGGCACGCCGTGCGTAGTGGCGGGGGAGGCCGACGGCCAGGCGCCGGAGGTCCGGGCCTCGACGGTGGTCCCGCACCTGCACGGCCAGGGCGGCCACGTGCCCCCGCAGGTAGTCGCGGCTGAGGCGGCGGACCTCCTCGACCGTGCGCCGGTGGTGGTGGAAGACGACCGCCTCGGGGGAGTAGCGGCACGTACCGCCACCTTCGAGGACCCTCGCCCACAGCTCGGAGTCCTCGCTGCACCCGGCGGCCCCGGCGCCGAGGCGCTCGTCGAACAGGCCGTTCCGGTGCAGCGCCGAGCGGCGGACGGCCATGTTGGCGCCGGCGCCGATCCGCCACACCGTGCCGACGTCGAGGAGCCACCCCCGGTCGAACCACCTCGTCTGGAAGCCCTGCCCGAAGCCGCCGATGCCCTTCTCGAACAGGACCTGGCCCTCGGTCTCGAGCTCGGCCGGGAGCACGAGCCCGGTGACGACGTCGACCTCCGGGCGGTCGAAGCCCTGGGCGAGGCGCAGCAGCCAGCCCGGATGGGGTTCGGCGTCGTCGTCGGTGAAGGCGATCACCGATCCGGACGTCTCCGCCACGCCCCGGTTGCGGGCCACGCTGAGGCCCGGCCTCGGCTCCGCCACGTAGCGCACGCCGGGGCGGGAGGCGACCACGTCGCGGGTGGCGGTCGACGTCGGGGCGTTGTCGACCACGACCACCTCGCAGGCGGCGACCCTCGACGCCCCGAGGGCGTCGAGGCAGCGCGCCAGGTCGTCCGGCCGGTCGCGGGTGCAGATGACGACCGACACGTCACCGGGCTCGACGCCGGTGCGGGCGTCCAGGCGGGCGAGGAGGCGGCGGAGCGGGGCATCACCGAGGAGGTCGCCGAGGTCGGGGGCGGGGACGGGCGGCCTCGGGCCGGGCGCACCCGCGGGGGAGGGGCGGAAGGTCGAGCCGGAGAGGTGCGAGGCGACCGCCGCGGCCACCGCCGAGAGCGCGAGCGCCCGCAGCCGCCTGGCGTCGAGGGGCA
>CADCSY010000038.1:29030-29321 GCA_902805555.1 uncultured Acidimicrobiales bacterium | reverse complement strand
CGCTGGCCACGGTCGTGATGTCGGTCATGGGGGCGGTCTACCAGAAGGGGGACCGGGCCCCTCCCGGCCCGGCCGGCGCCCGACGGCCGCTCCTTGGCTACCGTCCGGGGCCTTGACCGGCACCACCTCGCAGCCGCCGGCACCGACCGTCCGCTCCCTGCTGGCCGCCGTCTACCTGCCGTCGCTCATCTTCGCGGCGGGCCAGGGCGCGGTCGTGCCCATCGTCGCCCTCGCCGCCGCGGCCGTCGGTGCGTCGGTCGCCGTCGCGGGCGTTGCCGTCCCCCTCAGGGG
>CADCSY010000038.1:0-29020 GCA_902805555.1 uncultured Acidimicrobiales bacterium | reverse complement strand
GTTCGACGTGCCGGCGGGGAAGCTCGTTGCGCGATGGGGCGAGCGGCGCGCCATGCTCCTCGCCACCGTCCTGCTCGTCGCCTCGCTGGCCGGGTGCGTGGCCAGCCCCTCCCCCTGGCTGTTCGCCGCCTGCATGTTCGTCATGGGGTGCGGCTGGTCGATCTGGCTGCTGGCCCGGCTCACCTACGTGAGCGACGTGATGCCGGCCCACCTGCGGGGGCGGGCCCTCTCCACGCTCGGCGGCGTGCAGCGCATCGGCGGCTTCGTGGGCCCGTTCGTCGGTGCGGCGGCGGTCACCGCAGCCGGCATCGACGGCGCGTACTACGTGCACATCGCGCTCGCCGTGGTCGGCTACGTCGTCCTCAGGGTCGTGCCCGAGCCTCACGGCAGCACGCCGCCGACAGGCCACCCCCCGCTGCGGGTGGCGGCCATCGCCCGGGACCACCGTGAGACGTTCCTCACCGCCGGGGTGGCGGCCATGGCCGTCGGCGTGCTGCGGGCGTCCCGGCAGGTGGTCCTGCCGCTGTGGGCCGACGCCATCGGCCTCGACGCAGCGGCCGTCAGCGTCATCTTCGGCATCTCTGCCGCCATGGACATGACGCTGTTCTATCCAGCCGGCCTCGCCTCGGACCGATGGGGCCGCAAGACGGTCGCCGTCCCGTGCCTCACGCTCATGGCCACCGGCCTCCTGCTCGTCCCCCTGACCGACGGCTTCGGCTCCCTCGTCGCCGTGGGGCTGCTCATGGGGTTCGGCAACGGGCTCGGGAGCGGCATCGTCATGACGCTCGGCTCCGACTTCGCACCGGCGCTCGGTCGGGCCGAGTTCCTCGGCGTGTGGCGCCTGGTGAGCGACGTGGGGACCGCCGGCGGACCGCTCCTCGTCGCCGGGATGGGGGCGCTCACCTCGCTGGGGACCGCATCCGTGGTGGTCGGCAGCGTCGGGTTCGCCGGTGCTGCGCTCGTCGCCGCCCGCGTGCCCGAGCCGCTGCACCGGGGCCGACCGGCACCCCAGGACGAACCGGCGCCCGCCGGGGGGTGAGGAGCCGCGAAGGCGGTCCGCCTACCATCGGGCCGCCCTGGCCCGGAGGAGCCGGTCAGAGGCGTGCGCGAGGTGGGGGTGCTGCGGTGGCCGAGGGCCGAGATGCTCGACCGGCCGTGGACGCCGGCCTTCAGGAGCGCACCACCTACCTCCTGGTCGACGGGGAGAACCTCGACGCCACGCTCGGCTCGAGCGTCCTCGGCCGCCGGCCCGCGCCCGACGAGCGGCCCCGCTGGGACCGCGTCCTCGACTTCGCCCGGCGCGCGTGGGGCACCCCGGTCAAGGCGCTGTTCTTCATCAACGCGAGCGGTGGCGACCTCCCGATGTCGTTCCTGCAGGCGCTCGTGGCCATGGGGCTGCGCCCCGTCCCGCTCTCGGGCGCGCCCCACGTGAAGGTCGTCGACGTCGGCATCCAGCGGACGCTCACCGCCATCGCCGACGGTGACGGCCACGTCCTGCTCGGGAGCCACGACGGCGACTTCCTTCCCCAGGTCGAGGCCCTGCTGGGCGGCGACCGGAAGGTCGGCCTCCTCGCCTTCCGGGAGCTCGCGAACGCCGGCTACGCCGAGCTCGCCGCCTCCGGGCTCGAGATCTTCGACCTCGAGGACGACGTCCGGTGCTTCAACCAGGCGCTCCCTCGCATGCGGGTCATCGACATCGACGAGTTCGACCCCCTCGTCTTCCTGTAGCCGCAGCGGGCGGCCGGGTGCAGCTAGACCTCGGCCGTGCTCCGCTGGAGGGCGTCGAGCTCGTCGGTCGTCATGAGCACGTCGCGCGCCTTGGACCCGGTCGAGGGGCCGACGACCCCCTTCTGCTCGAGCAGGTCCATGAGGCGCCCGGCCCTGGCGAAGCCGACCCGGAGCTTGCGCTGGAGCATGGACGTGGACCCGAGCTGGGAGCGGACGATGAGCTCCATGGCCTGCCACAGCAGCTCGTCGTCGTCCTCGTCGCCGGTGCTCCCGCCGGGCAGACCGGACTGCGGGTCGTCCTCCCCCTCGGCCACGACACCGTGCTCGTAGCTGACCTGGGGCGACTGCCGCTTCCAGTGGGCGACGACCTTGCGGACCTCGTCCTCCCCCACCCACGCGCCCTGGATGCGGCGGGGGTTCGACGAGGCGGGGCCGAGGAGGAGCATGTCGCCCTGGCCGATGAGCCGCTCGGCCCCTCCCTGGTCGAGGATGACCTTCGAGTCGGTCATGCTCGAGACGGCGAAGGCGAGGCGGGCCGGCACGTTGGCCTTGATCACGCCGGTGATCACGTTGACCGAGGGCCGCTGCGTGGCGAGCACGAGGTGGATGCCGACGGCCCTGGCCATCTGGGCGATGCGGCAGATCGACTCCTCGACGTCGCGGGCGGCGACCATCATCAGGTCGTTCAGCTCGTCGACCACGATCACGATGAAGCTGAGCCGCTTGTAGAGCACCTCGCCCGGGTCGTCGACGCCCTCCACCCGGGCCTCGGTCCGGAGGTCGCCGCGGTCGAACGCCGCGTTGTAGCCGGTGATGTCGCGCACGCCCACCTCGGACAGCAGGTCGTAGCGGCGCTCCATCTCCTTGACGGCCCACGAGAGGGCGTTGGCCGCCTTCTTCGGGTTGACGACCACGCTCGTGAGCAGGTGGGGCAGGTCGTTGTACTGCCCGAGCTCGACCCGCTTCGGGTCGATGAGGATGAGCCGGCACTGCTCGGGCGTCGAGCGCACGAGGATGGACGTGATCAGGCTGTTGATGCAGCTCGACTTGCCGGCGCCGGTGGCGCCCGCGATCAGGATGTGTGGCATCTCGGCGAGGTTCGCCATCACCGCCCGGCCACTGATGTCGATGCCCATGGCGACCGCGCACGGATGCGTGGCCCGGCGCGCCTCGTCGCTGGCGAGGATGTCGCCGAGCGCGACGAGCTGGCGCTGCTTGTTCGGGACCTCGACGCCGATGGCGGAGCGGCCGGGGATGGGAGCGAGGATGCGGACGTCGGGCGACGCCATGGCGTAGGCGATGTCGCGGTTCAGGCTCGTGACGCGGGCCACCTTGACCCCGGGACCGAGCTCGAGCTCGTAGCGGGTCACGGTCGGCCCCACGGTGTAGCCCACGAGCCTGGTCTCGACGCCGTGGGCGGCCAGTGCCATCTCCAGGGTGCGGCCGCCCTCCTCCACGAGCTTCTGGTCGATCTGCTGGGCCTCGCTGCGCTTGAGCAGCGCGAGGGGCGGCAGCTTCCACGCGCCCGGGGCGACGCCCGGGCCGAGGTCGATGGCGAGCTGCTCGGGATCGACCTCGGCGGCCCCGTCGGGCGAGGGGTCTTGCAGGGCGAGGCCGGCCTCGGTGGCGACGTCGGGTGCCCCACCCCCTTGAGCCTGAGCCACGGGCGGGTCGATGATCGTGACAGCGGCATCGTCGAACGGCTTCGGGCCGGTCTCGGGGCCGTCGCCGGCGTCACCGGCGCCGCCACCCGACCGCCGCGCTGCGAGCCGGCGGACCCCGCTGCGGGCAGCGGTGACCGTGGCCTTGGCTCCGGCCAGGGCGTGGCCGCCGGCCACCTTGAGGGACATCCGGGCGAGGACGAGGACGCCGGCCACGACGAGGAGCACGAGCACGAGCGATGCGCCGACCGACGCCAGCAGCGAGCGCAGCGGCCCGGCCACCCCCATGCCGAGGAGGCCCCCCGCCCCCCGCAGGGGCTGGAGCGAACCGGTGTCGGGCCCCACGGCGAGGTGAGCGAGGCCGCACCCGCCGGCCAGGAGCAGCGCGATGCCCGATGCCCACCTGGCGATCGCCCCCGCCTGGTCGGCCCGGGCCCGGAGGAGCACGATCCCGGCCGCGCCGAGCAGCAACGGGAGGAACACCTTGGCCAGCCCGAGGAGCGAGCCGGCGGCGTCACCCACCCACCGCCCGAGGGAGCCGTCGGCGCCCACCCACACGGCCAGGGCGACGAGCACCGCCAGCACGAGGAGCACCGCCCCCCAGGTGTCGCCCCGCCACAACGACCGGAGGAGGCGGCCGGCGAGGGCCGCCAGGCGCCTCTTGGGCGGAGCCGACGAGCGCTTCTTCGACCCTGCGGCCCGGCCTCCCTTGGGAGCCCCGGCGGCGCGGCCTCCCCTCGAGGCGGTCGCTCCCCGGCTGCGCGTCGTGGCGGTGCCCCCCCTGCCGCCGTCGGACGACCGCGTCCTGCCGGCCTTCGTCGAGGTCGAGCCGGCGCGGTCGGTCGTAGCCACAGTGGCAACAACGCTAACACCAGCAACTTCTGCCACAGCGGACGGGGCCGAGCGGCCCCCGCCGGGCCGGTGGCTCAGGCCTCCATCACGACGGGCACGATCATCGGTCGCCGCTTCGTCCGGTCGCTCACGAAGCTGGCCAGCGCCTTGCGGGCGTGGCGCTTGATCGCCTCGACGTCGCTCGTGTCGGCGTCCTCGATGCCCGAGACGACCCGGCGTCGGGCGTCCTCGAGCAGGTCCTCGGCCTCGGCGGCGTGGATCCAGCCACGGGTGATGATCTCCGGCCCGGCGATGACCTCGCCGGACTTCATGTCGACGGTCACGACCACGACGATGACGCCCTCCTCGGCCAGGACGCGGCGATCCCGCAGCACGCCGTGGTTGACGTCGCCGACGACGCCGTCCACGTAGAGGAAGCCGGCCGGGACCTCGCCGACCAGCCGCACGCCCTCCTCGTCCACGAGCACCTGGTCCCCGTCGAGGCAGATCGTGATGTTCTCCTCGGGGACGCCCATCTGGACGCCCAGCCGTGCGTGGTGGACGAGGTGGCGGTACTCGCCGTGGACGGGGATGAAGTGCTCGGGACGCGCCACAGAGAGCAGCGTCTTCAGCTCCTCCTGCTTGGCGTGGCCGGAGACGTGCACCTGGGCCATGCCCGAGTGGATGACGTCGGCGCCGAGGCGGTGGAGGCCGTCGATGACCTTGCCCACGCTCGTCTCGTTGCCGGGGATGGGGTGGCTGGACAGGATGACCGTGTCGTTGCCGGTGATGCTCAACCACTTGTTGTCACCGCTCGCCATCCGGGAGAGCGCCGACATCGGTTCGCCCTGCGACCCGGTCGAGATGATGCAGAGCTCGCCGTCGGGGATGCCGCCGATGTCAGCGATGTCGAGCAGCTCGCCGCCGCCGACCTTCAACAGCCCGAGGTCGCGCGCCAGGCGGATGTTCTTCTTCATGGACAGGCCGAGGGTCGCCACCCTGCGGCCGTCCTCGTGGGCGATGTCGATGATCTGCTGGATGCGGTGGATGTGGCTGGCGAAGCAGGCCGTGATGATCCGCCGGCCCTTCGCCTCGCGGAACAGCTTGAGGAGCACCGGGCCGACGGAGGACTCGGAGGTGGTGTGGCCCTTCTCCTCGGCGTTGGTCGAGTCGGCCAGCAGCAGGCGGATCCCCGACTCGACCTCGATCGCCCCGATGCGGCCGAGGTCGGTGAAGCGGCCGTCGATGGGGTTGAGGTCGAGCTTCCAGTCGCCCGAGTGGAGGATGGTGCCCTGGGGCGTGTGGAAGGCGGTGGCGAACCCGTTGGGCACGGAGTGGGTGACGGGGATGAACTCGCAGTCGAACGGGCCGATCCGGCGCCGCTCGCCGTCCTGCACCTCGATGAGCTCGGTGCGCCCGAGGAGACCGGCCTCCTCGATCCGGTTGCGGGCCAGGCCGAGCGTCAGCTTCGACCCGTAGATCGGGAACGACAGCTCCCGCAGGAGGAACGACAGCGCGCCGGCGTGGTCCTCGTGCCCGTGGGTGAGGATGCAGCCGTCGACGCGGTCGGCGTGCTCGCGCAGCCACGTGAAGTCGGGCAGGACGAGGTCGACGCCCGGCATGTCGGCCTCGGGGAACATGAGGCCGCAGTCGAGCAGGACGACTCGGCCGTCGAGCTCGAGGGCGGCGCAGTTTCGGCCGATCTCACCGAGCCCGCCGAGGAAGGTGATGCGCACGGAGCTGGTCATGTGGGGACGTCTCTTCCTGGAGGAGCACCGCTCTGGTCGGGCGGGGCCGGGGTGCGTGCAGACGGGCGGCGCTGTCGTTCGTGCGGCGCCGGTCGTGCGGGGGATGGGAGGTGCGGGAGCGCGTGCGGTGGGTCCTCAGCGGGAGCCGAGCCCGGCGAGGACCGCGCGGGCCCGGTCCTCGAGCCAGGCGGGCTCGGGCCCCATGGGTGGGCGGGTGCGGCCGACGGGCTGGCCGAGGGCGCGGAGGATGGCCTTGGCCGGCACCGGGTTGGGGGCGTCGTCTCCTGTCTCGAACGCGTAGCTGTCGAGCAGCCGGCTGTTGACGGCGCGAGCCGCCTCCACGTCGCCCTTCTCGTGGGCGGTGACCAGCTCGAGCAGCAGCGGGCCCGCCCACTGCCCGGCGACGCCCACGAGTCCGACCGCGCCGACCGCCAACGACGGCAGGTTCAAGCCGTCCTCACCGCAGTAGACCTCGAAGCCCCCCGGTGCGTTGGCCACGAGCCGGGCGGTGGCGGGGAGGTCCGCGGCGGAGTCCTTGACCGCGACGATGTTGGCCACCTCTCGGGCGAGGCGGAGGAGCACCTCGCCGGCGATCTTGCGACCCGTCCTGACCGGGATGTCGTAGAGCATCACGGGCAGCGTGGTGGCTCCTGCGACCGCCCTGAAGTGGGCCTCGAGGCCTGCCTGGGACGGCCGGTTGTAGTACGGCGTCACCGCCAGCACGCCTGCTGCGCCACAGGCTGCCGCCTGGCGGGTGAGCTCGACGGAGTGGGCGGTGTCGTTCGACGTGGTGCCGGCCACGACGGGCACGGTGACCGCCTCGCTGACCGCTCGGATGAGGTCGAGCTTCTCGGCGTCGTCGAGGGCCGGGCTCTCCCCCGTCGTGCCGCACACCACGAGGCCGTCGTTCGCCTGCTCGTCGACCAACCAGCGGGCGAACGAGACCGCGGCGTCGAGGTCCAGGCGCAGCTCGTCGTCGAAGGGGCTGACCATCGGGCTCACCACCCGGCCGAAGCGGGCCACGGCGCTCAGTGCCTCGCTTCCGATGCGCGCTCGATCCCGAGCGTGCACAGCAGGTCCTCGTGGAGCTCGAACCAGACCGTGTGGTAGCTGTCGATCACCGGCTTGGTGAACCACTCGAGCTGGCCGTCGAGCACCCTCGCCAGGGCCGTCCCGAAGCGGGCGCGGTAGCCGGCGAAGCGGTCGAGCGAGCCCTCGACGAGGTCGAGGACGGGCTGCACCTGCCGGTCGAGCTCCTGCAGCCGGTCGAGGACCGCCCGGTCCCACGCCGGATCGCTGTGGTCGTTCAGGACCTGGCCGCCGGCGTCGTCCCGCAGCTGCCACGCCGTGCAGGTGCCGAGCATGTCGCCGTTGGCGGCGAGGAAGCCGCGGTAGGCGCCGTCGACCGCGTCACGCTGCCCGCTCGCCTCGAGCTCTGCCGCCACCCGAGCCTGGTGCTCGACGCGACCGGCCTTGGTGAGCGTCCACCCTGCGAGCTTGCCGTCCCGTCGCTGCACGAGCTCGGCCGCCGCCAGGTCCGATGCCAGCGCCGCCACCTCGCCTGGGTCGATGCCTGCCGCCTGCGCCACGACGTCGGTGTCGGCGAAGCCCTTCAACCGCAGCGCGTGGAGCACGAGCAGCTGTGGCTCCGACCGGTGTGGCATCGGCGGTCACACTACCAACGGCCATCGGGGGGCCCGGGGGATCAAGGGCATCCGTCTCCCGGGAGCCCGGGCAGCAGGTGGGTGCGCACGAAGCAGCGCGCGCTCCCCTCGTCGGTGAGGTCGTAGGTGGGGCTCGGTGCGGCGGCGTAGGAGAGGACGAGCCGTGTGGCCCACTCCCCCGTCCGCAGCGCGCGGTCACCGACGAAGGCGGCGAGCTGCGGGGCGACGATCGACGAGGTGGCGGCGAGCAGCTGGTCGAAGCGGCCGAAGGACACGTGCGGGAGGAGCTGCTCGGGCTCGTGGGCGAGCAGGTACTGCAGCGCAGCGTGCCCGGCCAGGGCCTGCGACGAGAACGTGACGCCGCGCACCAGGAGCGCCTCCAGGTCGGCGGCCCCGTCGAGGCGGGCCCGGAGCTCGGTGGTGAAGCGGACCAGCTCGGCCGCCAGCGTGGCGTCCAGGACGGTGTCCTTCCCGCCCGGGAAGAGCCGGTAGGCGGTCGCCCGGCTCACGCCCGCCTCCCTGGCGATGTCCTCGAGCGAGGTCTTGGCGATGCCCCAGCGGCTCAGGCAGACCAGCGCAGCTGCCACCACCCGCCCCTCGGCGTCGTCGGGCCCGCCCACGTCGGGCGGGGCGGGGTCGCCCACAGCCGCCGGACGAGTGCGGTGCGCCGGCGGGCGACCCGCCACCGGCCCGGCAGGGGGCGCCGGCACCGGTCCCCCACCGCCCACGATCCCGGCCAGGAGCTCGCAGCGGACCAGCTCTGCCACCTCGTGGCGGTCCGTGAGGTCCCACCGGCCGGGCGACCCGACGAGGCTGAGCACCATCCGGGCCACGTACTCCGCGGCGGCGGACACCTCGACCCCAGCCCGCAGGTGCAGCCGCCGGAGGTGGGGCTCGAGGAACTCGGCGATCGGGGGGAGGAGGCGGTTCGCCTCGAGGGTGAGGTTCGGCAGCAGGCGGTCGGGCTCGGTGGCCAGCAGCTTCTGGAGGACCTCGTGCTCGGTCACCGCGGCGTGGGCGTGGAGGAGCGCCTCCTCCAGCACCGCGGCCACGGTGGGAGCACCGGCCACTGCGTCAGCGAGATCCAGGAAGAAGTGCGCGACCTCATGGCCGACCGTGTCGCGCACGAGCTCGTCGCGCCCCCCGGGGAAGTGCCGGTACACCGTGGCCCGGGAGACCCCCGCCTCCCTGGCTGCGTCCTCGACGGTGACGCGAGCGAGCCCCGCCCGGGCGATGCAGGCGTAGGTGGCTCGGAGGATCTCGTGCCTGACCGGGGCGGGCGGCCGCAGCTCGGCGGGTGCGCCATCCGTCACACCACGACCCTAGGGGCCCGCACCGGCGGCGTCGTCCGGGTCGCGCCACCTACGCTGCGGCGGTGGACGAGGCACAGCGCCGGCGGCGCCTCACGGCGCTGCTCGTCCCCATCGGCTGCCTCGTGGTGGCATCGAACGTCGGTCGGGCCCTCACCGCCACCCTGGTCAACGACCACCCGCTCGTGCTGCTCGCACTGGACGCCCGCAACGTGAGCGTGCTCGCAGTGTCCGGGTCGCTCGACGCCGTGTCGTACTACGTCGTCGGGACGCTGCGGCTGCTGCTGTCGGACCCGCTGTTCTACCTGCTGGGGTACTGGTTCGGGGAGACGGCGCTGGCCTGGGTCGACCGGCGGGGCGGCTCGATCGGGAAGTTCCTGCGCGACGCAGAGGGCTTCTTCGCAACCGCCGCGTACCCGCTCGTGTTCCTCGCCCCGAACAACTACATCTGCCTCTTCGCCGGCGCGTCGCGCATGCGGCCGGCGATCTTCCTCACCCTCAACGTCTCCGGCACGATCGCCCGCCTGGCGCTGCTCCGCTACGTCGGCGACGTCGTGGCAGGGCCGCGCGACTCGGTCCTCGGGTTCATCGGGACCTACCAGCTGCCCCTCACCATCCTCGGGATCGCGGTGATCGGCGGCCAGGCCCTCTGGAACCGGAGGAGGGGCACCGGGGAGCTGGCGGCGCTGACCGACCTCGAGCACGCAGTCGACGGCGAGGAGGGGACGGACGGCGACAGCGCAGCGCATCCGGCCGGCGGCGAGGTCGCACCCGGTGCGGGCAGCAGGAAGGTGCGGCCCGAGGCCCCCGAAGGCCCGGCCTGAGCCTGGCCAGGCCCCTAGGGTCGGGGCCGTGCCCCAGCCCGACGAGCAGACGAGGAAGCGGGCCCAGCGGGTCCTGCGCCGATTGATCGAGCCGGCTCGCCGGGCCAGCACCGCACCGGTGCGCCTCGAGGCCCAGCACCTCACCGGGGAGCCGGTCGAGGCGGCTGAGGCTTCCGCCGGACCGTTCGAGCCGTTCGAGGTCGGCGACCGCTGGGGGCCCCGGTGGGGCACGACCTGGTTCCGGGTGACGGCTGAGGTCCCGGTCGCATGGGCTGGCGCGGAGGTCGCGCTCCACGTCCACCTCGGCTACGGCGGGGGCACCGGCTTCGGCGCGGAGGGCCTCGTGTGGCGCGATGGCGAGCCCGTCCAGGGCGTCAGCCCCAACCACCGGGAGGTGCCGATCGTCGCGCCGGCCGTCGGCGGCGAGTCGACCGTGCTGCTGATCGAGGCGGCGGCGAACCCGCCGATCGACCCGTTCGCCGATCCCGCCCCGCTCTACCTGCCCGATCCCGGAGGTCAGCCGCTCCTCAGGCTGACCACGTGCCACCTCGTCGTGGTCGAGCGGGAGGTGGACGCCCTCTGGCACGACTGGACGCTGCTCTGCGAGCTGTACGACGGGTTGGACCACGGCACCGCCCGGGCCGCCCAGGTGCTCCGTGCCCTCGACCGGGCCGCCAACGTGATCGACCCCACCGACGTGGTCGGCAGCGCCGGCGACGCGCGGGGCGTGCTGGCCCCCGTCCTTGCCAAGCCCGCCGACGCCAGCGCCCACCGCTACGCAGCCGTGGGCAACGCCCACATCGACACCGCCTGGCTCTGGCCGCTGCGTGAGACCGTGCGCAAGTGCGCCCGCACCTTCTCCACCGCTCTGGCCACGATGGACCGCAACCCGGACTTCCGCTTCGCCGTCTCCCAGGCGCAGCAGCTGGCGTGGATGCGCGACCACTACCCGGCGATCTGGGAGCGCATCAGGAAGCGGGTGGCGGACGGCCGCTTCGAGGTGGTCGGCAGCATGTGGGTGGAGGCCGACTGCAACGTCCCCTCCGGTGAGTCCCTCATCCGCCAGATCGTCCACGGCAGGCGCTTCTTCAGGGACGAGCTCGGGGTCGACACCGACAACCTCTGGCTGCCCGACGTCTTCGGCTACGCCGCCAGCCTCCCCCAGGTGCTGGCGGCGGCGGGCATCCGGCACTTCCTCACCCAGAAGATCTCCTGGAACCAGGTGAACCGCTTCCCCCACCACACCTTCTGGTGGGAGGGGATCGACGGCACCCGGGTGTTCAGCCACTTCCCCCCGGCTGACACCTACAACGGCGACTTCTCCGTGACGCAGCTGCTGCACGGGGCGACGAGCTTCGCGGAGAAGGCGCTGGCCGACCGGTCGATGTACCTGTACGGGTGGGGTGACGGCGGCGGCGGACCGACGGAGGAGATGCTCGAGCGGGCACGGCGGGCAGCGGACCTCGAGGGGCTGCCCCGGGTGGAGCTCACGGGTGCGCGAGCGGCCTTCGAGGCGCTCGAGGCCGAGGTGCCGGCCGGTGAGCTCCCCGTGTGGGTCGGGGAGCTGTACCTCGAGATGCACCGCGGGACCTACACGACCCACGGCGAGGTCAAGCGGGCCAACCGCAAGATGGAGCTCGCCCTCCGGGATGCCGAGCTGTGGTCGGCGGCGGCTGGCATCGACGCCGGCGGCCAGCTCGACGTCGCCTGGAAGGTGCTGCTCCTCCACCAGTTCCACGACATCATCCCGGGCTCGTCGATCAACTGGGTGTACCGGGACACGGCAGACGGCCACGGCGCGGTGAAGGCCATCACCGACGAGGTGATCGACGACGCGCTGGCGGCGCTGTCCGGGAGGGTGGAGCCCGGCGACGCCACCCGACCCGTGCTCGTCGCCAACCCTCTCGGGGGGTCGCGACGGGAGGTGGTCGAGGTCGGCGGCTCCCTCCACCTCGTCGAGGCGCCCGCCTGTGGGTGGGCGGTGGTCGACCTCGACGACCACGGCGCGGTGGAGGACGTCCCGCCCGTCACCGTCGGGGAGGGGTGGATGGACAACGGCGTGCTGCGGGTCGAGTGGGACGCCGACGGGCTGCTCACCTCGGTGCGGCACCTGCCGACCGGTCGCGAGGCGCTGGCGCCGGGAGGGCGCGGGAACCTCCTCCAGGTCCACCACGACCGGCCGAACGTGTACGACGCGTGGGACATCGACGCCGTGGCCTTCGACACCGTGACCGACCTCGTCGAGGCGGCGGTCGTCGAGGTGGTCTCGGCCACCCCGGAGCGGGCAGCGCTGCGGGTGGTGCGGCGCTTCGGCGCCTCGACCGTGGAGCAGGAGGTCCGGCTCGACCGGGGCGGTCGACGGGTGGAGGTCCACTGCGAGGTCGACTGGCACGAGGACCACAGGTTGCTCAAGGTCGCCTTCCCGGTCGACGTCCACAGCCCGTCGGCCAGCTTCGAGATCCAGCTCGGTCACGTCGAGCGCCCGACCCACGTCAACACCACCTGGGACGAGGCCCGCTTCGAGGTGTGCGCCCAGACGTGGGTCGACCTCTCCGAGCACGGCTTCGGCGTGGCCCTGCTCAACGACTGCAAGTACGGCCACGACGTGCGGGGCAACGTGCTGCGGCTCTCGCTGCTGCGGTCGTCGACCTGGCCGGATCCGGAGGCCGACCGGGGTCGCCACGTCTTCGCCTACGCCCTCCTCCCCCACGCCGGGGACGTCGCCACGGGGGCGGTGGTGGCCGAGGCGCACGCCTTCAACGCGCCACTGCGGGTCGTACCCGTCGAAGCCGGCGAGGCCGAGCGGGACCTGCCACCGCGCCGGTCGGTCGTCGCGGTGGACGACGACGGTGTCGTGCTCACGGCGATCAAGGCGGCAGACGACGGGGACGGGCTGATCGTGCGTGGCTACGAGGCGCACGGCGGGCGACGCAGGGTGCGGCTGACGCTCGGCGCCGCCACCGAGGTGCGACCCGTCGACCTGCTGGAGGACCCGGCCGGCGACCAGCTGGTCGTCGAGGACGGCGCGGTCGCACTGGAGCTGCGACCGTTCCAGCTGTTCACCATCCGGGTCCGGTAGCGCCCCTCGGGTTCTGCCGTCGGCCCGCCGCCCGGAGGCGGCCGGGCCTGAGGCACCTCAGAGGACCGCAGGTCAGAAGACGGTGCGCGTCCCGGGGTCGCCGAGCCGCAGCCGGAGGGTGGCGGTCAGGTCGGGCCGCCCGAGCGCCGCCCGAGCCCGCTCGAGCACGACCGTCTCGATCCTGCGGCGCACGGCATGGACGTCGCCGTGGTCGGCCACCACCGCCCGCACGTCGAGCCCCATGGCGTCGCCGACGGGCACGACCCGCACCCGGGCGCTGTTGACGTCGGGGTCGACCTCGATGTCCCTCGTCACGGCGGCGCTGATGGCGCTCGTGTCGAGCGTCGTCCTGCCAGCCGCCGCCTCGCCGGTCACCACGGGGAGCTGCCCGAGCGAGGGGGAGGGCCGCAGCTGGGCGAGGAGCCAGAGCAGCGCGCCCAGGGCGATCAGCAGGGCGACTGCTGCGACGGCTGCCCACAACCAGTGGTCGTTGTCGGCCACGAAGTCGGCCATGGCCTGCGTGCGGAGCCGGTCTCCCGCCCGGTCGTCACCGAAGGCGCCGGCGCCGCGCAGCAACCCGTAGACGCCGACGGCCAGGAGGAGCAGGCCGAGCAGCGAGACGACGGTGCGGTTCACGCGATCGAGCTGGGTCATCCGGACCTCCTGCTGGTCACCTTGGCACGTGCTCGCAACGGTTGCGCCAGCCCGAGCTGGTCCAGGTTCTCCTGGGCGGCGCCCTCGAGGCGGCGCTGGACGTCACCCACGTCGCGCTGGGGGGTCTGCGCCTTCACCTCGACGGCACGCCGGGTGATCTTGGCCTTGGTCCCCGCCACCCCCTCCACGCCGGTGAGCCTGGTGGCCAGCCACTTCTCGACGCCGCGGCGGTCGAGGTCGGCCTCGACGCCCCCGTCCCGATCGGTCAGCTGGAGAGCCGGCGGGCGGCGGCGGAGGAGCTCGAGCAGCAGGAGGGCGAGCCCGACGACCGCGAGCACCAGGAACAGGATGCGGGCGCTGCGGTCGGTGTAGACGGTCTCGCTGGCGTCGCGCGCCCAGCCCTCGTGGGGCAGCACCCACGGGTCCCGGTCGAGGGAGGCCAGGATGACCTCGATGGCGACGAGCACACCACCCACCACGAGGGCGACGGCGAGCAGGGCGCTGACGATGCGGTTGGTGGTGCGGACGGCATCCATCAGACGACCCGCTTGCGCTTGCCGGCGGACGGGACCGGGAGGTCGACGACTGCGATGTCGACGTCGGTCACCGCATGGCCCGTGAGGTGCTCCACACGAGCTCGCACGTGCTCCCGCGCCGCCATCGTCACCTCGTGGACCGGCAGCGGCCAGCGGACCGCCAGGCGGAGGTCGACCGCAGCGCGCCGCGCCGCGACGTCGGCCGAGGCCCCGCCAGCCGTCGATGACCGGAGCGAACCGAGGACGCCCTGCAGCCCGGTCGCCTCGACCGACTCCACGCCCCCGACCTCGGTGGCCGCACGGCGGGCGATGGCGGCGATGACCTTCGGGGCGATCGTGGTGGTGCCCCGTTCGGTGGCGAGGCCGGGATCGGCCGTCGGCACTGCTGGGACCTGCTCTGTGGAGGGGCTGGTCGTGGTCACGTCGTCACCGGTGAGCTGGCGCGAGAAGGTGCTCATGGGCGCTAGCTGCCCGGACGCCGGTTGCGGTCGAGGACGTCGGTGATGACGTCGAGCTCACCGGCGACCGCCTTCATGATCAAGAAGCCGATGAGGCCGAACAGGGCGACGACGAGCATCTCCCCGAAGCCGACCAGGACGAAGGCGAAGCCGAGGACGAGGCCGGTGAAGAGGCCGGCATAGGTGGGTTGCACGTGGAGCTCCTTGCTCGAGGATCGGTGGTCGGTGGTCGATCTGCCGGGTCGGGTGGCCCGGCCGATGGGTGGGGCGGATGCGGGGTGGTCGGTGGTCCCGGGTGGCGCCTCAGCGCACCCGTGGGTGGAGGCGTCGGTCGATGCGGCGGCGCAGCGGACGGAGGGCGCGGGCGGCGGCGTTGGGTCGGCGGACGACGGCGACGTGGCCGCCGGACCCGGATCGAAGCCGTGCCCCCGCCAGGCCGGCGATGCGGTCGCGTGCTGCGACGATCTCCCTGAAGCGATCGGCGTCGCCACCGGCGTCGGGGTGGTGGCGGGCCGCCAGGGTCCGCCACGCCCGTGCCACCTCCTGCGAGCTCGCTCCCCGGCGCAGCCCGAGGACCGCCCACGGGTCCGCCACCCCGGTGCGGGGGTCCGGTCTCACCGGGGCGAGCTCACGACGGCGAGGGCACCGCGTCCGGGGGCGTTCCGGGAGGACCGAGCGGGGTGGCCGGGCTCGCTGGGCCGCCCGGTGCCGGCGCCAGGCTCGGACCGGTCTCGGCGGGCAGCGGCACGATGCCGAGCGGGGGCCCGTCGGGCGTGGACGCAGGCAGCGCCGCCTGCGGCTCGTCGATGTCCTCGACCGCCACCGCCACCGCCCTCCCACCGACCAGTCCGGCCAGCGCGTCCCGCACCTCCACGGCGGCCAGGTGGATCGGCACGTCCCAGCGGGTCGCCACGTGCACCTCGACGGCCTCGTCGGTGATGCGCACGCCTCCGACCCGGCGGCCCGGCAGGAACGTCGCCACCTGCTCCCCGGGGCCACCCTGGACGAGGTGCGACACCGAGGGGCACGCCGTCACGGCCGCCGCCACGGCGTCGACGTCGACGGGCGGGGCGGGGCTCACTGGACCCGTTCGGGCGCCGGCGCCTTCTCCTCCTCCTCGAGGAAGATGTCGTCGACGTAGACGTTGACCTCGGTGACCTCGAGACCGGTCATCCGCTCGATGCGCTGCGTGACGTTGTCCCGCACGGCCTTGCTGAGGTCGACGATCGGGACGCCGTACTCCACCACGATGTCGAGGTCGACGGCGGCCTGGCGCTCGCCCACCTCGACGTTGACGCCCTGGGAGACGGTCGACTTGCTCGAGCTGATCTTCTCCTTGAGGGCCCCCATGGTGCGGGCGGCGCCGGATCCCATGTTGTGGACACCAGAGATCTCACGGGTGGCGATGCCGGCGATCTTCGCGACCACCGAGTCGGCGATGCTCGTCTTGCCCTGCTCGGTGACGAGGCCGCCGGCCGACCCTGAGGTACCGCTCGTGCTGGTGGCGCCAGGGGGTGTCGTCGTCGTGATGTCGGCCATGGGCTTGGGGCTCCTTCGGTCGGGTCGTGCAGGTTCGATGCCGGGGCAGTTTGCCCCATGGGACCTGCACGAAACGCCATGGTCGCAGGTGCACCGGTACCGTCGGCTGCCGTGATCGGCAGCGACCCCTTCGCCGGCGCTCGTCCCGAGGCCGGTGGCACCCCCGCCGAGCGCCTGCACCGGCTCTTCGAGCTGGCCTGGGAGCAACGACTCGACGACGCGCCGGAGTACGCCACGTTCTTCGGCGTCCCCGGCTACGGCGACCGCTGGAGCGACCTGACCCCCGCTGCGGTGGCCGAGCGCCGGGCCCGGGCCGGCGCGCCGCTCGAGGTGCTGCGCACCATCGACCGCTCTGAGCTCGACGACGGCGACCGGCTGAGCTGGGACGTCTTCGAGCACCAGGCGAGGAGCGACGCAGAGGCAGCTCGGTTCCCCAACGACCACCTGCTCGTGGTCGGGCCGCTCGGCCACCCCGCCTCCGAGGCCGCCCAGACGCTCGCCGCCATGCCGATGGCCACCTCGTCGGACCTCACCGACGTCCTCGAGCGGCTCCGGCGGCTCCCCGCCCTGCTCGACCAGGCGGTCGCCCTCCTCGACGAGGCCCTCGCCCTCGGTGTCACACCGCCGGCGGTGACCCTGCGGGACGTGCCCGCGTCGATCGTCGCGCACCTGTCCCCCGAGGGCGACCCCCGCTCGAGCCCGCTCCTCGCCGGCCTGCGGGATCGGGTGGGTGCGACCGAGCCGGACGACGTGCTGGCGGAGGCCGCCTCGATCGTGGGCGCCGAGGTCGACCCCGCGCTGCGGCGACTCCTCCGCCACGTCACCGACGTGTACCTCCCGGGTGCCCGCCGCAGCACCGGCCTCGACGCCCTCCCCGACGGCGCCGCCTGGTACGCCGAGCGGGTCAGGACCTACACCACGACGGACATGACGCCCGGCGAGATCCACGAGCTCGGCCTCGCCGAGGTGCAGCGCGTCGGGTCCGCCATGGACGAGGTCATGGCCGGCACCGGGTTCGACGGAGGCCGCCAGGCCTTCGCCGAGTGGCTGCGCACCGACAGCCGGTTCCACTTCGACAGCGAGGACGACCTGCTGCGGTCGTACCGCGACATCGCCAAGCGGGTCGACCAGCACGTGGCTCGCCTGTTCCGCACCATGCCCCGCCTGCCGTTCGCCGTCGTCCCCGTCCCCGCCGAGTCAGCCGCCACCGCTCCCATGGCGTTCTACCTGCCGGGGTCGCTGGAGCAGGGCCGGGCCGGTCAGTTCTTCGCCAACACGTCCCACCTCGAGAGCCGCGTGTCGTGGAACATGGAGTCCGTCTGCATCCACGAGGCGGTCCCCGGGCACCACTTCCAGATCGCACTGGCCCAGGAGCTCGGCGAGCTCCCCGCCTTCCGGGCGAACGGCCTCTTCACCGCGTACATCGAGGGCTGGGGGCTCTACTGCGAGGGCCTCGGCGCCGAGCTCGGCCTCTACACCGATCCCTACCAGCACTTCGGCGCGCTCGACGCCGAGATGCTCCGCTCGATCCGCCTCGTGCTCGACACCGGGCTGCACGCGCTCGGGTGGGATCGCCAGCGGGCCATCGACTACTTCCTCGAGCACTCGGTGACACCGGAGCAGGAGGTCGTCGTCGAGGTCGACCGCTACATCACGCTGCCCGGCCAGGCCCTCGCCTACAAGGTGGGCGAGCGGCGCCTCGCCGCCCTCAGGGCGTCAGCCGCGGCCGCCGTCGGGGACGGGTTCGACGTGCGCGACTTCCACGACGAGGTGCTGCGCCACGGGGCACTGCCCCTCGACCTCCTCGGCGACCTGGTGGCGCAGCGCTTCGGCCTCCCCGCCACGGCCTGAGACCGGGCGTCCGACCGGATCAGAGCCCGAGGATGGCGTCGAGGCCGACGGTGAGGCCGGGACGCTCCCCCACCGCCTTGATGGCGATCAGCACCCCCGGCATGTAGGAGCTGCGGTCGAAGCTGTCGTGGCGGATGGTGAGCGACTGGCCCGTGGTCCCGAGCAGCACCTCCTGGTGGGCGATGAGGCCGCGCAGGCGCACCGAGTGGATGGGGATGCCGCCGGGGCCCGTCCCACCACGAGCGCCGTCGAGGACGTGCTCCGCCGTCGGGTCCTCGCCCCAGTCCCCCGACGCCCCCGCCATGCGCGCGGCGGTGAGCATGGCGGTGCCCGAGGGGGCGTCGACCTTCTCGTCGTGGTGCAGCTCGATGATCTCTGCGGTCGGGAACCACGGCGCCGCCAGCTCGGCGAAGCGCATCATCAGCACGGCGCCGACGGCGAAGTTCGGCGCCACGACGCAGTTGCTCTTGGTGAAGACCTCCGCGAGCTCGTCGAGGTCGTCCTCGTCCAGCCCGGTCGTGCCCACCACCGCGTGGACGCTGTTGTCGGCGCACCAGTGGAGGTTCTCCCGGGCACCGGCCGCCACGGTGAAGTCGACCGCGACGGTGGCGCCTGCGTCGGCGAGCGCACCACCGTCGAGCGCCATGTGGAGGTCGCAGTCGACGCCGGTGACCGAACGGAGGTCCAGGCCCTGGTGGTACGGGTCGACGACGGCGACCAGCTCGAGGTCGGGATCGGCGCGGACCGCCTCACAGACCGTGCGACCCATGCGCCCCGCCGCCCCGAAGACACCCACCTTGATGGTCATGCGGCCCATTGTCCCTCGCCGAGCGGGCCGCCGCCCTGCCTCGTGCGTCCGGCGGCAGGAGGAGGGGTCGGTGACCTCGATCGGCCGCGCCAGGTCCCGCTCCTCGGCGTGACCAGGGCCCTCGCACCGTGGCAGACGAGCGCCCTCGGGTCACGAGGAGGTCTGTCGTCCGCGCGCTGGAGCTAGTCGGCGATGATGCGCTCGAGGGTCAGCTCGGGCTTGTCCTGCTCCACCCGCGCCAGCCACGCCGGGCTCTCGAACAACGCCAGCAGCGTGCCGTCGGCTCGGGCGAGGACCTCGACGCCGGTGCTGCGGGCCAGGGCGGGGGCCGACGCCGAGTCGGTGCGGCGGGCCACCTTGTACGACGTCCCCAGGAGCTCGACCGGGGCGCCGAACTCGTGCTCGAGCCGGTGCGAGAACACCTCGAACTGCATGGGTCCGACCGCCGCCAGGATGGGGGCGGCGTCGCCTCGGTCGACGTGGCGCAGGACCTGCACGACGCCCTCCTCGTCGAGCTGCGCCAGCCCGCGGCGGAACTGCTTGAAGCGGCCGCCGTCCAGGGGCCGGGCCACCACGAACTGCTCCGGTGCGAAGCTGGGGATCCGCGGGAACCGCACCGGGTCGGCCTCGTACAGCGTGTCGCCGATCCCGAGACCGGTGGCGTTGACGAGGCCGATGACGTCGCCGGGGAACGCCTCCTCGATCGTCTCCCGGTCGGCGCCGAACACCGTCGACGCGTACTTCGTGGCGAAGGGCTTGCCCGAGGCGGCGTGGGTGACGGTCATGCCCCGCCGGAAGTGCCCGGAGCACACCCGCACGAACGCGATCCGGTCGCGGTGGGCCGGGTCCATGTTCGCCTGGATCTTGAAGACGAACCCGGCGAAGGGCGCGTCGAGGGCCCGGGGCTTGCCCTCGTCGTCGGGGACCGGCGAGGGGGCGGGCGCGAGGTCGACCACGGCGTCGAGGAGGAGGCGGACGCCGAAGTTGGTGAGGGCCGAGCCCACGAAGACGGGGCTGGAGACGCCGCCCAGGAAGGACTCGACGTCGAGGTCGTTGCCGGAGGCGGCCAGCAGCGCCAGCTCCTCCTGGGCCGCCTCCCACGCCCCGCCCTCCCGCTGTGCCGCCTCCCCGGGGTCGACCACCTCCTCTGCGGCCTCGCTGGCTCCACGGGCCGACTTCGTGAAGCGCACGAAGCTGCCGTCACGTCGGTCGACCACGCCACGGAAGTCACCGGGGATCCCGACCGGCCAGGTGACGGGCGTGGGGATCAGCCCGAGCTGGTCGCTGATCTCGTCGAGCAGCTCGAGCGGCTCCCGGCCCGGCCGGTCGAGCTTGTTGAGGAACGTGAGCAGCGGGATCCCCCGGTCCCGGCACACCTCGAACAGCTTCCGGGTCTGGGGCTCGATGCCCTTGGCCACGTCGAGCACCATCACCGCCGCGTCGACGGCCGCGAGCACCCGGTAGGTGTCCTCGGAGAAGTCCCGGTGACCCGGGGTGTCGAGGAGGTTGATGGTGCGGCCCCGGTAGGGGAACTGGAGCACCGTCGAGGAGATCGAGATCCCCCGCTTCTGCTCCATCTCCATCCAGTCCGAGGTGGCCGAGCGGCGACCTGAGCGGGCCTTCACCGTGCCCGCGGACTGCACGGCTCCGGCGTAGAGCAGGAACTTCTCGGTGAGCGTGGTCTTGCCGGCGTCGGGGTGGCTGATGATGGCGAACGTGCGCCGGCTGGCCGCCTCGAGCGAGGGCAGGGGCGCCATCACGCCGCCCGTCGGGGCAACAGGTCCCGCTTGGCGACCGGGCCGATCACCGCGACCGTGCGCTCCCCCGGGCCGAGCACCCGCTCGACGGCGCGCGCCACGTCGTCGACGGTGACGGCCAGGAACCGCTCGACGAGCTGGTCGATCCCGGCGACGGTCCCGTCCACGAGGAGGGCCTTGCCGATGCGGGCCATGCGGCTCCCCGAGTCCTCCAGCCCGAGGACGGTGGAGCCGGCGAGTGCGCCCACGGCGACCTCGAGCTCACGGGCCGTGACGGGGCTCCGCGCGAGGCGGTCGAGCTCGCCGTGGAGGAGCCCGAGCACCTCCGCCGCCCGGCCCGGCGCAGTCGCTGCGTACACGACGAGCGTCCCCGTGTCGCTCCACGACGTGGCGTCGGAGTAGACGCTGTAGACGAGCCCTCGCCGCTCGCGTATCTCCTGGAACAGCCGGCTCGAGAGCCCCCCGCCGAGGATCTGGTTGGCGACGGCCAGCGCGGACCGGTCGGGGTCGTGGCGGGCGAGGGCCCGGGCGCCGATCGCCAGGTGCACCTGCTCGGTCCTGCGCCGGAGGAGCCTCAGCGGCTCCGCCGCTGCCGTGGGGGGCGACCGATCGGGCGCCCGACCTCCGGCGAGGCCGCCGAGCCGGCGCCCGACACCTGCGACGACCTCGGCGTGGTCGACCGCCCCGGCGCAGGCCACCACCAGGTTCGCAGGCCGGTACCACTCGCCGTGGAAGGCACGGATGGCGGTCGCGTCGATGGACGAGATCGTCGCCCGGGTGCCGAGGACCTCGCGCCCGAGGGGGTGGTCGGGGAACTGGGCCTCGGCCAGCACGCCGAGCACCCGGTCGTCGGGGGTGTCCTCCTCCATGAGGAGCTCCTCGAGGATCACCTGGCGCTCGGCCTCGAGGTCGGCCGGCCGGAAGGCGGGGCGGGACACCACATCGCACAGCAGGTCGAGCCCGAGGTCGAGGTGGCCCACCGGGAGGCGGGTGTCGAAGGCGGTGTACTCGAGCGTGGTGTAGGCGTTCATCTCGCCGCCGACTGCGTCGACCGCCTCCGCGATCGCCGCCGCCGAGCGCTCGCTCGTGCCCTTGAAGAGCAGGTGCTCGAGGAAGTGGGAGGCGCCCGCCAGCCCAGCCGGCTCGTCGCGACCGCCGACGCCCACCCAGATCCCCGTGGAGATCGAGCGGGCGCCGGGCATGGCCTCGGTGACGACCCGGATGCCGTTGGGGAGGCGGGCGGTGCGGATCCCCGGTGGTCCGCCCGCCTCGCCCGTCGCTGTCAGCGGCGTGGCGCGCCCCGCCGGCCACCGCGACCGCGGTCGCCGCCCCGGGGGCGCTCGGCGGGGCCGCCGCCGGCCGCCTCGGGTCCGAGCTCGCCGAAGGTCTCCTTCACCTCGGACTCGAAGGTGTCCTCGAACGACACGGTGGTGACCGCAGCCGTGCTGCGCTCCTCGTCTCGGGGGGCTCGCTCCTCGCGGGGCGCACGCTCCTCTCGAGGGGCGCGCTCCTCACGGGGCGCACGCTCCCGACGTGGGGCCCGCTCGGGGCGGTCCTCCCTCGGGGCCCGCTCGGCGCGAGGTGCGTCGTCGACGCCCTCCTCGTCACCGGCCTCGGGCCCGTCCCCGACGGGCGAGAGCGAGACCTTGCCCTGCGGGTCGATGTCGTCCACCCGCACCTCGATGGCGTCGCCGAGGGCGACGACGTCCTCGACCTTGTCGATCCGCTTGCCCTGGCCGAGCTTGGAGATGTGGACCAGGCCGTCACGGCCCGGGAGGATGTTGACGAAGGCACCGAACTTCGTGATGTTGACGACCCGGCCCTGGTAGGTGGCGCCGACCACGGCGAGCGGCGGGTCGAGGATCAGCTCGATGCGGCGGCGGGCCTCCGACACGGCGAGGCCGTCCTTCGAGCCGATCGTGACCGTGCCGACCATGCCGTCGTCGTCGACGTTGATGTCGGCGCCCGTCTCCTGCTGGAGGGTGTTGATGACCTTCCCCTTCGGGCCGATCACCTCGCCGATCTTGTCGATCGGGATGTTGAAGCTGACGATCTTCGGCGCCGTCTCGGCCACGTCGCTGCGGGCCTCGGCGATGCAGGCGTTCATCACGTCGAGGATCTGGACCCGGGCGTCGTAGGCCTGGCGCAGCGCGTCGGCCAGCACGTCGGCGGGCAGCCCCTCGATCTTCGTGTCGAGCTGGAGGGCGGTCACGAAGTCGGCGGTGCCGGCGACCTTGAAGTCCATGTCACCGAAGGCGTCCTCGGCCCCGAGGATGTCGGTGAGGGTGGTGTAGACGCCGTCCTCGTAGATGAGGCCCATCGCGATGCCGGCCACCGGCGCCTTGATCGGGACACCGGCGTCCATGAGCGAGAGCGAGCTGGCGCACACCGAGGCCATGGAGGTCGAGCCGTTGGATGCCAGCACCTCTGACACGAGGCGCAGCGCGTACGGGAACTCCTCCTGGGAGGGGACCACCGGGAGCAGGGCACGCTCGGCGAGGAGGCCGTGGCCCACCTCGCGCCGCTTCGTGCCGCCCATGCGGCCCGTCTCGCCGTTGGCGTAGGGCGGCATGTTGTAGTGGTGCATGTAGCGCTTGCGGTCCTCGGGGCTGAGGGTGTCGAGCAGCTGGTCCATGCGTGGCATGCCGAGCGTGCAGACGTTCAGCACCTGGGTGTCGCCTCGCTGGAAGAGGCCGGTGCCGTGGGCCGTCTCGAGGACGTGGACCTCGGCTGAGAGCGCGCGCAGGTCGGCGGCGCCACGGCCGTCCATGCGGACGCCCTCCTTCACCACCCGCTGGCGGACCAGCTTCTTGGTGAGGCTGCGCACCGCCTCCTTGATCTCCTTGTCGCGACCCTCGAGCTCGCCCTTCAGCTGCTCCTTGATCGAGGTCGTGGCCTCGTCGATGGCGGCGTTGCGCTCGACCTTGGTGGCGATGGTGCAGGCCTCGGCGAGGGCCTCGGTGCCGACGGCGGCGACCCGGTCGAAGACGTCCTGGCCGTAGTCGACCTTGGCCTCGAAGGGGAGCGGGTCGCGACGGCCGTGCTTCTCCACCAGCTGGTGCTGGAGGTCCATGGACTCCCTGATCCACGTCTTGGCCGCCTCGAGGCCGTCGGCGATGACCGCCTCGGTGACCTTGGGGGCACCGGCCTCGTAGTGCGACCAGGCCGTCTCGGTCCCGCCGGCCTCCACCATCATGATGGCGATCTCGCCGTTGACCTCACGGCCGGCGACGACGATGAGGAACGTGGCGTCGTCGCCCTCGGTCCACGTCGGGTGGGGGATCCAGGTGCCCTCGGCGGAGTAGGCGAGGCGGACGGCGCCGATCGGGCCGTCGAAGGGCAGGCCGGACAGCATCAGGGCGGCGGAGGCGCCGTTGATGGCGGCGACGTCGTAGGGGTTGTCGTCGTCGACGCCGAGGACGGTGCCCACCACCTGGGTCTCGTTGCGGTAGCCCTCGGCGAAGCTGGGGCGGAGGGGGCGGTCGATGAGGCGGCAGGTGAGCACCGCGTTGTCGGTGGGGCGGCCCTCCCGGCGGAAGAACGAGCCGGGGATCTTCCCCGCGGCGTACGCCTTCTCCTCGATGTCCACGGTGAGGGGGAAGAAGTCGATCCCCTCCCGGACGTTCCTGTCGCCGTTGGCGGTGACGAGCACCTGGGTGTCGCCGATCCGGACGACGACGGCGCCCTGGGACTGGTGGGCGAGCTTGCCCGTCTCGAAGGACAGGGTCTTGTCGGTCCCGGTGATGGGGCCGCTCACGGAGGTGGCTTCAGCCATGGTCTCCCTCTCTGGTCGTGCAGCCGGGTGGTGCGCCAGCTACCCGACGGCCGCCACCCGGGTGCCGGCTGGTGCCGGCCCGAGGAGCGCTCGTCGAACAGCTGACCGCGTCCCACCCGATGCTGCGGGGTTGGGTGCCCGTCCCGTCTGTGGGCTGCGGGCGAGGTCGTGCGTGCAGCACGTGCGGGCGGCCCGGAGGTGCCCGAACCAGTGCTAGCGGCGGAGGCCCAACCGGGCGTTGATGGCCCGGTAGCGCTCGACGTCGACGTTGCGCAGGTACGCCTGGAGGCGCTTGCGGCGGCCGACGAGCTGGAGGAGGCCCCGGCGGCTGTGGTGGTCCTTCTTGTGCATCTTCAGGTGCTCGTTGAGCTCGTTGATGCGAGCGGTGAGCAGCGCGATCTGCACCTCGGCCGAACCGGTGTCGGCGTCGTGCGTGCGGTGCTCGCTGATGACAGCTGTCTTGTCGGGCATCTCGTCTGGGGGCCTCTTCGTCCGCGGGCGCTCCGACACGTGCCGGAGGGCTCCGTACAACCTACACGGAGGTCGGCTCCCTCGGGTCCCACCTGCCCGACGGCAGCCGACGGGGACCGTGGGCCGGCAGCGGGCCGGAGGCGCTAGGGCCTGCTCGTCGTCCAGTGGTAGCGGGGCAGCGCCCGCCGGGCGCCGCCCACCACGTCGAACTCGATCGGCGGCGTCAGCTCGTGGATGAGCGCCCGCCGCCGGTACAGCGCGCGCTCGATCTCGTCGATGTCGGGCTCCTCGAAGGGGACGCCCGCCCTCGTGAGCCCGGTCCGCACGGCGCGGCCGAGCCCGCCCGAGAGCTGCTCGGCGATGATCCCGGGGAACGTCTCGGGGTCCTTGAGGAGCCAGGAGTGGCTGGCGCCGTGCACCACGACGAGCTCGCCGCGACACCGCTGGGCCGCCTCCTTGGCGGTCCTGAGGGGGACGGCGATGTCGCGGTCGCCGTGGATGACGAGCACCGGGACGTGGTGGTCCCGGAGCGACTCGAGCATCCAGCGGGTCGAGCCGGAGCGAAGGATCGACACCGCCGATCCGGCCACCTGCCACGGCTGGCGGGCGTTGCCGACGAGCCCCGGCAGCCACAGCCGGAGGAGCTTGGTGGCCTGGCGGGGGTTGCGCAGCACGGGGAGGGTGGTGACCGTGTCGGCGGCGAGGACGGCCCCGGTCAGCCCCATGAAGCCAGGGGCGATCCGGAAGGCCTTCACCATCGTGTCCCAGGTGTCGCCGACGATGGCGTCGAGGAGCACCACGGCCAGCGCCCGCTTGGGCTCGCGCGCCACGAGCTCGGTGACGATGCGCCCGCCCATCGAGTGACCTGCGAAGACGGCGTGGCGGATGCCGAGGTGGTCGACCGCACGGCCGAGGAGCGCGGCGTAGCCGGTGAGGTCCCCGCCCCGGGCCGAGAGACCGGCGGTGCCGCCGTGGCCTGCGGTGTCGATGGCGACGACCTTGAAGCCGCTGGCCACGAGCCGCGCCAGGCTCTGGGCGTAGAGGAACCCCTCGGCGGTGAAGCCGTGCACCACCACGAGCGGCACCCCCCGCCCGGCGACGCACACCTGGACCCGGTGGCCGTCGTCGAGGCGGATGGCGTGGCGGGCGAGGCGGGGCTCGGTGACCGTGGCGCCGCTGCGCTGCGCCTCGACCTCGGTGGCCCGGGGCCCCACCACCGCAGCCATCAGGAGAGCGCCGCCCGAGCCGCCACGCAGTCCTTCGCCATCTGCTCCACGAGCGCCTCCACCGACTCGTAGCGCTCCTCCCCTCTCAACCTCGAGACGAAGCGGACCCGGGCCTCCTCGCCGTACAGGTCGCCGGAGAAGTCGAGCAGGTGCGCCTCGAGCAACGAGGCGGCCTGGTCGACGTAGAAGGTCGGCCGCCGACCGAGGCTGATGGCGGCGGGGTGGACGCTGCCGTCGGGCCGCTCGTACCAGCCTGCGTAGATGCCGTCGGCCGGGAGCAGCACGTCGTCCGGCACCGCCACGTTGGCCGTCGGGAAGCCGAGCTCGCGACCCCGCTCGTCCCCCGGGTGGACCAGCCCCCTGGCCTCGTGGGGGCGGCCGAGCATGCGGTTGGCGCTCGCCAGGTCCCCCGCCGCCAGCGCGCTGCGGATGGCGGTGGACGAGACGGGCCGGGCGCCCTCGGAGCCGGACCCGACGAGCTGCACCCCCTCGACCTCGAAGCCCCGGGCCTGTCCCATCTCCGTGAGGAGGGCGACGTCGCCCCGGCGCCGGTGGCCGAAGTGGAAGTCCGCACCCACGACCACAGCCAGCGCCCGGAGGCAGTCGACGAGCACGCCCTCCACGAAGTCCTCCGCCGACTCCTTCGACCTGGCCTCGTCGAACTCGAGCACGAGCACGTGGTCGACCCCGGTGGCGGCCAGCAGCTCGAGCCGGTGGTCGAGGCTGGTGAGCAGCTTGGGCGCCGACTCGGGCCGCACGACGGCAGCGGGGTGCTGGTCGAAGGTGACGACCGCGCTCCTCGCCCCCTGCTCGGCCGCCAGACGGCGGGCCTCGCCGATGAGCAGCCGGTGGCCGAGGTGGACGCCGTCGAAGAACCCGAGCGTGACCGCGCTGCCCTCGGGCGGCCGCGGGCACGCGTCGAGCGACCGGATCACCTGCACGCGCCGACGCTACCTGCGGCACACGCCCCCACCGGGACAGCCGCGACCCGCACGGGGCGTACCGACTCGAGCGGCCGGGGCCACCGGGGCAGCGGTCAGGTGCGGGGCCGGAGCTGCACCCCGTCCGGGTCAGGTGCGGGGGCGGAGCACAGCCTGGGTCTGGGTGACCTTCCCGACGAGCCGGCCGTCGTCGTCACGCAGCTCCGTCTCGACCACGATCGTCGTCGACCCGACGTGGAGCGGGCGAGCAGCCGCGGTCAACGACCCTGCGCGGACGGCCCGCAGGAAGTTCGTCTTCGACTCGATGGTGGACGTGCCGGTGGCCCCCTCCGGCAGGTTGGCGTGGGCGCACGCACCACCGGCTGCGTCGGCCAGTGCCATGAGCACGCCACCGTGGAGGAGCCCGCCACTGGTGCAGAGGCCGGGTGCCCAGTCGACCGCCAGCACCACCTCCTCGCGGCCCATGGCCAGGGCCCGGGCGCCGAGGGTGGCGCACAGGGGCATCGTCTCGTGGAGCACGCCGGTGATGTCGGTCACCGGCCCATCGTGGCGCCACCGCGAGGCGCCCGCCATGACGTCGCAGGTCGAGACGACGGTTCCCGGCGCTCAGACCGGGAGGACGACGTCGGGGACGGCCTGGTCGGCGGCCGACCGGTAGACGGCGAGGAGGTCGCCTGTCGGCAGGTCCACCACCGCCCACGGCCCCGCACCCTCGAAGGTGACCTCCTGGCCGCTGCGCACGAGCCGCCGGCCCCGGCGCACCAGCTCGGCCACCTCGCCGTCGACCTCCACGCGGTCGAGGAACGCGACGACGTCGACGGGGGGAAGGAGCGCCGCCTCGTCCACGGGCCGTGCTCGGGAGGCGTCGAAGGGGCCGACGGCGGTGCGGCGGAGGGCCCGGAGGTGTGCGCCTCCACCGAGGGCGGCGCCGACGTCGGCGGCCAGCGTGCGGACGTAGGTGCCGGAGGAGCAGTCGACCGCCACCGCCACCACGCCGGGCTCGACCTCCCGCTCGACCTCGAAGCGGTGGACCGTCACCGGGCGGGCCGCCCGCTCCACCTCGATCCCCTCACGGGCCAGCTCGTGCAGCCGGCGGCCTGCCACCTTGATCGCGGAGACCATCGGCGGCACCTGGAGGATGTCCCCGGTCAGCGACGCCGCGGCGGCCCGCACCTCGTCGAGGGTCACGCCGGCCATGTCGTGCCTGGCGGTGACGGTGCCCGAGTCGTCCAGGGTGGACGTCTCGGTGCCGAGCACGACCTCGCACGTGTAGGACTTGGGCAGCGGGGTCAGGAGCTTCAACAGGCGGGTCGCCGGGCCGACACCGAGGAGGAGCACACCCGTGGCCCCCGGGTCGAGGGTCCCTGCGTGGCCCACCTTCTTCGTCCCCAGCCGCCGTCGGGCCCGGGCCACGACGTCGTGCGAGGTCGGTCCGGCCGCCTTGTCGACGACGAGCAGGCCCGACGCCGCCCGCTCAGGCGCGTCCAGCCGGACCGTCCTCGAAGCCCTCGGCCAGCTTGTAGCGACCGTCGGTCAGCTCGGGGTGCTCGTCCCTGACCGGCGGCGCCTCTCGCAGCAGCTGCTCGATGCGGTTGCCGGTCTCGACCACCCGGTCCACCTCGAAGCGGAGCTCGGGCGTCCGCCTCATCGACGCCTGGCGGCCGATCGCCGCCTGGAGGCGCACCCGGTGCGCCTCGAACGCCTCCAGCGCGCCTGCCTCGTCCTCACCGAGGGCGGTGAACATCACGACGGCCCGGCTCATGTCCCGGTCGACCCGCATGAACGTGATCGTCACCAGCTCGAGGCGCTCGTCGTCGATGAGGCGCAGCTCGTCGGCGACGATCTGCTGGCACAGCTCGTTGAGCCGGGCGGTCCGCGGGTACTGGCGGGCCCCGCTCCGGTCCTGGTGCTGCTTGCGGCCCCTGGGCATCAGATCCACGTCCTCTCGCACGACACGACCTCGAGCTCGGGGAACGACCACACGAAGCGCTCGACCGCATCCAGCACCTCGACGAGCTGGGTGTGCGACGACGCCACGGCCGCGATCCCGATGGACGCCCGCTGCCAGCGGTCCTGGTGCCCGATCTCGGCCGCCGAGACGCCGAAGCGCCGCCGGCAGCCCTCGACGACGGGCTTTACCACGGCCCTCTTCGCCTTCA
>CADCSY010000037.1 GCA_902805555.1 uncultured Acidimicrobiales bacterium | reverse complement strand
TCACACAGCTCCACAAGGTGGCGCAGGAGCACTCCTTCGAGCCCCCTCCCACCGATGACGCCGGCACCGACCCTGCGCCGGAACCGACTCCCGACGACCGGGATGACCGCAACCAGGTCAGCTTCGGCTTCGGGGACGACGGCCGCTGGCGCTGCCGGGCCGACCTCGACCCCGAGCTCGGAGCGGTCGTCCAGAAGGGGCTCGAGGCCTGCCGGGACGCCGAGTTCCATGCTCGCGACCCGAAGGCCTGCGAGGACGACCGCCCCGTCGGCGTCACGTGGGCCGATGCGCTCGTGCGGATGGCGGACGCGGCGCTCACCGGGCTCACCGGCGACCGGCCGACCGGCGAGCGGCACCAGGTGATCGTGCACGTCCGGGCCAGCGACGCGGGCACGCCCACGTGGCTCCACCTGGGACCTGCCCTCCCGGGGGGCGTGCGCCGACGACTCGGGTGCGACGCCACCGTCCGAGTGCTGCTCGAGGACGAGCACGGCGTGCCACTGAAGCTCGGGCGCAGGCAGCGCACCGTCACCCCCCAGCAGCGCATGGTGGTCGAGGATCGAGACAAGGAGCGGAGGGCGCCCCTTCCTCCGACCGGCTCAGCCCACGGGGCGGAAGCGGTAGAGGGCGCTGCCCTCACCGGTGTCGTGCCACACGACCTCGACCGGCTGCCCGATCTCCACCTGCTCCGGGGGGCAACCGACGATGTTGGTGAGGATGGTGGGGCCCTCGTCGAGGGTCACGTAGGCGGCCACGTAGGGCGCCGCGCCCGCGTAGGGGCCCTGGCCGCGACGCACGATGGTGAACGTGTAGATCGTCCCCCGGCCACTGGCCTCGAACCACGACGTCTCGGTGCCGTGGCAGTCCGGGCACAGGAAGCGGGGGTACCAGATGACGGTGCCGCAGGTGTCGCAGCGCTTGAGCAGGAACCGCCCCTCCGCCGTCGCATCCCAGAACGGCTGCGTCTCGAGGTTCGGCTGCGGTGCGGGTGCAGGCAGCTCGGCCGGCTCGGTCATCGGACGTCCTCCCGGCCGAGGATGAGGGTGGCCGAGCCCATGCGGGTCGAGAGCGAGCCCCCCGTGCCGTGGGCGAGGGCGATCTCGCAGTCGGGCACCTGCACGGCCGGGTGGGCCTCGCCCCGCAGCTGTCGCACCGCCTCCAGGATCTTCGTCATGCCGCCCCGGTTGGCCGGGTGGTTGTTGCACAGGCCACCGCCGTCGGTGTTGAACGGCAGCTTGCCCGACGGGGCGACCAGGGCCCCGTCGAGCACGAAGCGACCGCCCTCGCCCTTCTCGCAGAAGCCGAGGTCCTCGATCGTCTCCATGACGGTGATCGTGAACGAGTCGTAGATCGAGGCGTAGTCGACGTCGGCCTGGGTGACGCCCGCCTCCTCGAACGCCCGGGGGCCCGACCACACCGCCCCCGTGTAGGTGAGGTCGACGCGACCGTTGTCGGTGTGCTTCTGGGACTCGCCGTGGCCGAGGACGACCGCCGTCCGGCGCTCGAGGTCGCGCGCCACCTCGGGCGAGACGACCACCACCGCTCCCCCGCCGTCGGTCACGACGCAGCAGTCGAGCCGGTGCAGCGGGTCGCTGATCATCGGCGAGCCGAGCACGTCGTCGACGGTCACCACCTGTTGCAGCAGGGCGTTCGGGTTGTGCTGGGCGTGGAGGGAGGCGGCCACCTTGATCTCGGCCAGCTGCTCGCTCGTCGTGCCGAACTCCCACATGTGGCGCCGGGCGGCGAGGGCGTAGCCGTACGGCGCGCCGAAGAGCCCCCACAGGTTCTCGAAGCTCCCCTCGGGGGCGTCGGACATGCCGCCGCGGTTCCCGCCGCGGCTGGTCCTCGGCTTGCCTGCCAGCGTCACGAGGGCGACCGAGCACTTGCCGGCGGCGATGGCCGCCGCAGCGTGGCCGACGTGGCCGAGGTAGGAGGACCCGCCGGTCTCGGTGTTGTCCAGGTAGCGCACCCGGATCCCGAGGTACTCCACCATCGAGAGGCCGCCCATGCCCGGCACCGTCGCGTCGCAGAAGTAGCCGTCGACGTCCGACAGGGTGAGGCCGGCGTCGGCCAGGGCCCCGAGCGCGACCTCGGCGTGGATCTGGCTGAGGGTGCGGTCGGGGATCTCCCGGAGCGGGTGCTCGTAGATGCCGGCGATGTGGGCCTTGCCCCGGATCGACATGCAGCTCCTCCCTGACCTCCGGTCAGGCCGGCGACGGCCGACGTTCTAACCGGCTCGGTCGAGCAGCCGCAAGGACGGGGCATGCTCGGGGGGTGATCGACCGGGACCTGAAGCGCTCGCTCGGACAGATGGTGAAGGGCGTGCAGGTGGTGGGAGCCGCCCACGACGGGACGGTGCGGGCGTACTGCTCGCACTGGGTGTGCCAGGTCGCCTTCGAGGAGCCGATCCTCATGGCCTCGGTCTCCCCCAAGCACGACACCCACGGCCTCATCGTGGCCTCGGGCACGTTCTCGGTCTCGGTGCTGGCCGGCGACCAGGTGGCCGAGGGCCAGTACTTCTCGTATCCGGGACGGAAGTTCCGGTACCTGGCCGGGGAGTACGTCGAGGACTGGGACGGGCTCCCCGTCGTCCCCGGCGCGATCTCCTACCTCAGGTGCGAGGTCTTCGAGCGCACGCCCATGGCCGACCACGACCTGTTCTTCGCCCGGATCACCGCGGTGCGGGAGGGGCGCCTCAACGAGCCGCCGCTGCTGTACTCCTCCCGCCTCGGTTGGCGGGTCACCGGTGACAAGGCGCGCGAGCCGGGGACGTCGATCCGGGACCGCCTGCTCGAGCGGCTGGCGGCGCTCCCCGACGCCGACCTGGTCGACGCAGACGAGACCGGAGCCGACGAGGCGCCCGACGTCGCTACTGGACCAGGTTGATGATCTGGAACATCGGCATGTACAGCGCCACGACCATGCCGCCGACGGCGCCGCCCATGACCACGATGAGCAGCGGCTCGAGCAGCGAGGTCAGCGCGTCGACGATCGCCTCGATCTCGGCGTCGTAGAAGTCGGCCACCTTCTCGAGCATCTCGTCGACGTTCCCCGTCTCCTCGCCCACGGCCAGCATCTGCACCACCATCGGCGGGAAGATCGGGTGGCGCCCGAGCGGCCCGGCCACCGACTCGCCCTGCTTCACGGCCGTCTGCACGTCCTTGATCGCCGACGCCACCACGGTGTTGCCCACGGTCTCCGAGGTGATCTCGAGCGCCTCGAGGATCGGGACCCCCGAGCGGAGGAGCACGGCGAAGGTCCGGGAGAACCGGGTGATGGCCGTCTTGTGCACGAGCTTGCCGAACACCGGCACCTTGAGCTTGAAGACGTCCCACTTGGCGCGCCCGCTCTCCGACGCGATCCACCGCTTGAAGAGGACGACGAAGACGACCTCCACCACGAAGATGACGGGCGCGAACTTCGAGACGATCCCCGACACGATGAGCAGCAGCCGGGTGGGCAGCGGGAGCGTGCCGCCGAGGTCGGCGTAGAGCGACTCGAAGGTCGGCACGATGAAGAGCAGCATCGCCGTGACGATCAGCAGCACGAGGGCGAGCACCGCCACCGGGTACGTCATGGCCGACTTGATCTTGCGCTTCAGCTCGACCTGCTTCTCGATGATCGAGGCGAGCTGCATGAGCACCGAGTCGAGGACGCCGCCGACCTCGCCGGCCTTGACCATGGCCACGAAGAGCCGGTTGAACGCCTTGGGGTGGCGGGTGAGCGCCTGGGACAGGGAGGCGCCCTTCTCGACGTCGAGGCGGACCTCGGTGACGATCTCCTTGAGCAGCTTCGACTCGGTCTGCTCACCGAGGATGTGCAGCGCCCGGATCAACGAGAGGCCGGCGTTGATCATCGTGGCGAACTGCCGGGCGAAGACCGAGATCTCCTTCTGGTTGACCTTGTTCCCGATCCCCGGGATCTTCAGCTCCTTCTTCATCGCACCGCCGCCCTGGCGGTCGATGGCGACGGGCACGTAGCCCATGGAGCGCAGCTTCGAGGCCACGAGCTCGCTGTTGTCGGCCTCGAGCTGGCCCTGCAGCGTCCGGCCCTCGGAGTCCCGGACCTTGTAGGTGTAGGTGTCGACCGCCATCAGGTCACCGGCCCGACAGGCGGCGGAGGTCCTCGGGGTTGGAGCAGCGCTCGAGGGCGGTCTCGATCGAGATCTTCCCGGCGATCACGTGGTTCGCCAGGCTCTGGTCCATCGTCTGCATCCCGTAGCGCCCACCCGCCTGCATGGCCGAGTAGATCTGGTGGGTCTTGCCCTCGCGGATGAGGTTGCGCACCGCCGGCGTGGCGATGAGCAGCTCGGCCGCCACCACCCGCCCCCGGCCGTCGGGGGTGCGCAGCAGCTGCTGGGTCACCACGCCCTGGAGGGCGGTGGCCAGCTGCACCCTGACCTGCTGCTGCTGGTGCGAGGGGAACACGTCGATGATGCGGTCGATCGACTGCGGGGCGTCCTGGGTGTGGAGGGTGCCGAACACGAGGTGGCCCGTCTCCGCCGCGGTGATGGCGGTGTGGATCGTCTCGAGGTCGCGCATCTCGCCCACGAGGATCACGTCGGGGTCCTGGCGCAGGACGTGCTTCAGCGCCTTCTCGAACGAGTGCGTGTCCTCCCCCACCTCCCGCTGGTTCACCACGGACTGCTTGTGGTTGTGGAGGAACTCGATGGGATCCTCGACCGTCATGATGTGGTGGGGCTTGGTCCGGTTGACGATGTCGACGAGCGAGGCGAGGGTCGTGGACTTGCCCGACCCGGTCGGCCCGGTCACGAGCACGAGGCCGCGCGGCAGCTCCGCCAGCTGGGCGACGGCGGCGGGGAGCCCGAGCGTCTCGAGCGGCACGATCTCGTAGGGGATCACCCGCATGACCGAGCCCACCGAGTTGCGCTGCTGGAGGACGTTCACCCGGAACCGGCCGAGGCCCGGGATCGAGTGGCTGGTGTCGAGCTCGAGCTCGGCCTCGAACTGCTCACGCTTCTTCTGGGTGAGGATGGCGTAGATCATCCGGCGGATCTCGGACCCGTTCATCACCGGGAACTCGGTCAGCCGCTTGAGCTCCCCGTGCACCCTGACGCACGGCTCCAGGCCGACCGAGAGGTGGAGGTCCGACCCGCCGAGGTCGATGACCCGCTGGAGCAGGTCGTTGACGTGGAGCTCCTCGACGATCCCCAGGTCCTCCTCGGGGGCGGGCGCCAGGGGCGGGAGGGAGGCGCCGAGGGCGGCCCCCGCCGCGGCCTGGCCGGGCGCCGGTCCGTACATGGCGACGACCACGCGCTGCAGCTCGCTGCGGACGGCGAGGGCGCCCACCACGCCCCAGCCCGTCGCCGCCGACAGTGCGGCGACCGCCGCTGCGTCGCCCGGGTCCTCCATGGCCACGAGCAGCTCCGAGCCGACGTAGTCCACGGCCACCGCGAGGTGCCGGTGCGCGAGCTCCTTCGGGACGGTCTCGACGAGCTCGGGTGGCACGAGGTGCTCTGCGAGGTCGACCCAGGGCCTGCGGACCTGGTCGGCGATGGCCGCCACGAGGTCCTTCTCACTCACCAGGCCCTCGGCCATGAGGACAGCCGCGAGGGATCGACCCTCCGTGCCCTCTCGCTGCAGCGCCAGCTCCAGTGCCTCCCGGGACAGGACCTTGCGCTCGACGAGGAACTCACCGAGGCGGCGCGACGGGTTCACCATGGCGAGAGGATCGGCACGCCAGCCACCCGGCCTGAGCGGAGATCGGGTCCGGTCTTGTATGGTCGCCGCCGTCCTCGGAAGGGAGCGCCGTGCCCGCGACCTGTGCCCACCTCGACCAGGCCGACGTCAGCGTCCGTCCCAGCGACCCCGACGGCTGCCACGAGTGCCTCCGGACCGGGGACCGCTGGGTGCACCTCCGGCTCTGCGCCGGGTGCGGCCACGTCGGGTGCTGCGACTCCTCGCCGAACCGCCACGCCACCGCCCACAACGCGGAGACCGGCCACCCGCTCGTCAGGTCCTTCGAGCGCCGGGAGGACTGGTGGTTCTGCTACCCCGACGACCTCGTGTTCGAGGTGGAAGGTGTCGGACCTGCCCGTCCCTGAGGGCGCTGCGCCAGGCGACGGCGCCGCCGCCCGAGCCACCGAACCGGTGCTCCTCGCCGTCGACGACGACCCGCGCGTGCTGCGGGCTGTGGCTCGCGACCTGCGCTCCCACTACGCCGGGCGCTTCCGGGTCGTGCGGGCCGACAGCGGCGAGAGCGCCCTCGAGGCCCTGCGCGAGCTCAAGGTGCGGGGCACGCCGGTGGCCCTGGTCCTCTCCGACCAGCGGATGCCCGGCATGGGGGGCGTCGAGCTGCTCGGCCACGGTCGGGAGCTGTTCCCCGACGTCAAGGTCGTGCTCCTCACCGCCTACGCCGACACCGACGTCGCCATCGAGGCCATCAACCGGGTCCGGCTCGACTACTACATCCTGAAGCCCTGGGACCCGCCCGAGGAGCAGCTCTACCCGATCCTCGACGACCTCCTCGAGGACTGGCAGGCGTCGGTGCCCCCGTCCTTCGACGGGGTGCGGGTCGTGGGGCACCGGTACTCGCCGGAGGCGTTCGCGCTGCGCGACTTCCTGGCCCGCAACCAGGTGCCCTACCGGTGGATCGACGTCGAGCAGGACGCCGACGCAGGCAAGGTGCTGGCTGCGGTCGAGGGCGAGCGGCTGCGCCTGCCGGTGGTGGTGGCGGGCGACGAGCGGCTGTCGGCGCCCACCGTCGCCGAGGTGGCCCGCCTCGTCGGCATCGGCAGCACGACCGAGACGAGGTCCTGGGAGCTGCTGATCGTGGGCGCCGGCCCGGCGGGCCTCGCCGCCGCCGTCTACGGCGCCTCCGAGGGGCTCTCGACCGGGCTCGTGGAGCGGGAGGCCCCGGGCGGCCAGGCCGGCCAGAGCAGCCGCATCGAGAACTACCTCGGCTTCCCGAGCGGGCTGTCGGGGAGCGACCTCGCGCGCCGGGCCCTGACCCAGGCGACCCGCTTCGGCGCCGAGCTGGTGGCGCCGGCGGAGGTGACCGGCCTCGAGGTGCGCGAGCCCTACCGGCTCCTGCAGCTGGCCGACGGCGGGGAGCTCAGCTGCAGCGCCCTCGTGGTGGCGAGCGGCGTCAGCTACCGCCGCCTCGGTGCGCCCGGGGTGGAGGCGCTCGCCGGCAGGGGCGTCTTCTACGGGTCGGCCCGGACCGAGGCCCCGGAGTGCGAGGGCCAGGACGTGGTCGTGGTGGGCGGCGCCAACTCCGCCGGCCAGGCCGCCGTCTACTTCAGCGGCTACGCCCGGCGGGTCTTCCTCGTGGTGCGGGCGGCATCGCTCGACCTCGGCATGTCGAGCTACCTCGTCGACCAGCTCGGCGAGCTCGGGAACGTGGTGGTGCGCACCCGGACGGAGGTGGCCGAGGCGGTCGGCGACGAGCACCTCGAGGCCGTCGTGCTCCGCTCCCTCGACTCGGGGGAGACCGAGGAGCTGGGGG
>CADCSY010000036.1 GCA_902805555.1 uncultured Acidimicrobiales bacterium | reverse complement strand
CTCCGGCGCACCGGCAGCGGTCGACTCGGCCACGGCGAGGTCCTCGTCGGTCCCCCCCAGCACCGACCCGAGGCCGCCGCGGCTCGCCTCCTCCCGGACGTAGCCGAGCAGCTCGTCGCAGTCGTCGAAGCCGCGCAGGCTCGACGCCGCCGCCAGCTCCGCGCCGCCGAGGTCGAAGGGGCGCGACGTCGCCGATGCCGACCGCTTCCCGTCGGCGTCGGGTCCTGCGTCGTCCAGGCCGACGGCGACGCCGACGAGCAGGAGCAGGGCAGCGCACCAGGCGAGCAGCTTCACGGGTCCTCCTCGGGGCGTGTCGATGCCCTTGGGACGTCGTCACCCCAGCCGCTGGTTCCCTCCCCGTGCCCGCACCCGGGGAGGGCGCCGCCGTCGTCGCCGTCAGGCGACCCCGGCCTCGAGGTTGCGCCGGATCACGTTGAGGGCGCTCCCGGCGTGGAACCACTCGATCTGGTCGGGTGAGAAGGTGTGGGTGGCCTCGAAGTCGACGGTGGTGCCGTCGGGCTTGACCACCTGGCAGCGCACGGGCTGGTCGGGGGCGAGGTCGGCCAGGCCGAGGACGTTGATCCGGTCGTCCTCGTCGATCAGGTCGTACGACGCCGGGTCGGCGAAGGTGAGGGGGAGGAGGCCCTGCTTCTTGGCGTTCGTCTCGTGGATGCGGGCGAAGCTGCGGGCGAGGATGACCTTGGCCCCCCGGTACCGCGGCTCCATGGCCGCGTGCTCCCGGGAGCTGCCCTCGCCGTAGTTCTGGTCGCCCACCGCCACCCAGCTCATGCCCGCCTCCGAGTAGCTCTTGGCGATCTCGGGGAACGGCTTGACCTCGCCGTCGATCTGGTCCTTGCCGCTGCCGGCCTCGCCGGTGAACGCGTTGACGGCACCGAGGAAGAGGTTCCCGGAGATGTTCTCGAGGTGGCCCCGGTAGCGCAGCCACGGGCCGGCGGCGGAGATGTGGTCGGTGGTGCACTTGCCCTGTGCCTTGAGCAGCACGGGCAGGCCGAAGAGGTCGGATCCGTCCCAGGCGGGGAACGGCTCGAGGAGCTGGAGCCGGTCGCTCGCCGGGTCGACCGCCACCTCGACGTCCGAGCGCTCGGCCGGGGGGGCCTCGAACCCCGACGCCCCGGCGTCGAAGCCCTCCGACGGGAGCTCCTCACCGACGGGCGGGTCGAGCGGCTGACCTTCGAGCGCGTCCGTGAGCGGGTTGAAGTCGAGCGTGCCCGCGAGGGCGTAGGCGACGACCGTCTCGGGCGAGGTCACGAACGAGAGCGTGTTGGCGCTCCCGTCGTTGCGCTTCGGGAAGTTGCGGTTGTAGCTGTTGACGATCGTGTTCTTGGTGGTGGCGTCGACGTCGGTGCGGTCCCACTGGCCGATGCAGGGCCCGCAGGCGTTGGCGAGCACGGTGGCGCCGATCGCCTCGAGGTCGGCGAGGAGCCCGTCTCGCTCGATCGTGGCCCGCACCTGCTCCGAGCCGGGCGTGACGAGGAGCGGGGTCTTCGCCCGGAGGCCCCGTGCCGTCGCCTGGCGGGCGATGCTCGCAGCCCGGGTGATGTCCTCGTAGCTCGAGTTCGTGCACGACCCGACGAGGGCGGCGCTGATCTCGAGGGGCCAGCCGTTCAGCTTCGCGTTGGCCCCGACCCGGGAGACGGGGTGGGCGAGGTCAGGGGTGTGCGGGCCGTTGATGTGCGGCTCGAGCGTCGACAGGTCGATCTCGACGACCCGGTCGAAGAAGCGGTCCGGGTCCTGCAGCACCTCGTCGTCGGTCCGCAGGTGCTCGGCCACGGCGTCGGCCCGCTCTGCGATGCCCTCGCGCCCGGTGGAGCGGAGGTACCGGGCCATGGCCTCGTCGTAGCCGAAGAGCGAGGTGGTGGCACCGATCTCGGCCCCCATGTTGCAGATCGTGGCCTTGCCGGTGGCGCTGATGGTGGCCGCCCCCTCGCCGAAGTACTCGACGATGGCGCCGGTGCCGCCCGACACGGTCAGGACCTCCGCCACCTTGAGGATGACGTCCTTCGGCGACGTCCAGCCGTTGAGCGAGCCGGTGAGGTGGACGCCGATCAGCCGGGGCCAGCGGATGTTGAACGGGAACCCCGTCATCACGTCGACGGCGTCGGCGCCACCGACACCGATGGCGACCATGCCGAGGCCCCCCGCGTTGGGCGTGTGGCTGTCGGTGCCGATCATCATGCCGCCGGGGAAGGCGTAGTTCTCGAGCACCACCTGGTGGATGATCCCGCTGCCCGGCTTCCAGAACCCGAGCCCGTAGCGGGCCGACACGGTGCGCAGGAACTCGTACACCTCCGAGTTCACGTCGAGCGCCCGCGCCAGGTCCTCGGCCCCCTCCACCTTGGCCTGGATGAGGTGGTCGCAGTGGACCGTGCTCGGCACCGCCACCTCCGGCAGGCCGGCGGTGGTGAACTGGAGCAGTGCCATCTGCGCGGTGGCGTCCTGCATGGCGACGCGGTCGGGCGCGAAGTCGGTGTAGCTCCGGGCCCGCTCCATCCCCCCCTCCTCGGGATCGCCCATGTGGTTGACGAGCACCTTCTCGGCGAAGGTGAGCGGACGGCCGCTGCGCCGGCGCCCGGTGGCGACCCGCTCGGCCAAGGTCGCGTAGACCTGGTCGATCAGCTCGAGCGGCGTTCCTGCGGTGACGGCCATGTCGGCTCCCCCTCGTGGTCTTGCATCAGGACATCTCGTAGACAAGTATAGAACAAGTGCGCACGATCCGCTACCGTGAGATCGCCGACGACCTCGCCGCCCGGCTGGCGGCGGGCGAGCTCGGCGGCGGCCGCCTCCTACCCAGCGAGGCCGCCCTCTGCCTCCGCTACGGCGCCAGCCGGGTCACCGTGCGCCGGGCGCTCGAGGTGCTGCGGGGCGAGGGCCTCGTCGACAGCCGCCAGGGCTTCGGGTGGTTCGTGGCGAGCGACCCGCTCCCCCAGACCCTCGGTCACCTCGGGACCATCGAGGGGCAGCTCGCTGCGTCTGGGGTGGTGGCGGAGCGGCGGATCCTCGACTTCGCCTTCGTCCCCGCCCGCCCCCCGGTGGCCGCGGTCCTCGGTCCGGGGACCGTCCTCGAGGTCAGGCGCCTCAACCTGGCCGACGGTGAGCCGTTCGCCCGGGTGACGGTCTGGTGCCCCGAGCGCCTCGGGGCCGACCTCAGCCGCGCCGACGTCGAGCGGTCCCCCTTCTACGAGCTGCTGCCGGTCGTGCTCGGGGGCGCGAGCCAGACGATCGGCGCGGCCGCCGCCGAGGACGGCGACGCCGAGGTCCTCGGCATCCCTCCCGGGTCCCCCGTGCTGCGCTGCCGGCGGGTGACGACCACCGAGGACGGCGAGATCGTGCTGCTCAGCGAGCACGTCTTCCCCGCCCACCGCACCGAGTTCGTCGTCGACCTGCCGAAGAGCGAGCCGTCGATGGCACCCTCGGGCCTGCGACTCGTAGACTGAGGGGCACAGAGCAACGTCTCCTCCGGGGGGTGGTCGCCATGGCGATCGACGTGCTCGGCGAGCACAGCTTCGACGAGATCGTCCTGTCGACGTTGCCGCGGGCCCTCTTCCGGTGGCTCGAGATCGACCTCCCGGGCAGGCTGCGTCGGCGGTTCCACCTGTCCGTCGTCACCATCGCGGCAGACGAGGTCGTCAGGACGTGAGGCTCACCAGGCGTCCCAGTGGGCGAGCTCGGCGGCCGCCAGCCGGGGGGCGGGCTTGAAGTCGGTCCCCTTCGTGTAGGCGATCGGGAACAGCCCGCCCTGGGTGTAGCGCTCGTAGGGGATGCCGAGGAGGTCGGCCACCTCCCGCTCGCTGCCGAGGTGCAGCGTCGTCCATGCCGAGCCGAGGCCCCGGGCCCGGAGGGCGAGCATCATGCTCCATGCGGCGGGGAGGAGCGATCCCCAGAAGCCGGCCTGCACCGGGGCCGGCGCGCCGTCGACCCGGCCGGCGTGGCACGGGATCATCAGCACGGGCACCTCGTGGAAGTGCTCGCGCAGGTAGGTGGCCGAGCTCTTCACCGCCCCGGCACGGGCGCCCCTCGTGTCGCCCTCCCGGTAGGTGGCGCCGGTCGCGGCCGCGTAGGGGTCGAAGTGCTTGCCGTAGATGTCGGCGATCGCCCGCTTCTTCGCAGGATCCGTGACGAACACCCACTGCCAACCCTGGTTGTTGCTGCCGGTCGGCGCCTGCAGCGCCTCGTCCAGGCATGCCAGCACCACGTCCCGCTCCACGGGTCGGTCGAGGTCGAGCCGCCTGCGCACCGAGCGGGTCGTGGTCAGCAGCTCGGAGGCGGAGAGGTCGAGGTGGTCCATGCCCGCACGGTAGGCGCCTGGCCCCGGGCGCCCCCGGATCAGCCCGGGCCCGACACCCTCCCGGCGGAGGTGGCTTCGATCCGGCGCACCCGCTCGATGGGCAGCACGTGCCAGAACAGCTCCGCAGCGACCGTCCACGAGGCGAGCGCCTCTGCGCCCCGGGCCGAGCCGGTGAGCTCGACGTGGCGCTCGAGCAGCCACCGCAGCTCGTCCAGCGACTCGTTGTCGGGGCGGGCCGCCTCGACGAGGGCGGTGTTCAGCCTGCCCATCAGGTCGTGCTGGGGGTCGAGCACGTAGGCCTGGCCACCCGTCATCCCGGCACCGAAGTTGTTGCCCACCGGGCCGAGCACCACCACGGTGCCGCCGGTCATGTACTCGCAGCAGTGGTCGCCGGCCCCCTCGACGACCGCGGTGGCGCCCGAGTTGCGCACGGCGAACCGCTCGCCGGCCTCCCCGGCCACGAAGAGCTCGCCGCCGGTGGCGCCGTAGAGGCACGTGTTGCCGGCGAGCACGGGCTGGCCGGCGTCGTCGGCCGGCGGGGTGATGACGACGCGGCCACCGCCCATGCCCTTGCCCACGTAGTCGTTGGCCTCGCCCACGAGGTGCAGCTCGGCGCCTGCGGTGAGGAACGCGCCGAAGCTCTGACCTGCGCTCCCGTCGAAGCGGACACGAGCCGTCCCGCGCGGCGACGAGGTGCCGTACTCGAGGGCGATGGCGCCGCCCAGCGCGGCGCCGACGGTGCGGTCGGCGTTGGTGATGGCGTAGGCGAGCTCGACGACCTGGCCGTCCCACACGTCCCGGAAGGCGTCCGCCAGGAGCTGGTCGCCGAGCTTGGAGCGGGGCGACTGGATCGGCTCCGAGCGCACGAAGTGCCGGGGCTCCTCGGCGGGCCCGGGCTCGACGAGGAGCTGGCCGAGGTCGACGGCGTCGGCCCGGGGGTCCCCGGTCGCCACCTGGCGGAGGCACGACACCTGGCCGATGGCGTCGTCGAGGCTGCGGAAGCCGAGACCGGCGAGGTGGCCGCGCACCTCCTCCGCCACGAAGAGCATGAAGGCGGCCACGCCCTCGGGGGTGCCGGTGAAGTTCGCTCGCAGGTTGGGGCGCTGCGTGGCGATGCCCGGCTTGCAGGTGTCGCGGTGGCAGGCCCGGAGCATGATGCAGCCCTCGGCGATCATGGCCGCGGTGCCGAAGCTGTACTCGTCGGCGCCGAGGAGGGCGGCGACGATCACCTGGCGGCCGGTGAGGAAGCCGCCGTCGACGCGGACGCGCACCCGGCTGCGGAGGTGGCTGTCGACGAGGGCGTGCTGGGTCTCGGCCAGACCGAGCTCCCAGGGCATGCCGGCGTGCTTGATCGAGGAGAGCGCGGCGGCGCCGGTGCCGCCGGTGGCGCCGCTGATGTGCACGACGTCGGCCAGCGCCTTCACCACGCCTGCCGCCACCGTCCCGACGCCGTCCTCGGCCACCAGCTTCACCGACACCTCGGCGCCGTTCACCTGCTTGAGGTCGAAGATGAGCTGGGCGAGGTCCTCGATGGAGTAGATGTCGTGGTGGGGCGGCGGCGAGATGAGGGCGATGCCGGGCTGGGTGTGGCGCAGGCGGGCGATCTCCTCGCTCACCTTGTGCCCGGGGAGCTGGCCGCCCTCGCCCGGCTTCGCGCCCTGCGCCACCTTGATCTGCAGCTCGTCGGCGTGGGCGGTGTACTCGGGGGTGACGCCGAAGCGCCCCGAGGCGATCTGCTTGATCTTCGAGTTGGTGTCGCCGCTCGCCTGGCCCCTCGTGCGGAACCGGGCCGGGTCCTCGCCCCCCTCGCCGCAGTTCGAGCGGCCACCGAGCAGGTTCATCGCAGCCGAGAGGGTCTCGTGGGCCTCCTTCGACAGCGACCCGTGGCTCATGGCCCCGGTGGAGAAGCGGCGCACGATGTCCGCTGCGGGCTCGACCTCGTGCAGCGGGACGGGGCCGCCTGGGGCGGGGACGAGCTCGAGCAGGTCGTGCAGCTCGGTGGGTGGGCGGCTGTTGACCAGCTCGACGTAGGCCTCGTAGGTGGGGGTGGCGTCGCCCTTGATGGCCCGCTGGAGCAGGTGGGCGGCCGTCATCATCGTGTCGGCGCCGTCGCCACCCGCAGGGGCCTCGCGCACGGCGAAGGGGGCCAGGGCGTCGACGACCTCCTTGCCCTTCCCGTGGTACTCGCCGCCCTTGCGGACGCGGAAGAAGCCGGGGGAGTCGAGGCTGACGCGGGTCTCCGACGCCGGGGGCCACGCCACCTGGTGGCGGGACAGGGCGTCCTCGCCGAGGGCCTCCCACCCGATGCCACCGACGACCGACGGCGTGCCGGTGAAGCACAGGTCGACCACCTCGGCGCCGAGGCCGACGATCTCGAAGATCTGGGCCCCCCGGTAGGAGTCGACGGTGGCGATGCCCATCTTCGAGAGGATCTTGAGCACCCCCTCCTCGATGGCCGACTGGAAGCGGCTCTGCGCCTCGTAGGACACGACGTCGCCCTCGTCGTTGTCGGCCTCGAGGGCCACCGACTCGAGCGCCAGCCGGGGGCACACGGCGTCGGCGCCGTAGCCGAGGTGGGCTGCGAACTCGTGGGTGTCGCGGGCGCTGTCGCTGACCACGACGATGCTCGTGAGCGACCGCAGCTCCGCCGCCACCAGGCGGTGGTGCACCGCGCCGCAGGCCAGGAGCGACGGCACCGGGATACGGTCCGCCGACACCTCCCTCGGCGCGAGGACGAGGACGCCCGTCCCTGCGCGGACGGCCGCCTCGGCGTCGTCGCAGAGGCGCTCGACGGCTCGCCGCAGGCCCGCAGGACCGTCGGCGGCCGCGAACGTCGTGTCGAGCGGCGCCGCCTCGAACGTGCAGGCCGTGCCCTCGAACAGGGTCTCGACCCCCGACGGGTACATGAAGAACGAGTACATGGTGAGCAGGCGGGCGGCCTCGGGGCCCTCGGTGAGGATGGGCTGGCGGGGGCCGAGCAGCGTGCGCAGGCTCATGACCCGCCGCTCCCTCACCGGGTCGATGGGGGGGTTCGTCACCTGGGCGAACCGCTGGCGCAGGTAGTGGTGGACGGGGCGGGGGCGCCCGGCCAGGTGGGGGAGGGGGGAGTCGTCGCCCATCGAGAAGACCGGCTCGTGGGCGTCACCCGCCATCGGCTTGAGGACCATCGAGAGGTCCTCCTTCGTGTAGCCGTGGGTGGCCTGGCGCCGCTCCAGCTCGGCCGGGTCGGGGGTGACCACCACCGGCTCGCCCCGGCTGATGTCGCACAGCCCGTCGGCGGCCCAGCGGGCGTAGGAGCCTGCGGCGATGCGCTCCTTCAGCTCGTGGTCGTGCAGCACGCCCTTGGTCGGGTCGACGAAGAGCATCTGGCCGGGGCGCAGCCTGCCACGCGTCACGGCCCCGTGCCCGGTGGTGTCGACCGCGCCCACCTCGGAGCAGACGGTGACGAAGCCGTCCTCGCACACGGCGTAGCGCAGCGGGCGCAGGCCGTTGCGGTCCAGGGCGGCGCCGACGCCGAGGCCGTCGGTGAAGATGATGCCCGCAGGGCCGTCCCACGGCTCCATGAGCGCGGAGTGGTAGCGGTAGAAGCCACGGACGTCGGGGTCGAGGTCCCGGTCGTTCTCCCACGCCTCGGGCACGAGCATGGCGACCGCGTGGCGGATGTCTCGGCCCCCCCGGGTCAGCAGCTCGACGGCGGCGTCGAGCTTGCCCGAGTCGGAGTCGGCGGGGTGCAGGAGCGGCCGGAACAGCGCCTCGGGCCCGAGGCCGACCGCCTCGGTGCCGAGCACCGCCCTGGCCCGCATCCGGTTCTCGTTGCCCTGGATGGCGTTGATCTCGCCGTTGTGGCACAGCATCCGGAACGGCTGGGCCCGCTCCCAGGTGGGGGCGGTGTTCGTGCTGAAGCGCTGGTGGAACACGGCGAACGGCGCCTCGAACCGGTCGTCCTGCAGGTCGAGGTAGAAGTCCTTGACCGCATCCGCCGCAGCCAGGCCCTTGTAGACGACGGTGCGGAACGAGCACGACACGACGTAGACGTCCTCGGTCGAGGCCTCGATGCGCCGGCGCAGGCGGAACGCCTTGCGCTCGTCGCCGTCACCCCCCGACAGCACGGCCTGGAGGAGCTGGGGCTTCGACGCGAGGGCCTGGCTGCCGAGGAACGCGTCGTCGGTGGGGACCTGGCGCCAGTCGACGACCTCGAGGCCCTCCTCCTTGGCCGCCACCTCGACCGCCGTGCGGGGGTCGTCACCCCGCACGAAGAGCGTGGCCACCCCGTTGCCGGCGCCGAACAGCGCCGGCGGGATCGGGAGCAGCACCCCGGCACCGTCGCCCGTCCGGCCGTCGGCGGCCGCCGCGCCACGGTGCTTGACGCAGGCGAGGCCCTCGAGCGCGGCCTCGACGATCTGGCGGGAGGCACGACCCTGCGCGTCGGCGACGAAGCCGATGCCGCAGGCGCCGTCGTCAGCCGCCGGACGGGGGCGGTGCGCGGCGGAGGAGGACGGCGTGGCGGGCATGGGCAGCGCTCCGGTGGGACGTGGGACGTGGGCGATCGGGAGACGTTCCCCTCTGCGGTGGCGGTGGGGGGCGCCGTTGCCCGTGCCGTCCCGATCCAGTGGATCGACGCTACCCGGCTTGGGCGCCGGACCCAGAACCGGTTGCCTGCTCCCTGCCGGCCACGAGCACGGCGGTGACCCGCTCCACCGCCCGGTTCAGGTCGTCGGCGGTGGCGACGTCGGTGAGCGCGATGCGCACCGCCGCCAGCTCCCGCCCGAGGAACTCGGTGTCCGCCTGGGTGCGGAACACGACCTCGCGGTCCCGCTCGGTCTGCGCCTTGTCCCGCTCGGCCTGGCGGTTCTGGGCGAGGAGGATCAGGGGCGCGGCGTAGGCGGCCTGGGTGGAGAACGCCAGGTTCAGGAGGATGAACGGGTACGGGTCCCAGCGCAGGGAGACCGCCACCACGTTGACCGTGATCCACAGCACGACGACGACCGTCTGCGCGACCAGGAACCGAGCGGTGCCGAGGGTCCTGGCGATGGCCTCCGAGAAGCGCCCGAACGCCTCCGTGTCGTAGTGGATGCCGAGGCCCCGCCCGCGCGTGCGCGGGCGCGAGAGGTCGACGGCCCGCCTCATCGGGGCCTCCGGCGCTTCCGGAGCACGGGCGCACCCCGGTCAGCGGATGACCCGTCAACGAATGGCCCGTCAACGAATGGCAATGCGCCACCCCTCGGGGAGGACGGCGTCGAGGACGTCGTCGATGGACACGACGCCCAGCAGGCGGTGGGCGGCGTCGCACACCGGGAGCGCCAGGAGGTTGTAGGCGGCCAGGCGGGCCGCCACCTCGGCCTCGGGCATGGACGGGGTCACCGCCGGGCCCTGCTCCTCCACGCAGCGCCCCACGTCGGAGGCGGGAGGCTCCCGCAGCAGGCGCTGCACCCCGACCATGCCGAGGTAGCGCCCGGTCGGCGTCTGCACGGGTGCGTCGGACACGAACACCTGGGCCGCCAGGGCGGGAGGGAGCTCGGGGTCCCGCAGCCGGGCGAGCACCTCGGCGACCGGGGTCCCGGGCGTGACCACGACCGGCTCGGGGGTCATCAGGCCGCCGGCGGTCTTCTCGCCGTAGCGCAGGAGCCGGCGCAGCGGCCCGGCCTCGTCGGGCGTCATGGCGGCCAGCAGCTCGACCTGCTGGTTCTTCGGCAGCTCACCGAGGAGGTCGGCGGCGTCGTCGGGAGCCATCTCCTCGAGCACGTGGGCCATGCGCTCGACGCCGAGGCCCTGGATCAGGCGGACCTGGTCGTCCTCCTCGAGCTCCTCGAGCAGGTCGGCGAGGCGCTCGTCGTCCATGGCCTCGGCCAGCTTGCGCCGCTTGGCCAGCGGGAGGCGCCGCACCGCCGCCGCCACGTCGCTCGGGTGCATGTCGCGGTAGGCGCCGAGCTCGGCGGGGACCTCGCCTGCGTCCCAGATGTCAGCGACCTCCCGCCACGGCACCACCCTGGAGGCTCGATGCCGGCGCAGCGGGCTGCGCCGGCCGCCGAGGGCGACCGTCGCCACCTCCCACCCCACGCTGTCGCGCTCGGAGGCCATGAGCGCGAGGTCGCTGACCACCTCGCCGGTGCTCAGCGTCCGGTCGAGCAGGCCGCCGGCCAGCAGCTCACCTGGGCGGAGCTGGAACGGGCTGAGGTCGATGGCCGAGCCCTTCAGCCGGAGCCCGAGCTGGTCGAGCTCGCCGACCCGGCCGACGCTCACGAAGATCCGCCGGCGCTGGACGGCCGCCACGAAGCCGAGCACCCGGGGGGCGATGGCCCGGTGGGGCGGCACGAGCACGACGTCGTCGACCCGTCCGATCGTGGCCCCGTCGGCGTCGAGCAGGGGCAGGCCCATGATCCTCGACGTGTAGACCAGGACGGGAGCCATGGGCGGAGGATACGTCCGGCGGGGCGCTTGGCCTCGGACGGATGTCACCCAGGGTGGTGGGAGGCCTCGGCTGAGGCGTCAGACGCGCTCCTGGCGACCCAGCGGGGTCGTCCGGGACCCAGCGTGGGGCGCCGGCCCCCGAGGGGGGGCAGATCAGGGGAGCGGCCGGCGAGAGCCAGGCAGATCAGCCGTTCGTCAGAGCTCGGGCCACGTCCGACGGGCGGGGCGGGTCCGGCCGCTGCGGTCGCCGAGGGCCCAGGTCCGCCGCCAGCCCGTGGTGCCGGGCCCGGTGAGGGACGGGGTGGTCCCCGCTGCCGCTCGCCGGCGGGCGCCCCACCAGTCGGTCGCGGACTCGTCGGCCAGCGTGGCGACGGCGGCTTCGATCTTGACGGCGAGGCGTCGGGCGTCGTCACCCTCGGCTGGTTGCAACGGGTGGCCGAAGGTCACGGTGGTGGAGCCGGGCCGCAGGCGGGTGGCGCCACGGGGGTAGATGCGGTCGGTGCCGGCGAGGTGGACGGGGACGACCGGGACGCCCGTGCGCAGCGACAGGAAGGCGGCGCCGCCACGGTGGCCCTGGCCCCAGCCGTCGGGGCTGCGGCCGCCCTCGGGGAAGATCAGCAGGCTCCAGTCCTCCTCGAGCAGCTCCGCCGCCTGCTCCGCCGATCCCCGGCTCACCCGGGAGCGCTCGATGGGGAAGGCGCCCATGGCCAGCGCCGAGAGGGCGGCCGTGACCTGGTTGCCGAAGAAGTAGTCCGCCGCCGCCGCCACCACCATGCGGTGGCGGAACGGTTGGGGGATCGACGTCAGCATGAGCGGGGCGTCGAGGTGGGAGTGGTGGTTCGCCGCGAAGATCAACGGCCCCCGCAGGCCGGCCAGGCGGTCGAGGCCCTTGCGGGTCGGGCTGGCCAGGGTCGAGACCGCCGCCCGCATGGGGCCCTCGACGATGAAGAAGCGGGCGTAGCGGGCGGGCTGCTCGCGCGCCCACGACGAGTCGTACGCCGCACCCCGACGCACCTTGCGGGGCAGCACCTCCACCCCTTCGGGAACGTTCGGCGCCGCGAAGGGGAACCCCCGCAGCACGGCCGGCGCTGCAGGGCGCCTCACGACACGTCGGCCATGTAGAGCGGCGGCGCGTGGGTGTGGGTGATGGAGGGGTCGCGACCGACGGTGTCCTCTGCCATCTCGAGCGCGTCGGGCAAGGTCGACGCCGGGCGGAACCCGAGCCGTCGCACCGCCCGCGGGTCGCCGCCGACGATGATCACGGCTCCCACGTGCTGGAGGGCGTGCGCGCACCAGTACCACATGTAGAACGGGTGGACGCCGTGGTAGGCGTAGCTCGTCCGGTAGAGGTGGCGGTACCACTCGTCCTCGGCGAAGGACGCCTCGTAGCGCTTCTCGATCTCGACCGGGTCGGTCGTGTCGGCCAGCACCTGCTCGAAGAAGTCGATGTAGCTCGGGTGGTGGACGGGGTGGAACTCCCACGGCGTCGGGTGGCTCAGGATCACCACGCCCCCCTCCCGGACGAGCGGCTTGCCGCGGTACATGTTGAAGAAGTAGCCGAGCCCGAGGCAGGCCACCAGGATCGGGTTCATGATCGAGTGGACGTTGTAGGGGCTGATGTAGGGGAGCCCCATCGTGACGACGTCGGCCTGCCCGCTCACCGGCACGAGCTGCTGCTCGAACACCTTGGCGGTGGTGATGGCGTGGACGGCCTCGATCTCGCCGGCCACGACGCCGGTCATGTCGTGCGGGGCCTCGATCGACTGGAACAGGTTCCGCTTCATGCGGTTGCTCATCCGGTCGAGGCCGGACGTGGCGGCCACGAACGCCATGCGGTCGCGCGCGCTCCACTCCCACTCCCGCTTCTGGAGGAAGTCGAAGGGCTTGGGGAACGTGTCGTTGTTGAGGGTGGTCTCGATCTGGAAGACCTTGAGCCCGGCGTCGCGCAGCACCTTGCCCATGCGCCAGTTCGAGCTGTGCAGCTCCGAGCGGTGCTGGTCCATGAACGAGCGCGAGTGCTGCATGGTCTTGACGTTGTGGTGGTGGCGGAGGCTCCGGTAGCTGGAGAGCCCGGTGGCGGTCGACTTGTGGCCGCCGTCCATCGACACGAGGTTGATGTTCACGTAGACGAGCAGGTCCGACTCAGCGGCCCGCTTGTTGATCTCGACCTCCTCGCCCAGCTCGGTGTGGCCGACGAGCGTGAGGTTGTCGGGGTCCTCGGCGTCGTGGTTGTACAGGAGCCCGTGCGGCGCGAAGGCGTCGTACACCCGGTCGCCGACGGCGTGGCGCAGCTCGGCCTCCGTCATTCGGCGGTGGAGGGCGAGGGCGGCGATGAGGTGGACGTCGTCGACGCCGGCCTCGGCGGCGAGGTCGAGCACGGCCTCGATGACGCGCTGGCGGATGTCGGGGCGGCGCATCTTCGGCAGCGGCAGGCTCACGTCGTCGAATGCGATCGTGAGCTTCATGCCCGGGAACAGCTGGGCCGGGAGCGGGTCCTGGCCGACCGGCTGGAGGAGGGCCTGGCGGATGGCCTCCTCCGGGTGTCTGAGGACCGGCACGGCCTCGGACGGGTAGACGATGCGGCTGCCGACCGGGAGGCGCTCGAGCCGGAAGCCCTCCCCGTGGTGGAACAGCGTGGACGGGGTCGACCGGTCCACCTCGAGGACGAACCCGGGTCGAGGGGCTCGGCCCTGGACGACCTCGTGGCCGGGGCGGCGGGGCGCTGGTGGGCTCATCGGTTGCGTTCCCTCTCGTTGCGGAGGTCGAAGGCGATCTTCACGGCGCCCCGGCGGCCGGCCTCGGCGGCGTGGGCGATGGCGTCGGCGTAGCGGTCGAGGGGGTACGTGGCGGACAGGAGCCGCCCGAGCCCCGCGGCGCGCACGAGGTCGAAGGCGAGCTCGAAGGTCGGCCTTCCGGCACCGGGGCCGTCGTGGCGCTCCGTGCCGTAGGCGTAGGCGCCGACGAGCTCGAGCTCGCGCTGCCAGAGCGGCGTGAGGTCGACGTCGACCTGGCCGGGCATCCCCACCAGCACGATCCTGCCCCCGGGGGCGGTGACGGCGAGCGCCTGGGCCAGGGTCGCCTCGCTCCCCACGCAGTCGATGGTGACGTCGGCGCCCCCGGCGAGGCGGTCGATGCTCCCGTCCCCCACCGCCATCGAGCCGGTGGTGCGCCGGACCGCCCGGGCCAGCTCGTCGGGCTCGACGACGAGGTCGGCGCCGAGCGAGCGGGCGAACGAGCGCTGCTCGGGGTGCTTGGCGGCGGCCACGACGGTGGTGGGCAGCTCGCCGGGGAGGTGGCGGAGGGCGGCGATGGTGGCGAGGCCGAGGGTGCCGGCGCCGATGACCGCCACGACACCCGCCCCCGCAGGCACCTTGCCGGCGCCCCGGATGGCGCACGCCGTGGGTTCGACCAGCACGGCCGCCTCGTCGTCGAGGTCGTCGGGGACCCGGTGCAGCTGGCTGTGGTGGGCGGTCAGGGCGATCGACCAGCCGCCCCCGGTGTCGGTGCAGTAGCCGGTCTGCAGGCCGGGCTCGAGGTGGCCGAACGTGATGTTGAGGCACTGCCCGACCTGGCCGCCGGCGCAGCGGTCGCAGGGCGGGTCGATGCCACGGGCGGCGCACCCGAGGACGGGCTGGAGCACGACCCGCGTGCCGTCGTCGAGGTCGCCGACGACCTCGTGGCCGGGCACGAACGGGAAGCTCACGACCGGTTCGAACCACCGGCTCGAGGTGGCGTCGACGGTGGCGAGGTCGGACCCGCAGATGCCGGCCAGTCGGGGCCGCACCCGCACCCACCCGGGCGCGTCGACGAACGGCGGGTCGATGTCGGCCAGCCGGAGCGGTCCGGGCCGGGCGCCCCGCCCCGGGGCGAGGGCGCCGGCCACCCGGGCGGCGGCGAAGCGCGGCAGCGACCGCTCGAAGCGCAGCGCCTTCACCTGCGCGCGCTCACGTCGTGAGGCCGATCCCACCGGGGACGTCACGGCGGAACGACGTCGGGCGGGTGCTGGTGCCGATGGGGAGCAGGGCCCGGGGGCCGCCAGGGGAGCGGTCCCAGGTCTCGACCAGCCACCCGCGCTTGCGGGCGATGGCCGACAGGCGGGTCTCGGGGTTGACCGCCACCGGGAAGCCGACCGCCTCGAGCATCGGCAGGTCGCTGGCCGAGTCGGCGTACGCCACCGCCTCGGCGAGGTCGAGGCCCTCACGTCCGGCGTAGTCGGCCATGGCCATGGCCCTGGCCTCCCCGGTGGGCGGGGCGTCGGTCAGCTCCCCCGACCACCGCCTCCCGTCCGGGGTCCTGGACATGCGGGCGCACACGATGTCGTCGAACAGGGGGGCGAGGTTGCGCTCGACGACGATGTCGAGGGCGCCCGTGATGAGCACGGTGCGGTGGCCGAGGGCCCGGTGCTCGCGCACCCGCCGGAACCCGGCCGGGAACGACTTCGTGAGGATGAGCTGGCTGAACAGCTCCTGGGCGTCCTCCGCCAGCTGGTCGACGGGCGCCCCCTCGTAGCGGCGGTAGAACGAGCGGAGGAAGTCCCCCCGGTCCCGACGGTCGAGCGCCAGCAGCGACGGGGCCTCGACCAGGGTCTTCAGGGCGTAGCGGGCCCGGTCGGCGCGGTCGAGGCGACGGGTGGCGAGGAACGAGTACGACTCGACCACGTTCGACGCGATGAGGGTGTTCTCGAGGTCGAAGGCGGCCAGGTGGCGCTCGGGTGCCAGGACCTGGGCCCGCAGGCGGACCGAGCGGCTCTGGCGGTTGGACGCCCCGGGCGTGGTCTTGACCCGGGCGTGGGCCACCACCGAGGGGAGGTGGATGGTGGTGACGTAGCGCTCCCAGTCGATGACCTTCGGGTCGAAGCAGAACGTGGTCCGGTCGGCGTCATCGAGCGTGGCCCACCGCTGCAGGAGCCGGTCGACGCTGAAGCTGGCCTCGGTCTCGGCGTAGGCGCCGTACAGCTCGACGTAGGTGGCGGCCCGGTCGACGTCGACCTTGCGCTCCTCGAGGGAGGCGGACCAGCGGGCCTGCGTGCCCCGGAGGGGGAGCGCGGACAGCGCCTTCTCGCCGAGGTCGATGAGCTTCGACGCCCGCTCGAGCTGGTTCGCCACCCGTCCCCGCCCGGGGAACGACCAGGCGGGCACCACGATCGGCTGGCCCCTGGCGTCGTAGAGCGGGTGCTCGGAGAACCACTGCTGCACCATCTCGACGAGCCGGCGGTAGCGCAGCGGGTTCGCCGACCCCGAGGCCACCTGCACCACCTCGGGCACGGCGTCGGGCTCGGGGCGCCTGGCTGCGGCGTCGATGGTGGCGGCCACCACGATGTCGACCGGGATCACGTCGACGACGCCCTCGGGGATGCCGGGGAACTCCTTCAGCAGGCCCTGGGCGTAGCTGATGATCACCGGCTCGGCCATGCGGAAGCCCCTGATCCAGCCGGGGCTCGGCTCTGACAGCGCCGACTCGATGATGGAGGGACGGACGATGGTGACCGGGACCTGGTCCCGGGTCTCGAGCAGCGCCCGCTCGCCCAGCGCCTTGGTGTAGGCGTAGGCGTCGGGCCAGCCGAGGGACCTGGAGCGGGCCCGACCCGCCTCGACGAGCTGGTCTGAGACCCAGGCGTCCCGGAGCTTCTCCGCCTTCGAGGCGAGCAGCGGGGTGCCGGCGGCCCCGAGCTCCCGGCGGGCGTCCTTGGCGAAGCCCCGCAGGCGGGAGGGGGTGCGGCTGTCGGCCTCGATGTCGGCCCGGGTGCGGCGGGCGGCTGCCACCTCGGCGCGCCACGACACGTCGGGGGTGAAGGGCTGGTCGAACACCGGCAGCTCGGGGGCCCGACCTCGGCGGTTGCCGGCCACGTAGCAGGTGGAGACGGCGACGAGGTGGGCGGGGGAGCCGGCGGCACGGATGGCCTCGGCCACCCTCATGGGGCCGAGGAGGTTGACCTCCACGGCGCTGTCGAGCGGGGAGTCGAAGGCGACGGTGGCGGCCGAGTGGATGACGACGTCGCAGGTGGCGAGGGTGGCGCGGCCCTCGTCGTCGAGGCCGAGCCCGTCGGTGCCGACGTCGCCCCCGACCACCTGGACCCGCCGGGTCGTCATCGCTGCGTAGCCGTCGGTCCCGAGCTCGCTGCGCAGCCGGTCGAAGGCGTCGTTGCGGAGCACCTCGCGGGCCACCCGCTGGACGGCGGTGGTGCGCCGGCCCGGTCGCACCAACAGCACCACCTCGCATCCGGGCACGCAGCGCAGGAGCCGCTCGAGCAGGGCGGTCCCGAGGAAGCCGGTGGTGCCGGTGATGAGGATCCGCTTGCCGTCGAGGGCGTCGGCGATCACGCCCTGTGTCTACCATTCGGTAGGTGGCCGCCGTTGCACCAGCCCAGCAGGGCACGAGCGACCGCATCCTCGACGCCGCCCTCGCCAGCTTCGGGGGCCGGGGCTACGAGGCGACGTCGCTCGACGCCCTTGCCAGCACCCTCGGCATCCGCAAGCAGACGATCCTGCACCACTTCGGGTCCAAGCAGGGGCTGCTGGACGCACTGCTCGACCGGTCGGCCGACGAGCTGGCGGACGCGCTCGAGCGGGCGCTGGCGAAGGCAGGACCCGGCTTCGACCGGATCGAGTCGCTGGTCCGGGCCGTGTTCCGCCTCGCGGCCCGCCGACCCGAGCTGCTCGGCCTCCTCCGGGAGGTGAGCCGGCTCGGTCCCCCTGCCGCCACCCGCCTCACCGACGCGCTCGACCCGCTCGTCGAGCGTGCCCGGTCGTTCCTCGAGGCGGAGATGGCGTCGGGCAGCATGCGCCCCCAGGACGCCAGGCTCCTCCTGCTGTCGGCCTACTCGACGGTCATCGGCGTCGCCACCGAGGTCGAGGTGCTGCGGGCCGTCGGGGTCGAGCCCGGGGCCAGGTCCCTCCTCAGGCGCCGGGCCGAGCTCCTCGGGTTCCTCCGCTCGGCCCTGCTCGTCGATCCCGCCTGAGGCTGCGGACCGCCGGTCCTGGCAGCATCGGGGGGCTGCGCCGACGGGGCGGGCGGAGGAGGGGGAACGTGGCAGAGGCGAGGAACGGTGACGTGACGATCCACCACGAGATGTTCGGGGACCCAGCCGACCCGGCACTGCTGCTGGTGAACGGCCTCGGCAGCCAGTGCATCGGCTACCGGACCGAGTGGTGCGAGCGCTTCGCGGCGGAGGGCTTCTTCACGATCCGCTTCGACAACCGCGACGTCGGCCTCTCCACGCACCTCTCCGAGGTCGCCCCCGACGTGATGGGCGTGGCCGCGGCGCTGGCCGCCGGGCGCACCCCGCAGGTGCCGTACCTGCTGGCCGACATGGCGCGTGACGCGGTCGCCGTGCTCGACGCGCTCGGCATCGAGCGGGCCCACGTCATGGGGTTGTCGATGGGCGGGATGATCGTGCAGCAGCTCGCCCTCGACCACCCGCACCGGCTGCGGTCGATCACCTCGGTGATGTCGACCACCGGTGACCCGGACGTGGGCCAGGCGTCGGCGGAGGCGCGGGCGCTGCTCTTCGGCGCGCCGGCCACCGATCGGGACGGCGCCATCGCCAGGTCGATCGAGGGGCTGCGGATCTGGGGGAGCCCCGACCACCAGGACGACGAGCGCACCGCCGCCATGGTGGGGGAGGCCTTCGACCGGAGCTTCGACCCCGCAGGCCAGGCCCGCCAGCTCATGGCGATCATGGCCTCGCCGAGCCGCACCGAGGCGCTCAGGCAGGTCACGGTGCCGGCGCTGGTGCTGCACGGCGACCAGGACCGCCTGGTGGACATCTCCGGCGGGCGCCGCACCGCCGATGCCATCCCCGACGCCCGCTTCGAGGTGCTGGAGGGGATGGGGCACGACTACCCGCCCGCCTACTGGGACCGCTGGGTCCGCCTCGTCACCGACCACGCCAGGGCGGCCGACCGCGCAGGCGTGCCCTCGTCGTAGGGGGGGCCGCCCTCAGCCCCGAGGGCGGCCGATCCTGGTCGCCCGGCGGGCATGGCGGTCGAGCGCGAGGGCGACGAGCCGGTCGATCAGCGCTGCGTAGGGGACGCCGGTGGCGGCCCAGAGCCGGGGGTACATCGACCACGGGGTGAAGCCCGGGATCGTGTTGACCTCGTTGACGAGCAACCCGCGACCGGCCTCCTCGTAGAAGAAGTCGACCCGGGCCATGCCCTCGGCCCGGAGCGCGGCTGCCGCCGCCACGGCGAGGCGCCCCACCTCCTCGGTCACACCCGCGGGGAGCACGGCGGGCACGACCAGCTCCGCCCCGTGCCCCGAGTACTTGTCGTCGTAGTCGTAGAACGCGGCGCTCGGGACGATCTCGCCCGGCACGGTGGCGGCGAGGGTCTGGTTCCCGAGGACGCCGCACTCGATCTCCCTCCCCGACACCGCCTCCTCGACCACGAGCCACTCGTCGAAGGCGAGCGCCGCCTCGACCGCGCCGGAGAGCTCGTCGGGCCCCGTCACCTTGGTGACGCCGATGGAGGAGCCCATGTTGGCGGGCTTCACGAAGACCGGCCAGCCCAGCTCGTCGCCCACCCGGTCGCCGAGCCCGTCGCCGACGTCGACGTCGCGCAGGGAGAGGTGCCGGCACTGGGGGAGGCCGTGGCGGGCGAGCACGGCCTTGGCCGCCGCCTTGTCCATGCACAGCGCCGAGCCGAGCACGCCTGCGCCGACGTAGGGCACCCCGGCCAGCTCCAGCAGGCCCTGGACCGTCCCGTCCTCCCCGAAGGGCCCGTGCAGCAGCGGGAGGACCACGACCGGGCGGGAGCCCATCCCCGGGGCGGTGTCGGACCGGGAGGTGTCGGCGAGCGTGGGCAGGGGGTCGACCTCGGGCCCCTCGGCGGCCAGCGAGCGGGGGAGCGCCGCCACCCCCTCGGCCAGCGCGGCGACCGCTGCCTCGGCGAGGACCCAGCGCCCGTCCAGGGTGATGCCGACCGGCTCGACGTCGTACCTCGTGGGGTCGACTGCGCCCAGCACGGACGCGGCAGACACGCAGGACACCTCGTGCTCGGCGGAGCGACCGCCGAACAGCACGACGAGGCGCACCCGCTCCTGGGTGGGCGCACCAGCCCCACCCACCGACGCCGGCGTGATGGCGGCCATGGGTGTGGCACCGTAGCCAGCCATGGCGACCGGCCCGAGGACCTCAACCGGACGGGGCGGGGCATGAGGTTCTCGACCGCCGACGTGGCGGCGGCGACCGGTGGCCAGGAGGCCGGCGCGGCCGCGACGGTGGACGGGGCCAGCATCGACAGCCGGGTCGACGTCGGAGGGCGCCTGTTCGTCGCCGTGGTGGCGGAGCGCGACGGCCACGACTTCGTCCCTGCCGCCTTCGACGGCGGGGCGGCGGCCGTCCTCGTCGAGCGGCCGACGGCTCGGGGCGTCCCGGCGATCGTCGTCCAGGACACCACCGCGGCGCTCGCCGCCCTCGGCCGGGCCGCCCGGGCCCGCCTGCCGGAGCTCGTCGTCGGCGTCACCGGCTCGGTCGGCAAGACGACCGTGAAGGACCTCTGCGCCGGGGCGCTCGCCTCGAGCCTGCGAACCACGGCCAGCGAGCGGTCGTTCAACAACGAGCTCGGCGTCCCCCTCACGCTGGTGAACGCACCAGGTGACACCGACGTGGTGGTCGTGGAGATGGGGGCGCGGGGGGCGGGCCACATCAGCGAGCTGTGCTCCATCGCCAGCCCCACGATCGGTGTGGTCACGGCCGTCGCCGCCGTGCACACCGAGACGTTCGGCACGATCGACGACGTGGCCCGGGCCAAGGCCGAGCTGGTGGTGGCGCTCCCCGGTTCGGGGACGGCGGTGCTCAACGCCGACGACGTGCGGGTGGCGGCCATGGCCGGGGCCACGAGCGCCCGGGTGCTGCGGTTCGGCTCCGACGCCACAGCCGACCTGACGGCCACGGACGTCGCCCTCGACGAGGGGCTCCAGGCCACCTTCACGATGCGCACGCCGTGGGGCGCAGCCCCCGTGCGCCTGGCCGTGCGTGGGGCCCACCAGGTCGGCAACGCACTCGCCGCCGCCGGTGCCGCGCTGGCTGCCGGCGCGCCCCTCGAGGGCGTGGTCGCAGGGCTGGCCACGCCACCGGCGTCGCCGTGGCGCATGGCGCTGGGCCAGGCTCCGGGCGGGCTCGTCGTGCTGAACGACGCGTACAACGCCAACCCGACCTCGATGGCCGCTGCGCTGCGCTCGCTGGCCGCCCTCCCGGCGAGGAGGCGGGTCGCCTACCTCGGCACGATGGCGGAGCTCGGTGCGGGGGCGGACGAGGGCCACGAGGCCGTCGCCCGCCTCGCCGCCGACCTCGGCGTCACGGCGGTCGCGGTGGCGGCGCCGGCCTACGGCGTGGACCAGGTCCCCGACGTCGCCGCCGCGACGGCCCACGCCGTCGCCCTCGGCCTCGGTCAGGGGGACGCCGTGCTGGTCAAGGGCAGTCGCGTGGCCGGTCTCGACACCCTCGCCTCGGCGCTGCTCGCCCTCTAGGTTCGAGAGCCGTGGCCCGCAAGGAGGAAGCCCGAAGCGCCGGCGCGACGGCGGTCAGGGCGCTGCGCCAGCAGCTCGCCGAGCGGGCCGCCGCCGTCCTGCGCCAGGACCCCGAGCTGCGGAGCACGGCGATCGAGGTCGGCCTCGTCGACCGTGCCTGGGTGGACGAGCCGGGTGAGCACCCGGTCAGGACGTCGAGCCCGGTCGAGGTCGTCCAGCGCTTCCTCGAGCGCTCCATCGAGCGCAAGCCGTCGGTCCTCGGTGGCGTCGGCCTCAGCGCCATCCAGCTCCTGGCGGCAGGGTCGACGACCGAGGACGGCGGCAGCCCCATCCCCATCGCCATCACGTTCACCGACCTGGAGGGCTTCACCAGCTTCACCGCCAGCGAGGGTGACGAGCACGCACTCGACCTGCTCGCCCAGCACCACCGCACGGTCGGCCCCATCGTCCGCAGCAGGGGCGGGCGGGTGGTGAAGCGGATCGGGGACGGGCTGATGCTGTCCTTCCCGTCGCCGGAGGCCGCCGTCCACGCCGCACTGGAGCTCGTGGACGCGCCGCCCCCGCCGCTGCGCCTCCGGGCCGGGGTGCACTGCGGAGAGGCCGTGGTCTCGGGGGACGACCTCATCGGCCACGACGTGAACGTGGCCGCCCGCGTCGCCGACGCAGCGACCGGGGGCGCGGTGCTCACGACCGTCGAGCTGCGTGACGCGGTGGGCCCCCTACGGGACGTCGCCTTCGGGATCCCCGAGAGCCTCCGGCTGAAGGGCCTCGACGACCCCGTCGACGTGTGCGCCGTCAGCTGGCGCTGAGCTGACCGCCCGAGGTCGCGCCGAACGCCAGCGGCAGGCGGGCGGGGCCCCAGATGCCCACCGTGTCGGGCTTCCACTCGATGGTGCCGTCGAGGCGGAGGTCGGGCAGCCGGCGGGCGAGCACGGGCAGCGCCTCCTGGAGCTCGGCCCGGGCCAGCGCCGCGCCGAGGCAGAAGTGGATGCCGGAGCCGAAGGTCAGCTGCTGCTTCGGGTGGACCCTGGTGACGTCGAAGGTGGTGGGGTCGACGTAGACCTCGGGGTCGAGGTTGGCGGTGGCGAGGCTGGTGGCCACCAGGGTGCCTGCCGGGAAGACGACGTCCCGGTACTCGATGTCCTCCGAGGCGAAGCGGGCCGTCCCCCGCACCGCGCCGAGGTGGCGCATCGACTCCTCCACCGTGCCGGCCGCCGCCGACGGGTCCTCCGCCAGGCGTGCCCACACGTCCGGGTGGTCCGTCAGCAGGGCGACGGTGCACGCCAGCTGGTTGCGGGTGGTGTCGGTGCCGGCCATGAGCACCGCCTCGCAGAGCATGACCAGCTCGTCGGTCGAGAGGCGGTCCCCGGCCTCCTCGGCGGCGATCATCGTGCTCAACAGGTCGTCGGCGGGTGAGGTGCGGCGCTCGTCGATCATCGCCCGCACGTACGCCTCGAGCTCCTCGGAGGCGGCCTGGATCAGCGGGAGCTCGTTGGCGACGTCCCCGTTGAAGATGCGGAAGATGTCGGTGGCCCACGCCGAGAAGAGCTTCCAGTCCTCCTTCGGCGCCCCGAGCAGCTCGCAGATGATCGGGATCGGGTACGGCTCGCAGAGGTCGGCCACGAGGTCGCAGCGACCGTTGGCCACGAAGCCGTCGACGAGGCCGTCCACCACCTGCCGCATGAACGGTCGCAGCCGGTCGGCCGCCTTCGGGCTGAAGGACGGGGCGACGAGGCGCCGGACCCTGGCGTGCTCGTCGCCCTCCATCGACAGGATGGACTGCTGGCGCCGACGGTTGAACGTCTCGTCGTCGATCCCCGCCATCTGCGGGATCAGCGAGAGGGCGGAGTGGAAGCGCCGGTCACGGAGGATCCCGACGACGTCTGCGTAGCGGGTGACCGTGTAGCCCATGGGCATGCGGGCGAGCCAGTGCTCGGCCCGGGCAGCCTCCATCGCCGCCCTTGCCTGGGCACGGTCGAGGCCGAAGGTGTCGAGCTCGGGGAGCTCGAGGTCGTGCACCGTCGTGGACATGGTCCCCCTGTGGCGAGCGGGTGGGTGGGCTTCGTGCAACCGGCGTCGGCCCTCGGGCGACGGGCGCGCCGACGCGGACCGTACCCGATCGGGGCCCTCCGGGGTCAGCTGATCGGTCGGGCCGGGGTGATCGCCCGAACGCGGGCCTCGCCCCGGGCCCGGGCGCCGTCGAGGTCGGCGAAGAGGAACAGGGCGAAGGCGACGACCGCCCCGTACACCAGGACGACGGTGATCGACGTCGCCTCGGCGATCGGGCCGGCGACCAGCAGCCCGAGGGGGACGGTGCCCCCGAAGCCCATGAGCCACAGGGCCATGACCCGGCCCCTGACCCCTTCGGGGAGATGGCTCTGGAGGACCGTGTTGAGCGCGGTCACCGCCCCGAAGTAGGTGAAGCCGACGAGGGCGACCACGGGGTAGGCCGGGGCCGGCGCCCGGAGGAAGGCGAACACGAGGAGCAGGCCGGCGAAGCCGGCGAAGCCGAGGCGGACGATCGACTCCTTGCGGGCGCCGGAGAGGAACGTCCCGATCGACATGGCGCCGGTGACGGCACCGAGCCCGAACGAGGCGTAGAGCAGGCCGTAGGCGAGGCTCTCGGTGTCCATGCCGAGGTTCACCGCCGCGATCGTCGGCATCTGGCCGATGAAGGGCAGGCAGAGCAGGGAGAACGTCACCAGGACCAGCAGGATCCTCCCGACGAGGGGGTCGCGGCGCGCCACCTGGAACCCGCCGGCCAGCCGCCGCCAGCCCTGCGGGCCGGTCGTGTCCCGCTTGACGGCTGGGATGCGCACCGCCAGGACGGTGCCGATGGCGGCGACGTAGGTGGCGGCGTTGACGAGGAACACGCCGCCGGCCCCGACGAGCGGGTAGAGGACGCCGCCGATCGCCGGCCCGACGACGCGCGTGGCGTTGATCTGCATGGAGTTGAGGGAGATGGCGCCGGCCAGGTTCTCCCTCCCGACGAGGTCGGGCATCGTCGCCACCCAGGCGGGGGCGTTCAGGGCGTTGCCGATCCCGATCAGGAGGACGCAGCCGAGGAGCGCAGCGCGGCTCGGGTCGCCGCCGAGCACGAGGGCGGCGAGGGCGACGGAGCCGACGAGCTGACCGGCCTGGGCGGTCACGATGATCTTCCTGCGGTCGACGGTGTCGGCCAGCAGGCCTCCCACCACCGACAGCAGCAGCATCGGGCCGAGCTGGGCGAACACGATGAGGCTGACGAACGACGGTGACCGCGTCAGCTCGTAGGCGAAGGCGCCGAGCGTGACGTTCTGCATCCACGTCCCGATGTTCGAGAGGAACGAGCCGGTCCACACCACCCGGAAGTCACGCACCGCGAAGGCGGCGCGAGCCGTGCCGGGCGCCGGAGGCTGGTCGCCTTCGAGGAGCGCGTCCTGGCCCTCCTCCGGTGTCGGGTTCCGGAAGGGGCGGCGGCGCACGGGGCCCGAGGGTAGGCCTCCGATCCGGCCGCGACCGCCCCCGGAGCGGTCCCACCGGTGGGCGGTAGCGTCGCCCGGCGTGCCCAGCCCCCGCGTCGCCGTGGCCCCCGACCGGGCCCCCTCGTGGGTCCGAGACGCGGTCGTCGCCGGCGGCGGCCAGCTCGTGGACCCCCCGGAGGCCGAGGCGCTCGTGTGGGTCGGCGGCCCGGACGCCGGCTCGTTCGAGCCCGTGCTGAAGGCCGCGCCCGGCGCCCGCTGGGTGCAGCTGCCGTGGGCCGGGGTCGAGCCCTACGCCGAGCTGCTCGACCCCGCCCGCACCTGGACGTGCGGCAAGGGGGTGTACGCCGAGCCGGTGGCCGAGCACGCGCTGGCCCTCGCCCTCGCCGGGCTCAGGGGGCTCCCCGAGCGGGCGGCCGCCAGCGCCTGGGGGTCGCCGGGCGGGCGGACCCTGTTCGAGGCCCGGGTCACGATCCTCGGCGGCGGCGGGATCACCGAGGCGCTGCTCGCCCTGCTGGCCCCGTTCCGCTGTGACGTGACGGTCCTGCGACGCCACCCGGCGCCGCTGCCCGGTGCGCGCCGGGTCGTCGGCCCTGACCAGCTCGAGCAGGTGCTCCCGGGCGCCGACGTCGTGGTGGTCGCCCTCGCCCTGACCCCGGAGACGACCGGGATCATCGACGCCCGGGCCCTCGCCCGCCTCCAGGACCACGCCTGGCTCGTCAACGTCGGCCGAGGCGGCCACGTCGTCACCGACGACCTGGTGGCCGCCCTCGCGGCGGGGGCCATCGGCGGGGCCGCCCTCGACGTCACCGATCCCGAGCCGCTCCCCGAGGGCCACCCGCTGTGGTCCGAGCCCCGTTGCCTCATCACGCCCCACACCGCCAACACCCAGGAGATGGCCCGGCCGCACCTCGTGGCCCGCATCACCGAGAACGTCCGGCGCTTCGCCGCCGCCGAGACCCTGGTCGGGCTGGTCGACGTCGACCTCGGGTACTGAGGCCCCGTGGCGCCCGAGGAGCAGGTCCCGGCCATGCCGGCGGCGGAGATCGTCAGGCTGCTGGCCGACGGCGACCGCCTGCGGACCGTGGCTGCGCTCGTGCTCGGCGCGTCGACCACCGAGGAGGTGGTGGCCGCCGCCGGCCTCGACCTCCGCGCTGCGGTGACCGCCCTCGGCCGCCTCGCCGACCGTGGGCTCGTCGACCAGGACGACCACGGCTGGCGCCTGGCCGAGGAGGCGCTGCGAGCCAGCGCCCGCGCCTCGGCCGTGGCCGGCGCCGCCGCATCCGACGACGAGCTCGCGTGGCTGCCGGCCGAGGAGGCCAGGGTCCTCCGCGCGTTCGTCAAGGACAGGCGCCTCACGTCGATCCCGGCGCAGCGGTCGAAGCGCCTCGTCATCCTCGACCTGCTGGCCCAGGACTTCGAACCAGGTCGCCGGTACACCGAGGCGATGGTCAACCTCATCCTCGGGCACTGGCACGCCGACACCGCCTCCCTCCGCCGGCACCTGGTCGACGAGGAGCTGCTGGCGAGGGCGCAGGGGACGTACTGGCGCATCGGGGGGACCGTGGACCGGGCCCACGCCTCCATGGCCGCGGAAGAGGCCGGCGTCGACGACCCGGGTGACGAGGACGTGGCCCCGGCGGGGTGATCTGCGTGCGCGACGGCGAGACTGGCGGCGTGGGTGCCGGACGGTGGGCGGGGCGCAGGTGAGGGCGGCCAACCACTACGAGGTGCTCGGCGTGGAGCCCACCGCCTCGGCCGACGAGGTGCGCCGGGCCTACCTCGGCCGGGCCCGGCTGCTCCACCCTGACCGCCTGCACGGCCTCCCACCGGAGCGGTCAGCTGCCATGGCGAGGGCGATGCAGGACGTGAACGAGGCGTGGCGCGTCCTGCGGGCTCCGGCCAGCCGGGCTGCCTACGACGACCGCCTGGCCGGTCGTCCCCCCGTTGCGCCCCGGCCGAACGGCGCCCGGTCGGCGTGGTCGGCGCGTGACGACCTCGACCCGACGCCCTACTACCAGCGGCCCGAGGGGATGGTCGACCCTGGGGCCTCGGTGGTGCGCAGCCTGCCGTGGATCGCGGCCCTGGTGGTGCTCGGCGCCATCTTCGTGTTCACCGCCTTCGCCGGGGGCGCAGGCGACGACAGCCGGCGCACGAGCTCGGACCTCGTGGGCAGGTGCGTGCAGAGCCAGCAGGGGGTCGGCGTGGTCGAGGTGCCCTGCGACTCGCCGAACGAGGGGCGCGTCGACCTGGTCGTGAACCGCCAGTCCCAGTGCCCTGACGGCGCGATCGCCCGCTCGGTGCCGGGTGAGGGGACCTGGGTCTGCCTCCGCCCAGCGAGCTGAGGACCGAGCCTGGGGCGGAGGGCAACCCTCTGGGCAGCCGGCGTCAGGTCACCTGCGGCGGCTCCCGCAAGGAGCGCTTCAGCTCGGCGAAGCCGGGGAACCCGGCGATGCGCTCGGTGGCGTCCCAGAGGTCGAGCGCCTCCTGCCCGCGGGGGATCCGGCTGATCACCGGCCCGAAGAAGGAGGGCCCGTCGGGGGGGCCGAACGTGATGATCGGCGTGCCGACGTCCTTGCCGGCCCGGGCCAGGCCCGTCGCCGTGTCGCTGCGAACCGCGGCGTCCCACTCTCCCTCGTCGTCCTGGTGGGTGGCGAGCTCGGCCGGGAGGTCGAGCTCGCGAAGCAGGGCCTCGACACCCGAGCCGTCGAGGAGGCTGTCACGACCACGGTCGACGTGGATCCGCTGGCCCAGGGCGGTGTAGAGGCGTCCGACCTCCTCGGGGCCGTGCTGGGCGCGGACCGCAGCGGCCACCCGGAGCAGCTTCAGGCCGAGGCCGTGCACCTCGGTGTACCTCGGCGGGAAGTCCTTGTCGTAGTCCTTCTCCTCGTTGACCACCCGCAGCGAGATGAAGCGCCAGTCCACGTCGAGGCCACGCTGCTCTTGCACCTCGACCATCCAGCGGGACGTGATCCACGCCCACGGGCACATCGGGTCCCAGAAGAAGTCGACGTCGGCCATGCCGGGAGCAACCGGCCCTCCCGACAGCGCATTCCCCTTCAGGCGCCTCGCAGGACCAGGCGGACGCCGAGGTTTCGCTCCGGGTCGACCACCCAGGTGCCGTCGTCGGCGAGGGCGGCGTCGGGCACCTGGGAGGGGTCGGCCACCGTGAACGCCAGGTGGTGCACCCGACCACGGCGCCCGTCCAGCCAGGCCGTCCAGGGCGAGCCGGCGTCCCCGTCGGCCAGGGCTGCGACGAGGCGGACCGTCCCGCCCCCGGCCCAGGCGAGGTCGAGGAAGCGGCCGCCGTCGAGCGAGCCTGCACCGACCTCCGCTCCCCCCAGGAGGTCGCGGAAGAGGGCGGCGGCCTCGTCGAGGGACGCGACGGCGTGGGTCACGTGGTCGAGCGTCGCCGGTGCTTCGGTGACGGGGGCGGGCAGGTCGGGCGGGGGAGGGCTCTCCCACGTGCCCTGCGACTGCGCGAGCTGGACGACGACACCGTGGGCCTGCTTCGGGTGCAGGAACGCCTCCTGCCACTGCGGGTCGCGCAGGTCCACGCCGACGGGGGAGAGGCCGGCCGACTCCGCAGCCCGGAGGGCGGCCTCGATGTCGGGCACCTTGAAGGTGAGGTGGTGGGCGCCCGGCCCGTTGGCGTCCAGGAAGCGACGGAGGAAGTCGTTCTGCTCCACGAGGTGGGGCTCGAGCACCTCGACCTTCATGCCGTTCGCGTAGCTGAGCTGGGCGGCGTGGAAGCCGATGCTCTCGCCGCCCGACACCCACGCACCGGCGAGGTCACCGGCGTAGCGCGGCCACGCGTCCCTCTGGCGCTCGGTGGCGACCGCCACGTGGTCGAGGTCGATGTCGCTGATCACGTCGAGATGATGGGGCGGCGGGGCGGCGACGTCGAACCGGCCCCCGGGTGGGAGGTTGCCTATCCTGCCGGCATGGTGCAGGTCGTCGCCCTCGATCACCTGGTGCTGCTGACGCCCGACGTCGAGCGGTCGCTCGGCTGGTGGACCGACCAGCTCGGGCTCGCTGGCGAGCGCGTCGACGAGTGGCGCAGGGGAGCGGTCCCCTTCCCGTCGGTGCGCATCGACGACGCGACCATCATCGACCTGCTCCAGGGAGAGCGCACCGGCAGCAACGTGGACCACGTCTGCGTCGTCGTCGACCCGGCGACCGACCTCGAGGCCCTCGTCGCCAGCGAGAGCTTCGACGTCGAGCGGGGGCCGGTCGAGGTGTTCGGGGCCCGAGGGGTCGGTCGGAGCGTCTACGTGCGGGACCCGGACGGCAACGTCGTCGAGCTGCGGACCTACCCGGCGGGCGGGTGAGGCGCAGCGGCCGTCGCCGTTAGCGTTGCCGACGTGGGCACGCCGTTCGCACCGTGGGCCCTGTCGGGGGAGTCGCTCGCCTGCCTCGTGCGCCGCCCGGTGCCCCGCCGTCCGCTGCCCGACGGCCTCGAGCGGGTGCCGGGGCCCACGCTGGTGGCAGCGGTGTCCTACTCGGGCTCGCCCGTCGGCCCCTACCTGGAGCTCGCCATCGGCGAGCCGGCCCGCCTCGGCCTGCGGCCCGGGTGGTGCATCACCACCATGGTCGTCGACTCGGCCGAGAGCCGCCTCGGCGGTCGCCTCAACTGGGGCTACCCGAAGGACCTGGGCACCCTCACCTGGCGGTCCTCGGGGGACGAGCGGGAGCTCCACTGGGTCGAACGGGACGTCACCATCACCGGCCGGGTGAGCCGGTGGCGCCTCCCGTTCCTCCTCCCGGTTCGCTCCCTCCAGCGACGAGGCGATGGTCCTGTCGTGGTGCCGGGGCGGCTGCGGGGCCGGGCGTCCCTCACCACCGTGCGCGTGACGACCGGGGGCGGCGGGGGTGACCTCCACGACCTGGGCGGGGCCCACCCCGGCGTGCACGTCGCGGGCATGCGGTTCCTCGTCCGGCCCGCCCGCCACCCGTTCGGCTTCACCTCCTCGCTCCGGGCACCCCTCCGGGCCCCGGAGCCGGCGCTGTTCCTGACCGCACCCCGCCCGTCGGAGGACCTCCTCGACGTGCGATAGCCTCCCGAACTCGTCACGGGCGCATAGCTCAGCTGGTTAGAGCGCTGCCTTCACACGGCAGAGGTCAGGGGTTCGAGTCCCTTTGCGCCCACCGCGAAGTGGCTGGTCAGAGAGGGCGTAGCGAGCGCTGCGCTTGCT
>CADCSY010000035.1 GCA_902805555.1 uncultured Acidimicrobiales bacterium | reverse complement strand
GAGGAACGCGGGCGCCACCGAGAGGTAGGGCGCCAACCGGTAGACGAGCCGGTCCGACCGGTCGGGGGACAGGTCCTCCTTGAAGATGAGCTTGATCCCGTCGGCGAGCGTCTGGAGCAGGCCCCACTTGCCGGCCCGGTCGGGCCCGACCCGGCTCTGCATGTCGGCGATGACCTTGCGCTCGAACCAGATCATGAAGATGACGCCGACCATCACGAACGTGAAGCCGATGAGGGCCTTCACCACCACGATGGCGAGCACGCCGAGGTCGAAGCCCCCGTCGAAGAGCGGGTCACCCACCGGAGGACTCCCGGCGGGACGAGCGGCTGCCGACACGGCTGGTCTCGGCGAGCGTCTCGAGGCGCACGTCGGTGACCGCCATAGTGGCGTCGATCAGGTCGGCTGCGAGCTGGCCGACCTGGTTGAACGTGAGCGCGACCGTGCCGCGGGGGACCCCGAGGTCGGCCTCCGCCACCATCACGAGCGTCGTGCGGCTGCTCGAGAGGCGGATGCGGGCGCCCGACGTGAGGCCCAGACGGTGCAGGTCGGCGGGGTTCACCCGGAGGGGGGCGGCTGCTGCGAGCCCGGCGAGCGAGGGCGAGTGCTGGACGAGGGTCCCTGCGTCGTAGAGCTTCCTCCCCGACACCAGGCGGAGCGAGTAGCTGTCGATCTTCGGCGGACCGCTCGGCGCCGCCGACCGGGCGAAGCGGATGGTGCGGGGTGACGCCGCCCCCTCGGACGCACCCTCGGTGCCGCCACCCGAGGGCTCCCCCACCGAGGCGCCCTGGGCGACCGCGTCCGCGGTGAGCGCGATGGCCTCCGCCTCGCCTCCGCCCTCGGCCGGGGTGGTGCCCTCGCCGTAGTCGGCGACATCGGCCTCTGCGCCGAACGCCGCCGCCATCGACGCTGCGCCCTCGGATCCCTCCGCCCCCGGCCCTGACCCGGTGCCCGTGCCGAGGGACGACTCCTCGGTCTGCACGTTCCCCGGCAGGTGGTCCGTGCCCTGGGCGGCGGCCGCGCTCGTGCCGGGCTCGTCGACCTGGCTCATCGTGGGGGGCGCACCCTCGGTCTCGACGTCGGCGGTGGCAGCCGGCAGCAGCCCGTCGAGCGCCTCGGAGGTGCGCAGCCGGTCGCTCGTCAGGCCGGCGTGGCTGGGGGCGATCCGCTCGATCTCGTCCCAGATCTCCTCGAGCGACTCGAGGCCGAGGTCGGCTCCCATGCGCGATGCGAGCTCCACCGCGATCATCCAGTCGACGCGGGCTGAGCCCGGCGCCGTGACCTTCTGGTTCAGGCGGCTGATGCGTCCCTCGAGGTTCGTCGTGGTGCCGCCGCGCTCGCCGAAGACGGCGGCCGGCAGCACGACGTCGGCCTGCTGCGCGGACGGGGTGAGGAAGGCGTCGATGGCGACGACGAACCCGGCCCCGCCGACGCCCCGGCGGGCGAGGTCGCGATCGGGGAAGTCGGCGAGGGGATCGGCGCCGAGCAGGACGAGTCCCGAGATCCGCCCCGCTGCCGCGGCGCTGAGGGTGCCGGTGGCGTCGAGGCCACGGGCCTCGGGCACCGAGCCCCAGGCGTCGGCGAACCAGGCCCGCCCGTCGTCGAGGGAGACGCGACCGGGCAGGACGCCAGGCGCCAGGCCCATGTCGAGGGCGCCGTGGACGTTGCCCCGCCGGAGCGCCGAGAGGAACGTGGTGCCGGGCCGGGCTTCGAGGAGGGCGCCCGCAGCCGCCACGACGGAGTCGGGCGACTCGGCCAGGGACGCGCGGCCGAGCACGCAGACGACGGGGCCGTCGCCCAGCAGCGCCGCCGCCTCGGCCACCTCGACGCCGTCGCCCCGGGTGCCGCGACCACCCGCCAGCAAGGCGTCCATGAGCTGGGCGACCTCACCCGGGCGGTGGCGGAGGGACGCAGCGGTCAGCCGGGTGAGGCCGGTCTCCGTGGGGCTCAGCTCGATCAGCCGGAGGCCCTTGTGCACGACCGCGTCCCGGAGGCGCAGGTACAGGACCGGCAGCTCCTCTTTGATGTCGGGCCCGAGCAGGACCACGGTGCCGGCCGCGCAGGCGGCGTCGATCGTGGCCCGGGGGAGCCCGAGGACGGCCTCGGCGGGCAGGCCGTCGCCGAGCTGGGCGTCGACGTTGTCCGTGCCGAGGACGCTGCGGGCGAGCTTCGACCAGACGTAGGCGTCCTCGTTCGCCAGCCGGGCGCCCCCGAGGACGGCCAGCGAGGCGGCGCCGTGGCGGTCGCGGGCGTCGGCGAGGCCCTCGGCGACCCGGGTCAGGGCCTCGCTCCACGACGCCTCGACGAGCTCGTCCTCGCGGCGCACGAACGGGGTGGTGAGGCGCCCCTCGTCGCTCAGCGCCTCGAAGTCGAAGCGGCCCTTGTCGCAGAGCCAGCCCCAGTTGACCGGGTCGACGTCGATGCCCAGGTGGCGCACGACGGCGTCGGACGAGCTCTGGACCGCCATCCGACAACCCACCGCACACGCGGTGCAGGTCGACTCCACCTGGTCGAGGTCCCACGGGCGGGCCTTGAAGCGGTACGGGCGGGCCAGCAGGGCGCCGACGGGGCAGATCTGGACCGTGTTGCCGCTGAAGTACGACGCGAAGGGGTCGTCGGGGAACGTGTTGACCTCGGTGGCGTTGCCCCGGTTGACGAACGTGATGAGCGGGTCCCCCGCCACCTCCGTCGAGAACCTCGTGCACCGGTCGCACAGGATGCAGCGCTCGCGGTCCATGTAGACGAGGTCGCTCAGCGGGATGGGCTTCGCGTAGTGGCGCTTCTCCTCGACGAAGCGGCTCTCGCCAGGCCCGAACGCCAGGGTCTGGTCCTGCAGCGGGCACTCCCCGCCCTTGTCGCAGACGGGGCAGTCGAGGGGGTGGTTGATGAGGAGGAACTCGAGGACGCCGTCCTGCGCCTTCTTCGTGACCTCGGACTCGGTCGAGACCGTCATGCCGTCGGCGACGGGGATCATGCACGACGGCTGGAGGGCGGGACCGCGCCCGGTGTCGACCTCGACGATGCACATCCGGCACATGCCCACCGGCTCCATCCGCGGGTGGTAGCAGAAGCGGGGGATGTAGGTGCCGGCCCGCTCGGCCGCCGCGATCAGCAGCTCTCCCGGCTGCGCCTCGACGGTGCGGCCGTCGATGGTGATGCTGACGGTGGTCTTCACCTCGGTCTGCTCAGCCACGTCGTGCGCCCTCGGTCCGCGCGCTCATCCGGCGGCCACCCCGGCGAGGACGTCGACCCCGACGGGCCGGGCGCCGGCGTGGCGGCCACCTTCGATGTAGGCCTCGAACTCCGGGCGGAACCGGCGAAGGGCCGACGCGATGGGCGAGACGGCCGACGGCCCGAGCGGGCAGATCGTCGTCTGGCGCGGCGGCCACGCGATCCCCGGGCTGATGTTGTCGCTCACGTCGAGCAGCAGCTCGAGGTCGCTCCAGCGCCCGTCCCCGGCGAGGATGCGCTGGAGGATCTGGTGCAGCCACGTGGTGCCCTCCCTGCAGGGGGTGCACTTGCCGCAGGACTCGTGGGCGAAGAAGCGGACGATGCGGGCGCACGCCTTGACCGCATCGGTGGTGTGGTCCATGACCACGACGGCCCCCGACCCGAGCATGGAGCCGGCCTTGTCGACCGTCGCCTTCGAGAGCGGCAGGTCGAGGTGCTCCTCGTAGAACCACGGCGCCGAGGCGCCCCCGGGGATGAACGCCTTGAGCGTGCCGCCGTCTCGGATGCCGCCCCCCAGCACCGGCGCCTCGATCAGGTCCCGGAACGTGGTCCTGCCCATCTCGACCTCGTACACGCCCGGGTTGCGGACGTGGCCGGAGAGCGCGAACAGCCGCATCCCGGCCGACTCCTCGGTCCCGAGCCCGGCGAAGGCAGCACCGCCGTTGCGCACGATCCAGGGGATGTTCGCCAGCGTCTCGACGTTGTTCACGATCGTGGGCTGCAGGTACAGGCCCTTGACGGCCGGGAAGAACGGCGGCTTCAGCCGGGGCATCCCCCGGCGGCCCTCGAGGCTCTCGATCAGGGCGGTCTCCTCGCCGACGATGTAGGCGCCCGCCCCCCAGTGGAGGACGACGTCCATCGACCAGCCAGACCCGGCGATGTCGCGCCCGACGAGGCCTGCCGCGTACGCCTCGTTGAGGGCCGTCGCCAACCGCTCCTGGGCGACGGCCATCTCGCCTCGGACGTAGATGAAGGCCTGCTTCGCCTCGACCGCGTAGCTGGCGAGCAGCACGCCCTCGATCAGCTGGTGGGGGTCGCGCTCCATGAGGAGGCGGTCCTTGTAGGTGCCGGGCTCGCTCTCGTCGCCGTTGACGACGAGGTACCTCGGGTGCACGTCGGCAGGGAGGAAGCCCCACTTCGTCCCGGCCGGGAAGCCTGCGCCCCCCCGACCCTGGAGGTTGGCCGCCTTGACCTCGGCCAGCACGTCGGCCGGCGAGCTCGCGAGTGCGGCGCGCAGCGACTCGTACCCACCGGTGCGCTCGTAGCCGGCGAGCGTGCGGCCGTCGTCGAGGTCGAAGCGGGTGGTGATGATCTTCGGTGCGTCGGTGACGGCCATCAGCCGATCTCCGGCGGCAGGCCCTCGGCGCCGACGCCCGCCCACCGGGGTGCGGGCACGGTCTGGCGGATCCGGGTGGTGGTGCCGTGGGGCGGGATCTCCTCGGCCAGGCGCCCGGCACGCAGCTCGTCCACGAGCGCGTCGAAGCCGGCGTGGGTGATCCGGTGGAAGTAGCGGTAGTTCACCTGGAGGCACGGCGCCTCGGTGCACGCGGCGATGCACTCGACGTCCTCGACCGTGAAGAGGCCGTCGGGGGTGGTGGCGCCCGCCTTGACGCCGAGTCGCTCCTCGACGTGCTCGAGCAGCTCCTCGCCCCCCAGGAGCTGGCAGGAGATGTTCGTGCAAACGTTCACGAGGTAGGTCCCGACGGGTTCCCGCTTGAACATCTCGTAGAAGGAGCAGGTGCCGAGGACCTCGGCCGGCGTCAGCCCGAGCAGCTCCCCGATGTGGGCCATCGCGTCGTCGGTGACCCAGCCGTCCTGCTCCTGGGCGACGTGCAGGAGGGGGATCAGCGCCGAGCGCGACCGCGGGTAGCGACCGATGATCTGGCGCGCCAGCACCTCGTTCTCAGGGGAGAGCCGGGCCATCAGGAGCATCCTGCCAGAGCCGGGTCGACGCATCGAAACCGGCTGGTGGTCAACGGTCGACCTCGCCCATCACGGGGTCGATCGACGAGATGACGGCCACCGCGTCGGCCATGAGGCCGCCCTTCATGAGGTGCGGCAGCGTCTGGATGTTGACGAAGCTCGGGCCCCTGATGTGCATGCGGTAGGGCTTGGCCGAGCCGTCCGAGACGAGGTAGCAGCCGAGCTCCCCTCGTGGTGACTCGACCGCCACGTACACCTCGCCCTCGGGCACCCGGAACCCCTCGGTGAAGATCTTGAAGTGGTGGATCAGGGCCTCCATCGACTCGTCGATGCGAGCCCGGGGCGGGGGCGTCACCTTCTTGTCCTGGATGCGCCAGTCCCCCGCCGGCATCCCCTCGATGCACTGGCGGGCGATCCGGATCGACTCGCGGATCTCGCTCATGCGCACCGCGTACCGGTCGAACGTGTCGCCGTGGGTGCCGACGATCACGTCGAAGTCGACCTCGTCGTAGGCCAGGTAGGGATCGTCCCGGCGGAGGTCCCACGGCACGCCGGTGGCCCGGAGCGTGGGGCCGGTGGCGCCGAGGGCCACGGCGGCCTCGGGCCCGATGATCCCGACGCCCTGGCTGCGGCCGTGCCAGATCGGCTGGCCGGAGAACAGCTCGTCGTGCTCGACGAGCTTGCGCTCGAGGGTGTCGAGGATGGCGGAGACGCCCTCCTGCCACCCGTCGGGCAGGTCCGCCGCCACGCCGCCGACGCGGATGTAGTTGTGGTTCATGCGCAGGCCCGAAACCTGCTCGAAGAACCGCAGGAGCGCGTCCCGCTCCCGGATGCCGAAGATCATCGACGTCGTCGACGCCATGTCCATGCCGTTCGTGGCGAAGAACAGCAGGTGCGAGGCGATGCGGTTGAGCTCGCACATGAACATCCGGATCCAGGTGGCCCGAGCCGGCATCTCGTCGGCCACCCCGAGCAGCTCCTCGGTGGCGAGGGCGAACACGAGCTCGTTGAACATGGGCGACAGGTAGTCCATGCGGGTCGTGTTCGTGGTGCCCTGGAGGTAGGTGAGCTCCTCCGCCGTCTTCTCCATGCCGGTGTGCAGGTAGCCGATGATCGGCTTGGTCCGCAGCACCTCCTCGCCCTTGAGCTCGAGCATCAGCCGCAGCACGCCGTGCGTGCTCGGGTGCTGGGGCCCCATGTTGATGATCATGGTCTCGTCCTCGCTGCCGGCCGTGGCCTCGGACAGCTCGGCGGCGGCCGCCTCCGACAGGCGCAGCACGGCGCCCGACTCGCGCAGCAGCTCGGTGGCGGAGATCTCGCTGCGCGACCGCATCTCCTGGGCGCCCTCGTAGGTGGCGTAGGGGTCCATGACCGTCACGTCGGTCTCGTCCACGGTGCGCTGACCGTCGGGCTCGCCGGCTCGGTCGGGCTCGACGTCGCCTGCGTCGGGGGCGTGGGTGTGCGGTGTGGTCGTCATCCCCGATCCGCCCTCCTCGTGGCCGCAGGTGACCGTTCGCTCACGGGTGCCGCTCCTCGTCGCGTGCCCTTGAACTGGACGACGATGCGGCCGACGCCGTCGTCCTTGCGCAGCGGGTGGCCCTCCCAGTCCTCCGGCATGAGGATCCGCGACAGGTCGGGGTGCTCGTCGAAGACGATGCCGAACATGTCGAAGACCTCCCGCTCCATCGCCTCGGTGCCCGGGTACCGGGCGAACAGCGACGGCATCGTGGGGTCGGACTCGGGGACCTGCACCCGGATCCGCACCCGCTCCCGGAGCTTGATGGCGGTGAGGTTGACCACGACCTCGAAGCGCTCGAGGTGCACCCCCTCGGGAACGAGCCGGCCCGCCCCGAACGTCAGGTGGTCGACGCAGGTGAGGTCGGAGCAGAGGTTGAAGCCCTCGCCCTGGAGCGCGTCGACCACGTCGAGGTAGGTGTCACGTTCAGCGTGGAGGACGACCTGGCCCCGGCTCCGGCTGACGAGCGCCCCGTGGCGGCGCTCGGGCTCGGGCGGCGCTGCGGGCGCGACCGCGTCCTCGGCGGCACCGGCCTCGCTCACGTGGGCGTGCCGACGTGGGTGGGCCGGCGCGAGAGGCTGACCGGCATCGGCTCGTCCTTGCCCTCGACGTGGACCCCGGCCCCGGCGCCGCTCGCGCTGCGGCGCTTCGTGATCTCCCCGGTGCGGATGAGCTCGTGCAGCGTGAGGATCGAGTGGAGCAGCGTCTCGGGGTTCGGCGGGCAACCGGGGGCGTACACGTCGACCGGGACGATCTGGTCGACGCCCTGGACGATGGCGTAGTTGTTGAACATGCCGCCGGTGCTGGCGCACACGCCCATGGAGAGCACCCACTTCGGCTCCGCCATCTGGTCGTACACCTGGCGCAGCACCGGGGCCATCTTCTGGCTCACCCGACCGGCGACGATCATCAGGTCGGCCTGGCGGGGCGAGGGCCGGAAGACCTCCATGCCGAAGCGAGCCAGGTCGTAGTGGGCGGCGCCGGTCTGCATCATCTCGATGGCGCAGCACGCGAGGCCGAACGACGCAGGCCAGACGCTGTTGCGGCGCGCCCACTTGACCACGTCCTCGAGCGTCCCCGTCAAGAAGTTGTGCTCGAGTCCCTCGAGCCCGCGTCCCGGAGTGCTGCTGCCCGGTAGCTGCATCAGACCGGCACCTCCGTGCTCGTGGACGCCTCGCTGGTCGACCCGACGGCTGCCCCCGCGGCGACGGCCTCGCGGGAGGCGCCCTCCTCCCGGGCCGCAGGCGGCGCAGCCTCGCCCTCGACCTGGGTGCGGGACGGGATGCGGCGGATCGTCGAGCTCGACGTGCGGTTGCCGTCGAGGGTCCCGTCGAGGCGGCGGCTGCGCCGGAGCGGGCCCCAGTCGAGCGCTCCGTTGCTGATCAGGTACACGAAGGCGACGAACACCGCGACCGAGAACACGAGCATCTCGACCAGCCCGAACGCCCCGAGCTCCCGGTAGATCACCGCCCACGGGTACAAGAAGATGATCTCGATGTCGAAGACGATGAAGATCATCGCCACCAGGTAGAAGGTGACGGGGAAGCGCTCCGGGTTGTCGCGGGTGGGGACGATGCCGCTCTCGTACGGCGCGTCCTTGGCCGAGGTGGGCCGAGACGGTGCGAGCAGCTTCGACGACGCGATGCTGAGCAGGACGAAGCCGACCGCCAGGACGAACATGACGACGAGGGGCAGGTAGTCGTCCATGGCTCAGGCCGACGCGGTCGGCGCTCCCGCGCGGGCTGCGTCCGACGCCTTGTCCCTGCGGTGCAAGGCGCTGCAGGTGACGCCGAACAGGATCGCCGAACCGATCGTGATGAGCGCCGGCGGGTAGCGCCGGTTGCCGAGGTCGCGCACCATCACCACGGAGTGCACGAGCGCCGACTCGTCGACCTGCGGTCGCGGGGGGGTCGTGCCGAACTCGATGCACTGGGCGCCCGCCGGGCACTCCTCCTCCGGGTCGGTGAGCGTGACGACCTCCACGACCTCTTGGACCTGCACCACCGCATAGTGCGCAGGGTGGGGACCGGGGAGGCGCTTGGCGATCCCGTCCTTCCCGCCACGCTCGTACACGTCGAGCGCCTGGTAGTCACCCGTCTCCTCGAACGGCGCTGCGCTCGACTCCTCGGACACGAGCGCCTCGTCTGCGGCCGCCTGGATCTCACCACGACGGGTGTCGCCCTCGGGCACCTCCTCCCACGTCGTGAGGTCGTGCACGTCTCGGAGCTGGGAGGCACGGGTGTCCGCCTCGTCGTCACCTGCGACGATCTCGATGGGCTTCCAGGTCGGCACGTCACCGACGAGGCCGATCCCGTAGACCCACCACTGGAGCCCCATGATCGTCATCCACCCCATGAGGCCGGCGAAGGCGATCAGGAACCCGAGGCGGGAGCCGACGTTCGTGCCGAGCAGCAGGTAGGTCGAGCCGCACAGCACGATGACCCCGACGACCACGGCCAGGAAGCCCCGCATGAAGGGGTCCCACGTGAGCTCGAAGGCGAGCGGCGCCACGGCGAGCAGGCGACCGGTCACTGGTCCCCCCCGCCCGCGGCCCCACCGGTGCCACCGGCCTCACCGGCGCCCCCGGCCTCGGCCCCGCCGGCCTCACCGGCGCCCCCGGCCTCGGCCCCGCCGCCGCCCTCACCGTCGTCGAGCTCGTCCGCACCCGCCTGGCCGGACTGGCTGCTCGAGGGCCCGCCGTCCTCCTCTGCGTCCTCGCCGCCGGCGCCGGCCTCCTCCTGGGCGTTGCCCCGGTCGGCCTCCTGGCCGCCGGCGATCTCCTCGGCGCGCCCTTGCTCGCGCTCGTTGAGGAGCCGCTCGTACTCGACGATGGCGGCGATCTGCTCGGACGTCAGGACCTGGGAGAAGTACGGCATGCGCCCGTTGCTCTGGCCGTTGAGGCCGTAGCGCTCGCCGTTCTCGGCCCCCTCGGAGACGAAGCCGATGTGCTCCTCCCGGTCGGGGAACTGGTTCGTGGCGTTGTACAGGCTCGGGCCCATGGCCCCGCCGCCAGGTCGCTGGGCCTCCTCGTAGGACCAACCGAGCGTGTGGCAGCGGGCGCAGTTGGTGTTGAACAGCGCAGCGCCGATCGTGGCCGACTGGGCGCCCTCCTCACCTGCAGCCTCCTGGAGGCTGGTCAGCTCGGCCTCGGCCAGCTCGGCCGCCTGCTCCTGGGCCGCTTCGGGCGTGATCTCGATGCTGTGGAGGTAGGCGATGAGGTTGTCGAGCTGCTGGTCGTTCATGGGGCCGCCACCCTCGAGGCCCCAGGCGGGCATCGGGGAGAACGGGCGCCCGTAGACGAGCACGTCGTAGATCTGCTCGTCGGTCATCCGGAGGGTGACGTCGTTCAGCGACGGTGCGTACCAGCTGACCTGGCGCAGCTGGCCGGTCTCGGGGTCGGTCAGGGTGTACGGCACCTCGCCACCGACCCCGGCGAGGCCGCCGTGGCACCCGGCGCAGTTGAACCCGCCGTCGGCGGTGGCGGCGAAGAGCCCCTCCCCCCGGGAGGCGAACACCTCGTCGAAGTCCTCGACGGCTCCGGCCTGGCGGCCCGGCTCGGCCAACCAGTAGAGGGGCAGGCCGAGTCCGATCAGGGTGAGGGAGATGAGGCCCCAGGTGAGCACCCGGTCGAGGCGGGGGCCCTCGAGGCCCTCGTCGTCGAGGTAGGGCTTCCGGTTGGCAGCCAGCTCGAGCTCGGAGCCGATCTCCGGCTTCGCCTTCTTGACGTTGGCGACGAGGTAGAGGATCCAGCCGACGGTGACGAGCAGCGCGACGACGATGCCGAAGGACTGCTGGGCCGTGATGGCCAGCACGGGACGATCGATCACGTTAGTGACTTCCTCCGCTGACGCAGTGGGGGCCCTCGGCCTCCTGGCCGGTGGAGTTGGTGCCGATCGGCACGCCCTGGATCACGAGGCCGGTGTCGACCGACACCGTGCCGCCGGCGACCGAGACCGGGAACATGTCCATGCCCCGGGGCGCCGGCCCACCCTTCTTCTCGCCCACCCGGTTGTACTGCGAGCCGTGGCAGCCGCACTCGAACCACTGCGACGTGTCGCACCACGGCACCCGGCAGCCCAGGTGGGGGCACTTCTGGTACAGGGCGATGACCCCCTGCTCGATGCCGGGGAGCACCGCATCGGAGTAGACGCTCTGGGCGGTGCTGATCGCGCTCGAGGGGAACGGGTTCAGGTAGAAGCGACCCTCGGAGACGTAGAACGGCTCGCGGGCGGTCGTGGCCTCGGAGAGGATGTCCTCGAGCTTGCCGACGGTGATCGTGCCGCCGAAGCCGCCCTTGAGCGTGGGCCACAGGAACGCCAGGCAGGCGGCGCCGAAGCCCGAGAGGCCGAGCCCGAACATGGCGATGATGCTGCGGTTGAAGAACTGGCGGCGGGTCACGCCGATGAACTCGGGGTCGGGCGGGACGTAGGCGACCGGGGCCGACGGGCGCACCGGCTCGATGTCGGTGCCGGGGCCCCGACCGGCCCGAGCGGCGGCGAGCTCGACCTCCCGGCCGCTCACGGCGCCGGCCTGGTCGTCCTCGAGGAACGGGCTCGGGCTCCGGTCGCGCTTGCGCGCCTCCCGGCTGAGCGCCGCTCCGGTGTCACGACGGCGCGAGGTCGTGAACAGGACCAGGGCGCCGAGGGCGACCAGGACCGGGATGGCGATGGTGAGGACGGTGGTTCCCTCCATGGCTGCGCTCCTAGAGCTCGAAGAAGAGGCCGTCGGTCCACGGGAACACGAAGTTGAACCCGGGACCTCGGAAGAACGACCCCATCAGCGTGAGGACCGCCCAGAACATCAGGAAGATCGTGAACAGGGAGATCGCGAACTTGCGGTCCTCGGGCCGGTTGGACGGGTTCCGGTCCGTGTACGGCGCCAGCATGAGGGCGAACATGCCGATCCCCGGGATCGTGACGCCCGCCACCATCGGGTGGAACAGCGCCAGCAGCTCCTGGAGCCCGAGGAAGTACCAGGGCGCCTTGGACGGGTTCGGCGTGAGGTTGAAGTTGGCCAGCGTGAGCAGCGGTGCGTTGACGAACGCGGAGAACACGAGCAGGAACGCGGTGACCGCGAGCGACGCCACGAACTCGCCGACGAGCAGGTGGGGCCAGGTGTGCACCTTGTCGGTGGGCTTGGCCTTGACGTCTTGGATCGAGCCGGCCTTGACGACGGTGAGCAGGCGCTGGGTGTGGCCCTCGGGCCCCATCGCCAGCGGCGGCGCCTGGGTGGCGGCTGCGGCGGCGACCGTGGCCCCCGCGGTGGGGCGCTCGGCCGTGGCCACGCCACCGCCTCCTCCACCCTCGGGCGCACCGCCGGCAGCCTTCTCCCGCGCCGCCTTGGACCGGGCGAGGAGCGCGGCGGGGATCTTCCCGTCGCCTGCGTCGGCGGGCGCGTCGGCCGCAGGTGCGGACGCCGCGGGCGCAGCGTCGGTCGCGCCGCCGTCGGCCGCCTTGGCCGCAGCGCGGTCCTTGGCCTCCTGGGCCCGCTTGAGCAGGTGCTCGGGGATCTCGGTCATGAGTGCCTCCTCTGGTCCCTAGAGGGGACCGGAGATGCCGCCGTCCTTGCGGACACGCCAGAAGTGGATCGCCATGAAGATCACGATGACGAACGGGAACATCAGCACGTGGAGCACGTACCAGCGCAGGAGGGTGTCGGTCCCGATCTCGACGCCGCCGAGGAGGACGAAGCGCACCTGGGAGCCGAAGACCGGGGTGTAGCCCATCATGTTCGTGCCCACCGTCACCGCCCACAGCGCGAGCTGGTCCCAGGGCAGCAGGTACCCGGTGAACGACAGCAGCAGGGTGAGGGTGAGGAGGATGACGCCGATCACCCAGTTGAACTCCCGGGGCGCCTTGTAGGCCCCGTGGTAGAAGACGCGGGCCATGTGCAGGAACACCGCGAGCACCATGAGGTGGGCCGCCCAGCGGTGCATGTTCCGTACGAGGAGCCCGAAGGTCACCGAGGTCTGCAGCGTGTAGATGTCGTCCCACGCCTGTGCGGCGGTCGGACGGTAGAAGAACATCAGGAAGATGCCCGTGACCGTGAGCAGGATGAACAGGAAGAAGCTCATCCCACCGAGGCAGAGCGTGTAGCTCACCTTCACCGCATGGCGCTTCACCTTCACCGGGTGCAGGTGGTACAGCACCGAGTTCATGATCACGTACGAGCGGTTCCTCGGGCTGTCCGTGTAGCCCTTGCGGAAGATCGAACCGGGCCGGAAGATCGAGTTCCACGCCTGGGAGCCCTGGACGGTCTCGCCCAGCTTGCTCACGCGCTCTGCGAGGTGTGCACCCCGCCCCTTGTCTCCGATGGTTCTCGCCATGGCGCTCGTGCTTCCGTTTCGCTCGGGCCGACGGGGCCGTCCTGGTGGTGCCTCACCGAACCTACTGACCGGTCCGGACGAACGAGAAGTCGCGGGTGGCGCCGCAGCAGCTCGGCCCGGGGGCCGGCCCGCCGACGAGCGCGCGCCGCCTAGAAGCGCATCCCGTAGGAGTAGCCGTGGCTCTGGTCGCGCTGGTGCTGGTCGCCGTCGCGTGCTGCCACACCCGTCTTGCCCATGATGATGACGCCGGTGGGGCAGCGGTCGACGCAGAGGCTGCAGCGGGTGCAGACGTCCTCGTCGACGACGAAGATCACGTGGTCGTCCGGGTCCATCCCGGGGGCAGCGGTGTTGGAACCCTCCGTGATGGCGTTCGTCGACAGCATGTGGATGCACTTCCACGGGCAGATGTCGACGCAGCCCTCGCACATGATGCACTCGGACTGGTCGATGTGCAGGAACTGCTTCGGCTTGACCGTCTTGGCCAGCGCGTCGGGCGAGATCTCCTGCAGGACGTAGTCGCCGGAGAACAGCGGCATCGGCGGGTTGGCGTCGGTGCGAGCCACGGCTCAGGCCCCCTTGACGAGGGGACGGCCGAACGAGGAGGTGGCGAGCTCGCGCTGCTTGGCCTTGCCCCTGCCCTGCCAGATGGCCCACAGCGCGATCTGGCCCCCCAGGAACACGATGTAGATGCCGGCGGCGATGATGTCGCGGATCACCTGGTAGGTGATCGTGAACGGGATGTTCGACAGCACGTTGCCGGGCCCGTAGACGATCTTGTCGGAGCGCCAGCCGAGCTCGTTGTCCGCGTAGGTCAGCCACTGGTGGGGCACGATGCCGTAGGCGAGGCCCATCAGCAGGTAGACGAAGACGGCTGCGATCATCGCCTCGCCCCACGTGACGCCCTTGCCGGGCGGTCGGCGGCGGGCGTAGGCCAGCACCGCCGCCGTGCCGAGGACGAGCAACACCGTCGAGAGCACGAGTGCGACCATCCGGCACCTCCTCCGTCGTGCTGCACGTGTGCAGCTGGCTCGTCTGTCGGGCACGGGCGCCGAGGAGCGCTCGTGAAACTTCTCACATCGTATGCCGGCACGGCGCATCCGGCACCTGCGGGACGGGATCGGTCTACCACGGGCCCCTCGAGGCCAGCACATCCCTCGGCGCCCTCGTGACTTGCCGGAGGCCGTGGCCGCGCCCCTAGTGTGAGGCGCCTGTCGCAGCCCTCCTGACGACGACGTCAGGGTGGCCCGGACCGCCTGGAGCCCGCCCGTGACCGAGATCCCCGAGCACCTGCTCCGCCGCTCCAAGGAGCGGCGCTCCGCCCTCGGCCTCGGCGGGGACGGTGGCGGCGGGGATGCACCACCGCCGGAAGGTGCAGCACCCGCGGAGTCGGCCGCCGCCGCACCCTCGAAGGAGGTCGCCCCTGCGGCGGCCCCGGCGCCGGCACCGGTCGCTGCGGCTGCCCCCCCGGCGCCGCCCCCGCCGCCGTACGTCGTCGCCGCCCAGACCCGCAGGAAGATCCCGTTCTGGGCGGTGCCGGTGCTGGCGGTGCTGCCGGTGTGGGGCTTCGTGTACGCAGGCAGCCTCGCGACGCCCGAGGAGGAGCTCAGCGACCCCGTGCTCGTGCTCGGCGAGCAGGTCTACGCCCAGTGCTCCGGTTGCCACGGCGCCAACGGCGAGGGCGGCGCCGGCCGGCCGCTGAACGGTGGCGAGGTGCTCCTCACCTTCCCCGAGCTCGACGACCACGTGGCCTGGGTGGCCGAGGGCTCTGCGCTCGTCGGCGGCGCAGGCAACCCCTACGGGAGCCCCGACCGGCCCGGAGGCCCGCGGATCTCCGGGTCCGAGGGCTACGGGCAGATGCCGGGCTTCGGTGGCGCGCTCAGCGAGGAGGAGCTCATCGCCGTCTCCCGCTACGAGCGTGAGGTCCTCTCCGGTGGCGCCGCCGACGGGGGCGGCGAGGGCGGCGAGACCGCCGAGGGCTCCGGCGGTGGCTCGGCCGAGGGCAGCGGCGAGGGTGACGCTGCGGACACCTCCGAGGGGGGCGACGCCGGGGACGGCGAGGGCAGCACCGACGACGGCGGGGCGGCGGCCAACGAGGACGGCGCCGCCGAGGACTCAGGCAGCGGCGACGACGGCGGCGGCGCGACCGACGCCGGCGGTGGCGAGGGCGAGGGCGGCTCCCAGGGCGGCGGTGGTGAGGAAGGCGGCACCGAGGGCGGGGGCTGACCCCGCTCCCACCCCGGACGTCACGCCACGATGAGGCAGAGGCTCCCCACCCCGGTGAGGATGGGGTCGTGAGCGAGCGTGGCCTGGACGGCCTGGAGTGCCCGAGGTGACCGCACCGCAGCACGAGGTGCTGGTCGTCGGCGGTGGACCGGCCGGCGCTGCGGCCGGGTACTGGCTGGCCGAGGCCGGGCGGGACGTTGTGGTCGTCGAGCGGAAGGTCTTCCCCCGCGACAAGACCTGCGGCGACGGCCTCACCCCCCGAGCCGTCCGCCAGCTGACGGACATGGGCCTCGAGCAGGTCCTCGCCGGCGCCCACCACCGCACCGAGGGGCTGCGCGCCCTCGGTCACGGGATGACCCTCGAGCTGCCGTGGCCGAGCCACCCCGACCTGCCCTCCCACGGGTACGTGGTGCGCCGCCGCGACCTCGACCAGCTCACCGGCGACAACGCGGTGAAGGCGGGGGCGACGATGCACCAGGGCACCGACGTCCTCGGCCCCACCTACGACCGGGGCATCGTCACCGGGGCGACCGTCCGCGACAGGGAGACCGGCGCGACCCGTGACATCACGGCCAGCTACGTCGTGGTCGCCGACGGCGCCAACTCCCGCTTCGGCCGTGCGCTCGGCACCACCCGCGACAGGGCGTGGCCCCAGGGGATGGCCATCAGGGGCTACTACGAGAGCCCCCGCCACGACGACCCCTACATCGAGTCGGCCCTCGACGTGCGGGACCGCAACGGAGCGGCCATGCCTGGCTACGGCTGGATCTTCCCGCTGGGCGACGGCATGGTCAACGTCGGCATCGGGCTCGTCTCGACGTTCCGCGACTGGAAGTCGGTCAACACGAGCCACCTCATGGACGAGTGGGCGGCCACGGCACCGGCGTCGTGGGGCATCTCCCCGGCGTCACGACGGGGAGAGCCGACGGGCGGTCGCCTGCCGATGGGCGCGTCGGTGGGGCCGCGCTGGGGACCGGGCTGGCTGGCGGTCGGCGACGCCGCCGGCTCGATCAACCCGTTCAACGGCGAGGGCATCGAGTACGGCTACGAGACCGGCCGGCTGGCTGCCGAGGTCATCGGCGAGGCGCTCACCACCGGTGACGGCCTGGCCCTCGGCCGCTACGACCGGCAGCTCGAGGCGGAGTTCGGCCTCTACTTCAAGGTGGGCCGCACGTTCATGCGCCTGCTCGGCCACCCCACCCTCATGCGGGAGCTCACGAGGGTCGGGATGCACTCCTACTCGCTGATGGAGTGGGCGCTGCGCATCATGTCGAACAGCCTGCGACCCGACGAGCTCGGGCCGGCCGAGGCCGCCTACAAGATGGTGGCGCAGCTGGCCCGGGTCATCCCGGAGCCGACCGCCCGCTGACACGACGGGCCACCCCGGGCCGCCGGCTCCGGGTGGGCTCGGGCTCAGACCAGCTCGGGGGTGCCGGCGGCGGCCACGGGGTCGACGAGCCACACCACCTGCTCGGCGCTGATGCGGGCCGCCGGCACGTCGTCCCCGGCACAGAGGCGGGCCCATGCCTGCGCCTTGTCGGGACCGGCGACGGTGACGACGACGAGGCGGCCGGTGGCGATGCCCGGGTAGGTGAGGGTCAGGCGGGGGTGGGGGTGGAGGTCGTCGCCGGTGGCGACGACGAGGGCCAGCTGCTCGTCGAGCGCCGCCGACCCCGGGAACAGCGAGGCGGTGTGGCCGTCCTCGCCCAGGCCGAGGTGGATCACGTCGATGGGCGCAGCCGCGGCGACGGTGGCGGCGTAGGCGGCGGCAGCGTCGTCCAGCTCGGCAGCGGCTCCCCTCATCGAGTGCACGACCGCCGGTCCGACCTCGTCGACCAGGGCCGTGCGGGCGAGGAGCTCGTTCGACGCCGGGTCGTCGGTCGGCACCCAGCGCTCGTCGCCGAAGAGCACGGTGATCTCCGCCCACGGCAGCTGGTCGGCCCGGGCGGCCAGCGCCCGGTAGCACGCCTCGGCTGTGCCCCCACCGGAGAGGGCGATGGTGCGGGGCGACGCCGCCACCACCAGCTCCGCGAAGGCGTCGGGGACGTCGGGCACCACCCTGACCTCGCCCACCGGAGGGCCTGCCACTAGCGCTCGGCGGGGTCGTGCCACCCGCCGCGGGCCTCGCACATGGAGTCGGCCGAGGCCGGCCCCATCGAGCCCTCGGCGTAGAGGCGGATGCGCTCCGGCGCGTCGAGCACCGGCTGCACGACCCGCCACGCCTCGGCCACGCTGTCGGCACGTGCGAAGCGCCGGGGGTCGCCCTCGATGACGTCCTCGAGGAGCCGCTCGTACGGCTCCTGCCGCGGGCCGAGGGCGGCGTCGAAGCTGACGTCGAGGCCGACCTCCTTCGTGGAGAACACGTCGCCCGGCGCCTTGGCCTGGAGGCGGACGGTGGCCCCCTCGTCACCGCCGAGCCTGAAGACGAGCTCGTTGGGCTCGGGCTGCGACTCGGCCTGGCTGAAGAGCAGGCGGGGCGGGGCCTTGAAGCGGATGACGCACTCCGTCGCCGTCATCGCCAGCGACTTGCCCGCCCGCACGAGGAACGGCACGCCCGCCCAGCGCCACGAGTCGATCTCGAGGCAGAGGGCGACGTAGGTCTCGACGTCGGACGACGGGTCGACGCCGTCCTCGTCCCGGTACCCCCGGTACTGGCCCCGGACGACCTTCGTCGGGTCGAGCGAGGTCATGGCCCGGAGCACCTTGGCCTTCTCGTCCCGGAGGGAGTCCGCGTCGGAGGAGGCGGGCGGCTCCATGGCGAGCAGGGTGACGACCTGCAGGAGGTGGTTCTGCACGACGTCGCGGAGGGCACCGACCCCCTCGTAGAACCGGCCCCGGCCCTCGACCCCGAACGACTCCGCCATCGTGACCTGCACGCTGTCGATGTAGAGCCGGTTCCAGAGCGGCTCGAGCATCGTGTTGGCGAAGCGGAACACGAGCAGGTTCTCGACCGACTCCTTGCCGAGGTAGTGGTCGATCCTGAACGTCCGGGCCTCGGGGAACGCCCGCCCGAGGGTGGCCTCGAGCTCGGCTGCGGAGGCGACGTCACGACCGAAGGGCTTCTCGACCACGATCCTCGCCCGCTCGTTGAGCCCGACGGCTGACAGGCCGTCGATCACGTCGTCGAACAGGAAGGGCGGGATGGCCAGGTAGATGACCGGGCACGAGGTCCCCTCGAGCCTCGCCGACAGCGCCTCGTAGGTCTCCTTGGCCGTGTAGTCACCCCTGATGTAGGTGATCCGCTCGCTGAGCGGGGACCACACCGCGTCGTCGATCTCGACCTTGCGGTCCTCGAGGCTCCCCTTGGCGTGGTCGCGCAGCTGTCCGTCGCCCCAGTCGGAGGAGGCGACGCCGATGACGGGCATCCCGTCGAGGGCGTCGCGGGCCTCCAGCTGGTACACGGCCGGGAACAGCTTCTTGCGGGCGAGGTCGCCCGTCGCCCCGAAGAGCACGAGCGCGTCGGCCCGCTGCACGTCGGCTGCGGCCGTCACGACGGCTCCATCTTGCCCTCGCCGAGGACCACCGCGTCCGCGGCGCCGGCCTCCGCCGGCCTGCGCTCGACCGCCTCCGTCGAGTGACCACCGAACTGGTTGCGGAGCGTGGCGACCACCTTCATGGCCGGGGAGTCGTCCTGCCGGGAGGCGAAGCGGGAGAAGAGGGCGGCGGAGATGACGGGGAGGGGAACGGCCAGCCGGACCGCCTCGTTCACCGTCCAGCGACCCTCGCCGGAGTCGCTGGCGTACCCCCGCACCTCCGCCAGACCCGGGTCGGCGTCGAGCCCGAGCACGAGCAGGTCGAGCAGCCACGAGCGCACGACGCTGCCCTGCTGCCACGCCCCGAGCGCGCCCCGGACGTCGACCTCGAGCTCGGAGGCGGCGAGCAGCTCGTAGCCCTCTGCGTAGGCCTGCATGAGCCCGTACTCGATGCCGTTGTGCACCATCTTGGTGAAGTGGCCGGCGCCGACAGGTCCCACGTGCGAGAACCCGCCCCCGTCGGGGGCGAGCGCGTCGAAGGCGGGGCGGAGGAGCGCGACGTGCTCGGGGGCCCCGCCCACCATGAGCGCGTAGCCCTCCTGCAGGCCCCAGATGCCGCCGCTCACGCCGGCGTCGACGAAGCCGATCCCGTCTGCCGCGAGCTGCTCGCCGTGGCGCATCGAGTCGCGGAAGTTGGAGTTCCCGCCGTCGACGAGGACGTCCCCCGGGGCCAGCAGCCCTGCCAGCTCGGCGATGGCGTCCTCGGTCGGCGAGCCCGACGGGATCATGACCCACACCGCGCGCGGGCCCGGGCCGAGCGCCTCGACGAGGGCGGCGAGGTCCGGGACCTGGGTGGTGGCGGGGTCGCGGTCGTAGCCGACCACCTCGTGACCCCGTTGCTCGAGGCGCTGCGACATGTTGCCGCCCATCCGACCGAGGCCGACCATCCCGAGCTTCACGTCCGGCCTGCCTGGTCGATGAGGTCGTCGAGCGCGACCCGACCCGCCCGCAGGCCCCGGTCGCGCAGGGCGGTGAGGTCGCCGTCGGCCTGCGCCTGCTTGAGGGCGGAGAAGGTGAGGTCCCGGCCCGGGATGGCGACGTCGGTCGGGTCCTCCCCGACGACCTGCAGGAAGACGCCCGTGGCCGGACCGCCCTTGTGGAGCTGTCCGGTCGAGTGGAGGAACCGGGGGCCGATGCCGAGCGTCGTGGCCACGTGGTGGCGGTCCCTGATGGCCAGGCGGGCGGCCTGGAGGCCGTTGAGCAGGTCGTGGCGACCCGGGTCGACGAAGGCCGTGACCGCCACGTAGTCACCGGGCCGCACCTGGGCGAGCAGCTCGGCGGCGGGTTCGAGGTCGATGGCGGGCGGGCCGTCGGCGAGGACCCGGTTCGTCGCCTCCTTGGCCGAGGCCACGTCCGGCTGGTCGAACGGGTTGATGCCGAGCACGACGCCCGCGAGGGCGACCGCCTGCTCCCACAGCAGCACGAGCCCGCCGAGCCCGAGCGGCCCGCCGTCGGCCAGCTCGACCACCGGGTGGCCCGCGTCGGCGAGCGCGTCGAGGCCGGGGTGGGCGCTCGCCGGCCCGATGGACACGAACAGGCGGTCGTCGCCGTAGACGTCGGGCCCGCCCAGGTCCTCGTCCACCACCGGCAGGATCCCCGTCCCCTGCTTGCCCGTGCTCTCGGCCACGAGCTGCTCGAGCCAGAGGCCGAAGGAGCCGACCGCCTCGGGCAGCACGATGGTGAGCTTGTCCCGGCCGGCCCTGGCGCAGCCGCCGAGGGCGGCCGCCAGGCGGACCGCCGAGGCGTCGTCGCCGGCCGTGGCCGCCTCGACGGCGAGCGCGCCCTCGAGCAGCGGGCCGAGGGGGGCGCCGATCAGGGCGCCCGGCACCATCCCGAACAGCGACAGCGCCGAGTAGCGCCCGCCGATGTCGGGCCTGTTCTCGAGCACGGCGCGGAAGCCCCGCTCGCGCCCGAGCGCAGCGAGCTCGGTGCCCGGATCGGTGATGGCGACGAAGCGGGAGCCGTCTCCTCCGGTCCGGTCCCAGAAGTGGGCGAGCTGGCTCGTCGTCTCGACGGTCGTGCCCGACTTCGACGCCACGACGAAGAGGCACCTGCCGAGGTCGACCTCGGCCTCGACCCGGGCGATGGCAGCCGGGTCGGTCGTGTCGAGGACGCGCAGGTCGAGGTGCCCGTCGGACTCGCCGAAGGTCTGCCACAGCACCTCCGGGAACAGGCTCGACCCCCCCATCCCGAGGACGACGGCGTGCTCGAGGCCGTCCGCTGCGACCGCCTCGGCCAGGGCCTCCAGCTCGGCGATGCGGCTCTGCACCTCCGCCACCACCGGGATCCAGCCCAGCCGGTCGGCCACCTCGGTCGGGTCGTGCTGCCAGAGGGTGTGGTCGCCCTCGCGCAGCCGACGGGGCCCGTCCGCCTCGAGGAGGGACCGAGCCGCGGCGTCGACCGCTCCGGTCGCCGCGCCCAGCCGCTCAGCGGTGATCAGGTCGCTCGATCCGGGCACTCGCCGACCCTAACCCGACGTCCCTGAGCGACGATCCAGGCGGCGCAGGCGGGGGCCAGCGGACCCGGGCCCGACGGCTGGGCCACCACCGCTGCGAGCCGGCGCGGTCACCGGGTGGGCGCAGCGAGCGCCTCGGCGACCTCGGCGGCTGCCGCCGAGGCGAGGTCGACCGTGCGCTCGACGTCGTCCCACGTGTGGGCGAGGCTCGGGAACGCGGCCTCGTACGGGCCCGGGGCGAAGGCGACCCCACGGTCGAGCATGGCGCGGAAGAACCGGCGGTAGATGCCGTTGTCGGCGGCGTGGCGGGCCTCGTCGAAGTTCGTGACCGGCGTGCCGGAGAAGTGCAGCCCGAGCAGCGGTCCGACCCTGGGGAGCTGCACGGCCAGGTCGTGCTCGGCGAAGACGGGGGCGAGCATCGTCTGCAGCTCGGCGGCTCGGCCCTCGAGCATGCCGTAGGCGGTCTCGTCGAGCTGGCCGAGCACGGCCAGGCCGGCGGCGGTGGCGAGCGGGTTCCCCGAGAGCGTGCCCGCCTGGTACACGGGCCCGAGCGGGGCGAGGTTCTCCATCACCGCCCGAGAGGCGCCGAACGCCCCGATGGGGAGCCCCCCGCCGACGACCTTGCCGAAGCACCACACGTCGGGCGTCACCCCGTAGAGGGCGGTGGCACCGCCTCGGGCGACGCGGAAGCCGGTGATCACCTCGTCGAAGAGGAGGAGCGCGCCGACCCGGTCGCACGCCTCCCGCAACCCCTGGAGGAAGCCGGGCGCGGGCGCCACGAGGCCCATGTTGGCGGCCACCGGCTCGACGCAGACCACGGCCACCTGCTCGTCGAGCTCGGGGACGACGTTGTACGGAGCCACGATCGTGTCCGCCACCGCCCCCTCGGTCACGCCGGCGGAGCCGCTGATGCCCTGCTCGGCGATCGCACTCCCACCCGCAGCGAGGAGGGCGTCGCTGTGGCCGTGGTAGTTCCCGGCGAACTTCACCACCTTCTCCCGCCCGGTGGCGCCCCGGGCCAGGCGCACCGCCGACATGGCCGCCTCCGTCCCGCTCGAGGTGAGGCGCACCATCTCGAGGCCCGGCACCCGGGCCACGATCTCCTCGGCCAGGCGGACCTCGCCCTCCGTCGGCGCGCCGTAGGTGGTCCCACGCAGGGCTGCCTCCCGCACGGCCTCGATCACGACGGGGTGGGCGTGACCGAGGATCGACGCCCCGTAGCTCTGCACGTAGTCGAGGTAGCGCCGCCCCTCGACGTCCCACACGTAGGCGCCGGAGGCCCGGGCGACGAAGTAGGGCGTGCCGCCGACGCTGCGGAACGCCCGGACCGGGGAGTTCACCCCGCCGGGGATCACCTCCAGGCCCCTGGCGAACAGCTCCTCGTTCGTGGTCACCTGCCAGCCTCCCCCGTCTCGTCGACCCCCGCCGTCGACTCGGGTCGCGCCGCGTCCGGGATCGTCGGTGCCACGACCCTCACCGGCCGGCGCCGAGCTGCTCGGCCACGTCCCGGGCGAAGTAGGTGAGGATCACGTCGGCCCCCGCCCGCTTGATGGCGGTGAGGTGCTCGATCGCGACCGCCGGGCCGTCGATCCAGCCCCGCTCGGCGGCGGCGTGGATCATGGCGTACTCGCCGGACACGTGGTACGCCGCCACCGGGACGTCGACCTCGGCCGCCACCTCGGCGATCACGTCGAGGTAGGCGAGGGCCGGCTTCACCATCACCACGTCGGCGCCCTCGGCGACGTCGGCCCGGACCTCGGCCAGCGCCTCGCGCCGGTTGCCGTGGTGCTGCTGGTAGGCCTTGCGGTCGCCTCCGCCGGCGATCGTCACGTCGACGGCGTCGCGGAACGGACCGTAGAGGGCGGACGCGAACTTGGCCGCGTACGCGAGGACCGCGACCTCGGTGTGACCGTCGTCGTCGAGGGCGGTGCGGATGGCGGAGACCTGCCCGTCCATCATCCCGCTCGGAGCCACGACGGCCGCGCCCGCTCGCGCCTGGGCGACGGCGGCCCTGGCGTAGAGGAGGAGCGTGGCGTCGTTGTCCACCGTGCCGTCGGGGCGCACGACGCCGCAGTGGCCGTGGTCGGTGTACTCGTCGAGGCACAGGTCGGCCATCACGACGAGGTCGTCCCCCACCTCCTCCCGGGCGTCGGCCAGGGCCAGCTGCACGATCCCCTCGGGGTCCCACGCGCCGCTGCCCTCGGGGTCCTTGACCGCAGGGACGCCGAACAGGATCACGCCGGGGACACCGAGCCCGGCCAGCGCCGCCAGCTCCTTGCGCAGCGACTCGCGCGTGTGCTGCACGACCCCGGGCAGCGAGGAGATCGGCTGCGGCTGGTCGATCCCCTCGCGCACGAAGAGGGGGGCGACGAGGTCGTCGACGCCGAGGCGGGTCTCGGCCACGAGGCGACGCAGGGCGGGGGTGCGCCGCAGGCGGCGGAGCCGGCGCTCGGGGAAGCTCACGGCACCGATGGTAGGGCGGCCCCCGGCCCACGGCCCACGTCCCGGGACCGCACATCCCGCTTCCCGGGGAGCCGCCGAGCCGGCGGCGGTGGGAGGTCGTAGGTTCCCTGGGGCTGCGGGAGGTGCTGCTGGTGGAGCTCGAGCTGGTCGACGTGGCGGTGGACGGACGGGTGGCATCGGTCACCATCGACGCACCGCCCGTCAACGTGATCACGCTCCCGCTCCTGGCCGAGCTGGGCGCCAGCCTGTCGGCCCTCGCCGGGGACGACGAGGTGTCCGTCGTCGTCCTTCGCAGCGCCGACCCCGACTTCTTCCTCGCCCACTTCGACGTCGAGGTCATCCTGTCCGTCCCGGTGGAGGAGGAGGCCGTCCGCCGCCCCGAGCTCGGCTCGTTCTCCCGGCTCTGCGAGCTGGTGCGGACCATGCCGAAGGTGACGATCTGCGAGGTGGCAGGGCGGGTCGGCGGGGGCGGCGCCGAGCTGGCGGCCTCCTGCGACCTGCGCTTCGGGGCGCTCGAGACGTTCGTGCTCAACCAGATGGAGGTCCCCCTCGGCATCATCCCCGGCGGCACCGGGACCCAGCGCCTCCCCCGCCTCGTCGGGGTCGGACGGGCGCTGGAGATCGTCCTCGGGGGGATCGACGTGGATGCCGTCACCGCCGAGCGCTGGGGGTGGTTGAACCGGGCCCTGCCGGCGGCCGACCTCCGCGGCCACGTCGAGCGCCTGGCCGGGCGCATCGCCTCGTTCCCCCCGACGGGGCTGGCCCTGGCCAAGCGGTCGGTGCGGAACGCAGAGGACCTCCCGCTCGACGAGGCGCTCCTGGAGGAGGCCCACCTCTTCGCACGGGCGCTGCGAGACCCGTCCGCCCGAGCCCGCATGCGGGCCTTCCTGGACGCCGGGGGCCAGACCCGTGAGGTGGAGCGCCGGGTGGCCCACGTCGTGGTCGGGCTCCAGGGGGACGGCATCGACCAGGCGGATCTGGAGGAGGGCCTGGCCGGCGGCGGGACCGGGGTCACGCCTGCCCCCCCGGGTTCGGAGCCGCGTGTCCTCGGCGCCTGAGGAGGTGCCGATCGACCGGACCCGTCTCGTCGCGCTCCTCGGCGCGAACGGGTGCGTGGCGCCGGGCGAGGAGGCCGACGAGCTGCTGGCCGCCTCCCACGGGGACCCTGCGGGCCTTGCCGTGGCCCTCACCCGGCGCCTCCGGGGCGAGCCCCTGGCGTGGATCTGCGGGACGGCGGAGCTCGGTGGGCAGCGGCTCGCGCTGCACGAGGGCGTCTATGTGCCCCGTCGGTGGCAGACGCCGTCGATCGCCGCCGCAGCGGTGGACCGCCTCCCCGCCGAGGGGGTGGCGGTCGACCTCTGCACCGGCTCGGGAGCCGTCGCCGTGCTGCTGCAGCGCGCCCGCCCACGAGCCCGTGTCCTCGCGGTCGACGTCGAGCCGGAGGCGGTGCGCTGCGCCCGGTCGAACGGCGTCGATGCGCTGGTCGGCGACCTTTTCGGGCCGCTGCCCGCCGCCCTCGCCGGGGAGCTCGACGTCGTCACCGCCGTCGCCCCCTACGTCCCGACCGGGGCCCTGCGCCTCCTCCCCAGGGACACCCTCGTCCACGAGCCCCTCGCCGCCATCGACGGCGGGCCCGACGGCCTCGCCACCATCCGGCGCATCATCACGGCGGCACGTTCGTGGCTCCGGCCCGGCGGCTCCCTCGTGCTCGAGCACGGGCCCGACCAGGCAGCAGGCGTCGCCGCCGCCCTCGAGGATGGGGGGATGGTCCGCACCTCGACGGTCCTCGACCCGGACGGTGACCCCTGCGGCACGACCGCCGCGCGACCGCAGCCCTGACGGGCGCCGAGCAGCCGGTCCCGCCGGCGGCCGCAGGCGGCGTCGAGGCACGCTCCTCATCACGGTCCTGCCCACCGCCGGCCGCCTCCGGCCGACGAGACCGCTGCGAGGGGGGTGACGTGGGCTCCCTCCGCCACGCCACGATGGGACCGTGGCCGTCGCGCCGTTGATCCTCACCGCCGCGCTCGACGAGGCCAGCCAGTCGGTCTTCGACGAGCTGCGACGAGCCCACTTCCCGCCGGCCCGCAACCACCTGGCCGCCCACGTCACCCTGTTCCACGCCCTGCCTGGCGAGGACGAGGCGCAGGTCGTCGAGGACGTGGCGGCGGCGGCCGACCGGCCGCCGCCGCAGATCGAGGTGGCACGGGTGCGCTCGCTCGGACGGGGCGTCGCCTTCGACCTCTCGTCCCCGGCCCTCCAGGACGTCAGGGCCCACCTCGCGCGCCGCTGGGCCGACGTCCTGTCCCGCCAGGACCGGGCCCCCTTCCGCCCCCACGTGACCGTGCAGAACAAGGTGGAGCCGGCGGAGGCCCGGGCGCTCCTGGCCGGGCTCGACCGCAGCTTCGAGCCCTGGACGTGCACGGCTCTGGGCCTGTCCCTCTGGTGGTACCGGGGCGGGCCCTGGGAGCACCTGGTGACGGTCCCGTTCCGGGCCTGAGGCCGTCGACGACGATCAGGCTCCGGTCGGGTCTCCGAGCGCCCCGACGACCGCCGCGACGACGCCGTCGACGGTGTGCGGATCCGCCTCGACCGAGACCGGCACCCCCGCCGCCCGAGCGGCTGCAGAGGTGACCGGCCCGATCGACACGACCACCTCGGGCATCGCCGCCTCCCCGGCCGCGTCGAGGTAGCCGCGCACCGTGGAGGCGGACGTGAAGGTGATGGCGTCGGCGGCCATGGCGTGGGCGAGGGCGTCGGGGGAGGGGGTGGCCGGCACGGTGCGGTACGCCTCGACCACGTCGACCACCCAGCCCCTGGCCGTCAAGCCCTCGGCCAGCACCGCTCGGGCGCCGGCCGCCTGTGGCACCAGCACCCGGCCGGCTCCGGGGGGGAAGGCCTCGACGAGCGCCTCCGCCACGGCCCGCGGCGGCACGAGGTCGGCCCTGACGTGCCAGCGGGCGAGCGCGGCCGCCGTGCCGGGGCCGACGGCGGCGACCTTGGCCGGGCCGAGCGCCCTGGTGTCGGGCAGCAGCGCCATGAAGCGCTCGACGGCGTTGACCGAGGTGAAGGCCACCCAGTCGGCGCCGGCGACGCCCGCGGCGGCACGAGCCAGGGCACGGCCGCCGTCGGCCGGGCCCACGACCTCGATCGTCGGCAGCTCGACGGTGTCGGCCCCGAGGTCCCGCAGGCGCTCGACGAGCGTGGACGCCTGCTCCCGCGCCCGGGTGACCACCACCGTCCTCCCGAACAGCGGCCTCGCCTCGAACCAGGCGAGGTCGAGCCCCGCCACCGACCCGATCACGATGACCGAGGGCGAGGCCACCTCGGCCCGGCCCAGCCCAGCCAGGGTGGTGCGCACCGTGCGCTGCTCCGGCCGCGTCCCCCAGCGCACCGCCGCCACCGGTGTGGCGGGGTCGAGCCCGCCGGCTGCCAGCCGGTCGGCGATGTCCGAGCGGGTCGCCACACCCATGAGCACGACCACCGTCCCACCGCTGACGGCGAGGCCGGCGACGGCCCCCCAGTCCGTCTCGGTGTCGGCCCAGGGGTCGCCGTGGCCCGTGACGACGGTGAAGGAGGTGGCCACGTTGCGCATCGTCACCGGGATGCCGGCGTAGGCGGGTGCGGCGATGGCCGACGAGATGCCGGGCACGACCTCGAAGGAGACCCCCGCCTCCGCCAGCGCCTGGGCCTCCTCGCCCCCCCGGGCGAAGACGAACGGGTCGCCCCCCTTCAGCCGCACGACCCGGCGCCCGGCCCTGCCGTGCTCGACCAGCAACCGGTTGATCTCGTCCTGGGGCGTGCTCGGGCCCCGAGGCGCCTTGCCGACGGAGACCCGCTCGGCCGAGGACGGCGCCAGGTCCAGCAGGGCCGAGCTGGCCAACCGGTCGTGGACGACCACCTCAGCCGCCGCCAGCACCTCGGCCCCCCGCAGCGTGAGCAGCCCCGGGTCACCGGGCCCCGCGCCCACCAGGTGGACGGTCACGTCCCGGACCGCCTCGCCGTCCGTGCCCCGCCCGATCTCCCGGCGGTCAGGGAAGCCGGCCCTTGATCGCGCCGGCGTTGGCCTCGAGCTCCTCCATGGGGACGTCCCGTCGGGCCCGGGCGAAGTCGACGTCGCCCATCCCGTCGATCGGCACCAGGTGGAGGTGGAGGTGCGGCACCTCGAGCCCCACCACCAGCAGCGCGACCCGCTCCGACGGGAACGCCGCCTGCTGGGCGGTGGCGATGGTCCGACAGGTGCGCAGGAGGTGGGCCAGCAGGTCGTCGTCTGCGTCGAGCCAGTGGTCGACCTCGTCGCGCGGCACGACCAGGAGGTGGCCGGCGTGGCAGGCGTCCTTGGCCATGAAGGCCACGCAGCGATCGTCCTCCCACACGAATGCTGCGGGGAGCTCCCGGTCGATGATGCGGGTGAACAGCGTCGGCATGCCGCGAGGTTGCCAGGTCGGCTGCCGCCCGGTCCGCGCCCCGGCGGGAGGCGGCGACCTCAGGTGGCCGGCAGCAACCCGGCCTCGGCGAGCAGCCAGCGACCGCCGCCGTGGTCGAGCAGGTGGGCGGCGAGGTCGGCACCGAGCGCCCCGGGGTCCCCTGGCCCCCCGGTCTGCTCGTCGCGCAGCACCCGGTGCCCGTCGAAGGAGGCCAGGAGGGCGACGAGGTGGAGCGACCCGTCCCCGCCGATCGTGGCGTGGGCGGCCACCGGCAGGTCGCAGCCCCCGCCGAGCGCGGCGAGGAAGCCGCGCTCTGCGTCGACCCTCAGACGGGACGGGCGGTGGTCGATGGCGGCCGCCACCTCCTGCGTCACCTCGTCGTCCTCACGGCACTCGATGGCCAGTGCGCCCTGGCCGACCTGCGGGAGCATCTGGTGCGGTTCGAGGACCTGGGCGACGTGGTGCTCGAGGTCGAGGCGCTGGAGCGGGGCCAGGGCCATGACGATGGCGGCGTAGGCGGGGGCCTTCGCCAAGCGGGTGTCGATGTTGCCCCGCAGCCCGGTGAAGGTGAGGTCCGGCCTGAGGTCGGCGAGCAGCGCCCGGCGGCGGGCCGACCCCGTGGCCACGAGCCCGCCCGGAGGGATGTCGTCGAGCGCCGCGCCCACGAGCACGTCCCGGGGGTCGCCCCGCTCCGGCACGGCGGCGATGACGAGGCCGTCGGGCGCCAGCTCCGGGCTCGACGGGAGGTCCTTGGCCGAGTGGACGGCCAGGTCGGCGGCGCCGTCGAGCACCGCCGCCTGCACCTCCTTCACGAAGATGCCCCGCCCCCCGATCTGGTCGAGCGAGACGTCCTGGCGCCGGTCGCCCACCGTCTCCACGACGACGAGGTCCACCTCGAGCTCGCCGGGGCGGGCCCTCCGGAGGAGGTCGGCGACGTGCTCGGCCTGCCAGCGGGCGAGTGGGCTGCCACGGGTGGCGATGCGCAACGCGCCAGGCCCGCTCACGCCGCCCGCTCACCCGCTGCGTGGCGGCGCGGGCGAGGAGACCGGCCGCGCCGTCTGGCAGCTGCTCGGCGCACGGGGCAGGCCCTCAGTCGAGGTCGAACAGGTCGCGCAGTGCGTCCGCCAGGCGCTCGCCCCTGGCGGTGCCCGCCGCCTCCTTGAGCCGGACCGTCGGCTCGTGCAGCAGCTTGGCGACGAGCGCCCGGCTGGCGAGGTCGAGCGAGGCGCGCTCACCCTCGGTGAGCCTGGCCGACACCCGGTCGACCTCCACGAGGCGTGCGGCTTCGGCACGCTCCCTGAGGGCGGCGATCAGCGGTGCCGCCTGGCGGTGGGTGACGAGTGCCCGGTACCGCTGTACCTCCTCGTCGATGAGGTCGCGGACGGTGGACACCTCCTTGCGCCGCTCGGCCAGGCCGGCGTCCGCGAAGGCCCGCAGGTCGTCCATGTCGAGCAGGTCGACGCCCGGGAGCTCGGCCGCCGAGGGGTCGACGTCACGAGGCACGGCGACGTCGATGACGAGCAGTGGCCGACCCTGGCGGTCGGCGACCGCCGGCTCGAGGTCGCCGTGGTCGACCATGACCGAGGTGGCGCCCGTCGACGTGAGCAGGACGTCGACCTCGGCCAGCGCGCCCGACAGCTCACCCACCGCGACCGACCGACCGCCCACCGCAGCCGCCAGCTCGTCGGCGCGGGCACGGGTCCGGTTGGCCACGAGCACCTCGGCCACCCCGGAGCGGACCAGGGAGTGGACCATGCCCTCCCCCATGTCACCCGCACCGAGCACGAGCACCCGCTTGCCGGCGAGCGTCCCGAGGCGGGCCTCCGCCAGCTCGACCGCCGCCTGGCTGACCGATGCCGTGTGCCGGCCGATCGACGTCTCGGTGCGGACCCGCTTGCCCACCTCGAGCGCGTGGCGGAACAGCATGTTCATGCCGCTGCCGGCGGCGCCCTCGACGACGGCCTGCTCCCAGGCGTTGCGCACCTGGCCGAGGATCTCGCTCTCGCCCAGGACGGCTGAGTCGAGCCCGGAGACGACGGAGAACAGGTGGGCCACCGCAGCCGCGTCGTGGAACGTGTAGAGGTGGTCGGAGAAGTCCTCGGGTGCCAGGTCGGCGAGACCCGAGAGGACGTGGCGCACGTCCCCCACCGCCGGGTGGAACCGGTCGGCGGTGACGTACACCTCGGTCCGGTTGCAGGTCGAGAGGACGACGGCCTCGCTGATGGCGTCCCGGGAGACGAGGTCGTGCAGGGCCTTGGGCAGCCGGTCGCCGGTCACCGTCATGCGCTCGAGGACCTCGAGGGGCACGGTTCGGTGGTTGACTCCGACGACGATCACGGTCAACGTCCTTCTCCCCCAGGCTCCGGGGCGCCGCCGGGAGCGGCGATGCGGGTGCGCAGGAGGTCCCTCGCCTCGTCGAGCCGGCCAGCTCTGACGGTCTCAAGCATCCCCGAGTCGAGGACGTCTTGCCAACTCAGCCCCTCCGTCGGGACACCCTCGGCCCGGAGCTCGGCGCGCCGCTCCGCCAGGAGCGTGGCCAGCTCGACCCAGGCGTCGTCGAGCTGGCCCTCGACGTGGCGCCGGAGCCAGGTGGCGAGGGCCGGGCTGTGCCCCCCGGTGGCCGCGGTGACCATGATCGGGCCCTTGCGGACCACCGCCGGCAGCGTGAACGAGCAGTTGGCGGGGTCGTCGGCGCTGTTGACCCAGGTGCCGGCCGCCTCGCCGTCGAGGAACACCTGGTGGTTGACCGCTGCGTCGTCGGTGGCCGTCACCACCAACCGGTAGCCGGCCGCCTCACCCACCTCGTAGCGCCTGGCCTCGGTGGTCACGCCCGGGAGCTCCGCCAGCTCGGGTGCGAGCTCGGGGGCGACGACGTGCACGTCGGTGGCACCACCGGCGATCAGCCCCCGCACCTTGGACAGGGCGACCACGCCCCCGCCGACGACGAGGCAGCGCTGGCCCCGGAGCACGAGGTTGACCGGGTACTGCGGGCCCTCGACCGGCATCAGTGGACCGGGTCCGACACCGGCAGGGCCGACCGGGAGCCGTCGGTGCCGGGGACCCGACGCTGCTGGTAGAAGCTGAGGATCTGGAGCTCGACCGCCAGGTCCACCTTGCGGACCGACACCCCCTCGGGCACCGCCACCACCGCCGGCGCGAAGTTGAGGATCGACCGGACGCCGGCCCGGACGAGCGCGTCGGCGACGTCCTGGGCTGCCGACGCCGGGGTGGCCATCACCCCCACGGTGACCCCGAGCTCGTCGACGATGGCGGGGAGGTCGCCGACGCCCCTGACCGTCAGGGTGCCGATCCGCTCCCCCACCTTCGCCGGGTCGGCGTCGACCAGCGCCGCCACGGGGAAGCCGCGCTCGTTGAAGCCCTGGTAGTTGGCGAGGGCCTGCCCGAGGTTGCCCACGCCGACGATCACCACCGGCCAGTCCTGGGTGAGGCCGAGCTCCCTGCTCATCTGGAAGAGGAGGAACTCCACGTCGTAGCCGACCCCCCGGGTGCCGTAGGAGCCGAGGTACGAGAGGTCCTTGCGGACCTTGGCAGCGTTGACGCCGGCCATCTCCGCCAGGCGCTCGGAGCTGACGGTGGCGATGCGAGCGTCAGCGAGGTCGACCAGGCAGCGCAGGTAGACGGGGAGGCGGGCCACCGTGGCCTCGGGGATGCGACGGCTCGTGCGGTCGACCATGACGGGTCGAGCCTAGGGGTGGCCCCTCTCCTTTCACAAAGACACGAGCGCCCCGCCTGGACCCCTTCGGACGGGCCGCCGCACCACGTCCGACGGGCTCCTGCACCGGCGGCGGCCGGGGTCCGGCACGCGTCGAGGTCCCGCACCCCCCGTATCGTGTCGGCTGCCCATGGCCGCCACCCTCGCCCTCGCGTCCGGGGCCACGGTGGTCGCCTTCGCCTTCGCAGGTGCCACCTTCGAGCGCTGGCTGCGGCGGCGGCGCCGCCACGAGCTGGCGTGGAGCATCGCCCTCGCCCTGTTCACCTGCGGTGCCCTGTCGCTGTGGGCCGGCGCGGCCATCGGGTGGGACGGCCTCACGTTCCGCCTCTTCTACCTGTTCGGGGCGATCGTCAACGTCCCCTTCCTCGCGCTCGGCACCGTCTACCTGCTCGGGGGGCGGCGGCGGGGCGACAGCTGCGCCGTCGCGGTGGCGCTCGCCTGCGCCTTCGCAGCGGGGGTGCTGGCGGTCGCCCCGCTGACGGGCCCCATCGCACCCGGGACCCTCCCCCGCGGCAGCGAGGTGTTCGGCCCCCTGCCCCGGGTCCTCGCTGCGGTGGCGAGCGGGGTGGGGGCGACCGTCGTCTTCGTCGGCGCCGCGTGGAGCGCCGCCCGCCTGCTGGCCGGGCGGTCAGGACCGGCAGGACGACCGCCCAACGCCCGACGCCTGGCAGCGGGCAACGTCCTGATCGCAGCCGGGACGGCGATCCTGTCGGCCAGTGGCCTGCTCAACAGCGTCCTCGGCGAGATGCAGGGCTTCGCCGTGACCCTCACGGTCGGCATCACGGTGCTCTTCGCCGGCTTCCTCGTGGTCACCACGCCGCCGGGCCGGAGCGCCGGGCAGCGCTAGCGCAACGAGCGCCGGAGGATCTTGCCGCCGGTGCCGGTGGGGATCTCGTCCACGAAGGTGACGATGCTCGGGCACTTGTAGCGGGCGAGGTTGTCGGCGCAGAACTCGATGACCTGCTCCTCCTCGAGGTGGTGGCCGTCGGTGGCCACGACGTAGGCCTTCACCGCCTCGCCGGCGTGGGGGTGGGCGGTGCCGACGACCGCCACCGCCTCGATCCCCGGGTGCTCGAGCAGGACCTCCTCCACCTCGGCCGGGTACACGTTGAACCCCGAGACGATGATGAGGTCCTTGGCCCGGTCGACGATCCAGATGTTGGACGACCCGTCCGCCACCGCCACGTCGCCGGTGCGCAGCCAGCCGTCAGGGGTCAGCGCCGCAGCGGTGGCCTCGGCGTCCTCCCAGTAGCCGGCGAAGACGTTCGGACCCCGCACCCAGAGCTCGCCCTGGTCCCCCAGCTCGACGTCGAGCTCGTCGGCGTCGATGATGCGCACCTCCACCCCGGGGATGGGCCGGCCGACCGAGCCGAGCGGCGCGCCCTCGATGCCGGACGACGTCACCACCGGCGACGCCTCGGTGAGGCCGTAGCCCTGGTGGAGGGCGAGCCCGAAGCGCGCCTGCATCGCCAGCGCCGTCTCGTCGGCCAGGGGGGACGCACCGGAGACGGCGGCGCGCACCGAGCTGAAGGCATCCGGCGCGGCGCCGGGCATCGCCGCCCAGGCCGTCCACATGGGAGGCGCCCCCGAGACGATCGTGCAGCGGTGCGAGGTGATCAGGTCGAGCGTGCCCACCGGGTCGAAGCGCTCGGCGAGCACCATCGAGGCGCCCGCGGCGAGGGTGACCCCGAGGGCGGCGTTGAGACCGAAGATGTGGAACAGCGGCAGCACCCCGAGCGTCACGTCGGAGGGATCGAACGGCCGCTCTCCCTGCTGCACCTGCTCGATGTTCGCGAGCAGGTTGCCGTGGCTGAGCATCGCGGCCTTGGGCGAACCGGCGGTGCCGGCGGTGAAGACGAGGACGGCGAGGTCGTCGGGCTGGCGGTCGACAAGGGGGGCGGGAGCGGCGTGCTCGAGGTCCTCGAAGGCGACGACACCGGCCTCGCCCCCGCTCCCGGCCTCGCCCTCGCCGCCGCCGGCCACGACGACGTGCTCGAGGGCCGGCAGCGCCCCCCTGTCGATCCCCGCCACCGCGGCCTGGGCCGACGGCCCGTGGACGAGCGCACGCGCCCCGATCGAGCCGAGCTCCCGTTGGAGCTCCTTGGCCGGGCTGGTCGGGTTGAGCGGCACCGCCACGCACCCGGCGCCGAGCACCGCCAGGTAGGTTCGAACGAAGATGCGGTTGTTCGGCACGGCGATCGCGACCCGGTCGCCGGGCTGGAGGCCCAGCCCGGCGAGACCGCCCCGCAACCTCGCCACCACGTCGGCGAGCTCCCCGTAGGTGGTCCGCCTGCCGCGGCTGATCAGCGCGGTGGCTCCCTCGTCGTGCCCGTCGATGATGCGCGCCAGGTTCACGACCACGGACCGTACTGCCGGGCCAGGGTCGGCCGGACGTGCGGGAACAGGGCGGTCACACCGGGTCCCGGCTCCCGGCCCCCGTCGCGCCGCCACACTGAGCCGGTGGCACCCGTGCTCGAGGCCGTCGACCTGTCCCGTGCGTTCGACGGCCGGGTGGCGCTCGACGGGCTCGGCCTCGAGGCCGACGCCGGCGAGGTCGTCGTGCTCCTCGGGCCCAACGGGGCTGGCAAGACGACCACCGTGCGCCTCCTGAACGGCGTGCTCCTGCCCGACCGCGGGTGCAGCCGGGTGCTCGGCCTGGACCCGGCCACCAGCGGCGACCAGCTGCGCCGGAGGACCGGGGTGCTGACCGAGAGCGCAGGCCTCGACGACCGGTTGAGCGCCCGCCAGAACCTGGCCGCCGCCGCAGCGATCAGGGGCATCCGGGGGAACGAGGCGGAGCGGCGGATCACCGGGTCCCTCGAGCGCTTCGGCATGGGCCACCGGGCGGACGTGGCCCTGCAGGGGGCCTCGACCGGCGAGCGCAAGCGGGTCGCGCTGGCGGGGGCGCTCCTGCACGAGCCCGAGGTCCTGTTCCTCGACGAGCCCACGTCGGGGCTCGACCCGACGGCCACCAGGGACGTGATCGACCTCATCGCCGACCTCACCCGCACACGGGGCAGCACCGTCGTGCTCTGCACGCACCTCCTCCCCGAGGCGGGGCGGCTGGCGTCGCGGATGGCGGTGCTCGATCGAGGCAGGTTGCGGGCCTACGGCCGACCGGACGAGCTGGCTGCCGCACTGTGGCCCGGGCTGGCGGTCGACCTCGACCTGGGCGGCCCCGCCACCCCGCCGGTGCTCGGCGTCGTGCACGGCTGCCGCGGGGTGCTCGGGGTGGAGGCGGCGGCGAGCGGCGCCAGGGTCCGGGTGGAGGACCGGGAGGCCGTCCCCGCCGTGGTGGCGGCGCTCGTGGCCGCCGACGTCGCCGTGTACGGCGCCACACCTCGCCCGGCAACGCTCGAGGACGTCTACTTCGCCCTCCAGGGCGAGCCGTCGCCGGCAGCGCCGGATGGCACCGGATGAGCCGGGTCGACCCCGCAGCGGTGCGGGCGGTGGTCCGGAAGGACCTGCTGGCCGCCACCCGCTCGAAGGCCGTGGTCCTCCCGATGCTCATGGTGCCGGTGCTGCTGCTCGTCGTGCTGCCGGCGGTGGTGGCACTCGGAGCGGGTCGGGGCACGACGGCCGACATCTCGTCGTTCCTCGACCAGCTCCCGGGCGAGCTCGCCGCCCCGGTCGCCCGGCTGCCGCAGCGCGAGCAGCTCGTCGTGCTGGTCAACGGCTACCTGCTGGCACCGCTGTTCCTCATCGTGCCCCTCATGGTCTCGAGCGTCCTCGCCGCCGACGCGTTCGCCGGCGAGAAGGAGCGCCGCACCCTCGAGACGCTGCTCCACCTCCCCATCACCGGTCGGGACCTCTTCCTCGCCAAGCTCCTCGGCGCCTTCCTCCCGGCGGTGGCCGTGTCGTGGGCCGGGTTCGTGTGCTTCGCGGTGGTGGCCAACGCCGTCGCCTGGCCCGTCCTCCACCGCCTCTACGTGCCGACGTGGCTGTGGCTCGTCGTCATCGTCTGGGTGGGTCCTGCGGTGGCGGCGCTCGGTCTCGGCGTGATGGTCCGGGTGTCGGCGCGCGCCAAGACGGCCCAGGAGGCGAACCAGATCGGCGGGGTCGTGGTGCTGCCCCTCATCGTCCTCGCGGTCGGGCAGTCGACCGGGCTCCTCCTCGTCGAGGTGCCGGTGGCCATCGCCATCGGCGGCCTCGTCTGGGCCGTGGCGGGGGCCCTCTGCTGGCGCGGTGCCCGCCGCTTCACGCGAGACCAGCTGGCCACCCGCCTCTGACGACCCGCCCTGGCTCCCGGAGGGAGGTGCAGGAGGAACCCCACGAGCAGCACCCGCATCACTACGGTTCCTGTCGTGGTGCAGCCGGTCCGGGTCGTGGTCGCCGACGACACGAGCCACATCCGGCGCATGCTCCGCTCGATGCTCGAGCTCGACGGGTTCGAGGTCGTCACCGACGTCGGGGGAGGCGCGCAGCTCGCGGAGCTGGTCGAGGGCGGCCTCCGAGCCGACGTGATCGTGCTCGACGACCGCATGCCGGGGCTCGGGGGGATCGAGACCGCGCGCCGGGTCCGGGCAGCCAGACCCGACCAGGTGATCCTGCTCTACACGGCCTTCCCCCATGCCCGGCTCGAGCAGGAGGCGGCTGAGGTCGGCATCACCGCTGTCCTCGCCAAGGCGGACGGGCTCGAGTCGCTGGAGCGGCAGATCGTCAGCCACACCACCACGCCCCGTTGACCGTCGACGGGCTCCGGGCTCAGCGCGCGAGCAGCACGAACTGCAGCGTCGCCGCCGCGAACAGGCCGAGGAGCAGCACGCACAGGACGATGGTGGTGGCTGGTCGCATCAGGTCTCCCGGCGGACGGTGGGGAACGCGAGCGGCGTGGAGCTGCCGCTCGGCTCGTCGGCGAGCGGTGCCAGCCGCAGCTCCGCACCGGCCTCGAGCCCCAGCTCCTCCGCTGCGGAGTGGCGGTCGAGGGCCAGCGACATGAGCCCGTAGGCGTCGACCACGAGCCCCACGCCCCCCGGGGGGACCTCGCCGTAGGTGCCGGCGACGGTGGCGGTCCGCACGACGGTCCCGGTGGTGAGGGTGTGGCGGAGCCCTGGCAGCTCGTCGGGACCCACGTTGAGCTGGGCGTTGCCGAAGCGGTCGACCCAGAGCACCTCGGCGACCACGACCTCGCCCTCGCTGCGGCTGACCGGCAGGACACCGGGGAGGAGGGTGGTGGTGTCGACCGCAGGTCCGAGCTCGTCGAGCTCGACGCCCGTGCAGAGGTGGGCGGCCACCGGCGCGAAGACGTCCCGGCCGGCGAAGGTGGGACCGGGCGCAGGCAGGTGGAAGCTGGGGTCGCGCAGCTCCACGGCCCGCGTGGCGCCGCCCGCCATCGCCACCGCAGGGGCGAGCAGGCCGTTGTCCGGGCCGAGGAACACGCCGGCTCCGTCACCGACCTCGACCGCCACGGCTCGACGGGAGGTGCCGACGCCGGGGTCGACGACCGCGAGGATCACACCGGGAGCCACGTACTGCACGGCGCGGGCGAGCGCCAGGCCACCGGCCCGCGTGTCGTGCGGGGGGATCCCATGGGTGAGGTCGATGACGCGGGCGTCGGGAGCGATGTCCCGGATCACCGAGTGCACGACCCCAACGAACTCGTCCTCGTGGCCGTAGTCGGAGAGGAACGAGATCGTGTCGTACCGAGGCATGCCCGTTCGACCGTACCGGCCGCCGGGTGGCCCGGGCCGCAGCTCAGCCTGCGGCGGTGAAGCCCTGGGCCACGAAGCGGTCGACCTCGTCCTCGGAGAGCCGGTAGGACTTGCCCACCCGCACGGCCGGCAGCTCACCGGCCTTGATGAGCCGGTACACCGTCATCGTCGACACGCGAAGCATGCCGGCGACCTCGGCGACCGTCAGGTACGTGGCGCGCGTGGTCTCTCGGTCCATGGACCGCCCCTTTCTCCGCGCGGCACTGTACGACCTCGGTGCACCTGGGGGAAGAGGGCCAGGTGTTGCAGGTGAGGTTCGGGCTTCGGCCTCAGGCCCGCCCGAGCTCTGCGGCCCGCGCCGCAGCCGCCGCCACGGCCTCGAGCAGCGCCGAGCGGAGGCCCGCCGCCTCGAGCACCCGGAGCCCTGCTGCGGTGGTGCCGCCGGGCGACGTGACTGCGGCACGGAGGGCCTCCGGACCCTCCGACCCCTCCACGAGGAGCCGAGCGGCACCCAGCAGCGTCTGGCCGACGAGCGCCGTCGCCGTCGGGCGGGGGAGGCCGACGAGGACCCCCGCGTCGACGAGGGCCTCGGCCACCAGGAACACGTAGGCCGGCCCCGATCCGGACAGGCCCGTCACCGCGTCCAACAGGTGCTCGGGCACCCGCACGACGGTCCCCACCGCACCGAGGACCTCCTCGGCCCACACCAGGTCGGCCTCACCGGCCGAGGTGCCGGGGGCGATCGCCGCTGCGCCTGCACCGACGAGCGCCGGCGTGTTGGGCATCGCCCGCACCACCGGGACGGCGCCGGAGACGGCCTCGATGGCTCCGATGGTCACGCCTGCGGCGATGGAGAGGATCCGCTCGGTGCCCGCCCCGACGGCCTCCCTGGCGGCGTCGCCGACGGCGTCCGGCTTGACCGCGAGGACGGTGCCTGCGCCGGCCATCCCCTCGGCGGAGGTGGTCACGCCGGGGAAGCTCGCAGCCAGCTCGTGGCGGCGAGCGTCCAGCGGCTCGACCACGCCGAGCTCCTCGGAGGCCCAGCCGGCGGCGAGCAGCCCGCCGACGAGCGCCTCGCCCATCCGGCCACCCCCCACGATCACCAGCCGAAGCGCCACCGTGCGGAACCTAGGCGAGCAGGTGCCGTGCGCCGGTGACCAGCACCGCCCGGCGACGGTCCAGGGGTCAGCCGAGGCAGCCGCGGGGGCTGCGCGGCGACCCGCCGTAGCGGGTCTCGAAGTGCAGGTGGGGCCCCGTCGAGCGACCGGTGTTGCCGACGTAGCCGATGACCTGCCCCTGGCTCACGGACTGGCCCACCGACACGGCGAGGCGGCTCTGGTGCCCGTAGAGCGTGGTCATGCCACCCCCGTGGTCGAGCACCACGGTGGTGCCGTAGCCGTTCTGGGTCCCGGCCACCGCGACCGTGCCGGCCTTGGCCGCCCAGATCGGCGTGCCGATCGGTCCGGCGATGTCGAGGCCGGCGTGCAGCCGACCCCAGCGAGAGCCGAACTCCGAGGTGACCGAACCCCGGGCGGGCCACACGCACCCGCCGCTGCTGGCGGCGCCTGCTCCGCTCGCAGCGGCGACCGGCTCGCCGGGGGCGCCCGTGGCGGCGGCTGCGACGCGGCTGTCGATCAGGGCGCCGAGCTCGGCCTCGGCCGCCGACAGCTGGTCGATCTCGGCCAGCACCTCGGCCTGGCGGACGTCGATGCCGGCCTTGAGGGCGGCGTGGTCCGTCATCGACTGCTCGAGCTCGACGAGCGCGGCCTCGGCCCCGGCCCTCAGCGCCTCGGCCGCCTCGCGAGCCGCCTCCGCCTCTCCTCGCTGGCGCGTCAGCTCCTCCTCGGCCCGCTGCAGCTGCCCGACCACATCGGTGTCGTGGGCCATGAGCAGGTCGAGGAAGGCCTGCTTGCGCTCGGCCTCGGCAGGATCCGAGGACTCGACCATCTCGACGAAGCTGAGCTCCGAGGGACGCACGAAGGTGTCGACCGCTCGCGTCACCAGATCCGCCTTCAGGTCGCTGATGGCGCTGCTCGTGACAGCGAGCTCGGCCTCGAGCTCGGCGACGTCGCTCTCGGCCGCGGTGGCGGCACCCTTCGCCTCGTCCACTGCCGCCGTCTGCACCAGCACGCTGGCGCTGAGGGCGCCGAGCGCTGCTTGCAGGTCGGTCTCGGACGCGGTCAGCACGTCGAGGTCGGCCTGGAGCGAGGCCTTGCGCCGGCGGGCGTCCTCACGCTCCGGGTCGACGCCGACGGCGCCGGCGGGGGCGACGTGGGATGTGACCAGGGCGACGATCAGGGCGAGGATCGTGACGCGTATGGTGCTGCTGTGACGGTTCATCAGGGCCGGTCTCGGGGACTCTCTCGGTCGGGCGTCGGGACGACGTGGGCTCGAGGGGATCGGCGAGCACGGCCGGATTGGCCGTAACACGACGGCAATAAGTAGCCGGACCGTAACACCACGTACACCGAACCTCCACATCCGCGCGGTTCGCCCACATCCCGACGTTCGGTCGACGCCGGCGCAGCGGCGGCGGGACCGGGACCAGCAGGCGATGTCGGGGAGGTTCGTCAGCGAGTCGGACCGGTCGGCCGGGCCGCTCCCCGCCGGTCAGGCCGGGCCCCTGGCCACCCGCCGATCAGCCCCCGGCCTCCGCTCCCGGGCCGCAGGAGCCGGCCGAGCGTCGACCCCGTTCCCGTCGGGGCCTGGCGACGGTGACGTGGGCTCGGCCGACCGCGCCGCAGGCCGGGGGGGTGGTTCAGCTTCGTGCTGAACGGGCGCTGGACGCCCAGGGTCGTCGGCCTTCAGATCGGGTGGGGCCCGGCGGCGGAGGTGGACGTCGGCGTACTTCCCCGAACGCCTCGGACCGACCTGGCACCTCCGGGCCCCGCAGGCAGCCTAGGCACGAGATGACACGAGATGCAAGAGATGATCGGGCGTGCAGAGGGTGCAGGCGATGCAGGAGCCCTTCCTCAACCCCGACCCTTCGCCAGCCGGGACGCGAACCCGATGGAGAGGGCCGGCCGGAAGAACCGTTCGACGTAGGCGTAGGTGGAGCCGATGAGCCGGTCGAGAGCGGCCTCGTCCACCGCGGCGACCGGGAGCTGGCCGACGAGGAAGATCGCCTCCTCCTCACCGATGGCGAACCAGAGGCCGTGGGTCGTGCGGTTGCGCCGGAGGAGGTGGGCGTAGAAGGCGGCCTCGGCCTCCTCGGGCGCCGGCATCACGTAGGTCTCGAGGTGGAGCGCCCGCTGGCCGAGCGTCAACCAGATCGTCGTGAACTCCTTCTCCTCCCCGGCCAGGCGGACGTACCAGCGACGCTCCCCCGGCTCGCCACGATCGACCGCCACGAGCACCGGGCTGGTCGCGAGCTCGCGCTGGAGCCAGGCGTCGAGCCGGGCCTCGAGCGCGTCGAGCTCCTGTGGGGTGGCAGGTGGGGCGAGGTCGTCGGAGTCGTCGCCGTTCATGGCCCCACCATGCCAGCCCCGGGGCCGGACCCGGGATGGGTCAGGTGCAGGTGACGAGGCTCCGAGCCGACACGTCGGTGTAGAGGCGGCGGAGCCGGGCAGCCGCGGTCGACCAGGTGTAGCCCTGCGCCCGGAGGGCGCCCGCGCTGCCCATGGCCGAGGCGAGGGCGGGGTCGGCGAGGAGCCGCTCGACCGACGCCGCGAAGTCACCGGGGTCGCGCCCCTCGACGAGGAAGCCCGTGCGACCGTCGTCGACGAGGGTGCGCAGCCCGCCGACCGCGGCGGCGACCACCGGGACCCCGCAGGCGGCGGCTTCGAGAGCGACCAGGCCGAAGCTCTCGGAGCGGCTCGGCACGAGGACCACGTCGGCCGCCCTGTACCAGGTCGAGAGGAGGTGGTGGGGCTGGGCGGGGACGAAGCGGACCCGGCCGGCCACACCGAGCTCGTGCGCCATCGCCGTCACCCTGGCGAGCTCGGCCGGTCCGTCGCCACCGCTCGGGCCACCGACGACCACCAGCTCGGCGTCGGGGCGATCGAGGGCGGCGAGCGCGGCCACGGCCACGTCGAGGCCCTTGAGCGGCTGGATCCGGCCGACGAAGAGCAGCACGGGGTGCTTGTCCGCGAGGCGACCGCCGACGGCGCTGATGCGACCGGGGGACGACCAGCCCAGCGCGGCCCGGGCCCCGTCCCGGTCGCCGGGCGAGAAGAAGGCGTGGTCGACGCCGGGGGGCACGATCTCGATCCGCTCGGCCGGCGCTGCGTAGTGGTGCTGGAGGTCGAGCGACTCCTCCGAGCAGTTGGCGAGGATGGCGTCGCTGCAGGCGACGACCTCGACCTCGGCGGCCACCCGGTCGCCACCGCCCACCGCATCGACCGTGCCACCGTCCGCCTTGACCCGGGCGAGGGTGTGGAACGTGGAGACGAGCGGGAGGTCGAGCTCGTGCTTGACGGCGTGGCCGGCGACACCCGAGAGCCAGTAGTTGGCGTGCACCGCGTCGACCCCACCGCTCGAGCGGATGCGGTCGATGACGCGGTCGGTGAAGGCCGGGACGAGCTCGGCGAGGTCCTCCTTGGCGATGTCGGACGCAGGGCCTGCCGGCACGTGAACGACGGTGAAGCCGGGCTCCACGGCCACCTCGGCAGGCAGGTCCTCGGACCACCGCCGGGTGTAGATGTCGCACTCGACGCCCGCCTGGGCCAGGGCCGAGCCCAGCTCCCGCACGTAGACGTTCATGCCGCCGCTGTCGCCCGAGCCCGGCTGGGCCAGGGGCGAGGTGTGGAACGAGAGGATGGCCAGGCGGCGCACGGAGGGGCCAACCCCGCCGGGTGACCGGGGATTCCGCGACCGCGCCGGCGGTGTCAGCCCGCGTCGGCGATCGGGTGGTCCCCCTGGTCGCCGTCCGCACCGGCGTCGCTGTCGACCTCGACCCCGTCCGGCCCTTCGACGCCGACCGGGGCGGCGGGGCCGTTCTCGAAGACGAACGACTGGTAGATCCGGAGCAGGGTCTGCTTCTGCTCCTCGTGCAGCAGCGGGTCGCGGAGCAGTGCCATCACGAAGTCCTCGTCACCCTCCCGGGCCTCGAGGATCCCCGCCTGCACGTACAGCGTCTCTGCCGAGATGCGCAGTGCCTTTGCGATCTGCTGGAGGATCTCGGCGGACGGCTTGCGCAGCCCCCGCTCGATCTGGCTCAGGTAGGGGTTCGAGATCCCCGCCGACTCCGAGAGCTTGCGAAGCGAGACGTGGCCCTGCTGGCGCTGCTCGCGGATGAACGCACCGAGGTCCCGCCAGCGTGACTCGAGCTCGTTCATGGCCCGATCGTACGCAACGGTCGCGAGCACTCCACTGTCAGGCGCGAGCACGATCGCCGGTGCGCGTCCGCGCGCGGCGCAGACCGGGGTCCCCGGCTCAGGTCAGGAGCGACTCCACCGTGGCCTCGCCGGTGCGGTAGCGCCTGGCGATCTCGGCCTGGAGCGCGTCGATCCTCGTGTGCAGCTCGTGGCGCTGGTCGGACACCGAGCGCTCGTAGGCGCTGAGGCGCTCGACGAGACCGGCCAGGGCCTCCTCGTCCAGGTCGGCGAGGCCGGCCAGCGCCCCGGGCCCGGCGATGGCGTCGAGCGCGGCGGTGTCGACGTCCTCTGCCTCCGGCGCCATCAGCTGGGGCAGGCGACCGAAGCCCGGCGCCCGTCCCCGGTCGGCGAGGACGCCGCTCAGCTGCTGGACCATCTCCTCGGTGTCGTCGCCGACGTGGGGGGCGTTGGCCCCACCCGCCCGCTGGTTCCGCTCGGCACCAACGAGGTCGAGCCGCCCCTGGGCCATGCGGCGCTGGTACGAGAGGCCCACCTCGAGCGTCTGGCAGGCGGTGCGCCTGGCCCGGAGCTCCTCCATGGGCAGCGACTCGAGGCCGGCCACGTACGAGGGGTCGAGCACATGTGCGATCCGAGCGGGGTCCACCAGGAGAGACGTTACCGACGTGGGCCGCCCGAGTGCAGGCGCCCGCACGGGAGCCGGGCCGGGGTGGCGCACGAGGTGCGGGCGCCGCACGGGACCGCCCACGTCCGCCCCGGTGCCCGAGGGGCCTCCCCCGGGACGGTCGTCTGTCAGCCGCCGGACCCGCCCGACACCGGCGGGAGCACGGCGACCTCGTCGGCCGGGCCGACCGCCTCGTCCTCCGCAGCCGGCTCCCCGTTGCGCCACACCTTCGAGGACGCCACGACCCGGGCGAAGAGCTCCCCGTGCCGGGCGCACGCCTCGGCCAGCACCTCACCCACGGTCGAGCCGTCCACGTCCTCCCGGCCGGTCCCGGCCGCCTCCCGGGCCGCGGCGAACAGCAGGAGCACCGGCATCGTCGCCACCGGGTACCCGCGGCCGGTCCGGTGCATGCGAGGAGGCGGCGGGCGGTCCCCTCCCATGCCCCCCGTGCTCGTCCGCCCGCACCCGCGCCACGGCTACCGTCCGGCTCGTGTCCCGCGTCCTCCTCGTGCGCCACGGCCAGTCGACGTGGAACGAGAGCGGCAGGTGGCAGGGGTGGGCCGACCCTCCCCTCACCGCCCTGGGGCGCCAGCAGGCCCGGTCGGCTGCGGCTGCGATCGGCGCCGTCGACGCCGTCGTCGCGTCCGACCTCCTGCGCGCGGTCGCCACGGCCGTGGTCATCAGCGAGGCGATCGGCATCGGTCCCGTGGTCGTGGAGCCCGGTCTGAAGGAGCGCGACGTCGGCGAGTGGACGGGCTGCACGCGCGCCGAGATCGCCGAGCGCTGGCCCGACGCCTACGCCGAGCTCCTGGCCTCCGCGCGCGGGGCGGCGCCCGTCACGCCACCTGGCGGGGAGCCTCCCGACGTCGTGGTCCGGCGGGTGACGGCTGCCCTGGCCCGCATCGCCGACCTGGTGGGCCCCCACGGCGAGGCCGTCGCGGTCACCCACGGCGGCGTCATCCGGGCCGTCGAGCGGACGCTCGGCGACGTCTCGGCCCCCGTCCCCAACCTCGGTGCGCGCTGGGTCCAGGTCGACGACGGGGGCGAGGTCGTGCTCGGCGAGCGCGTCCTGCTCATCGACCCAGACGACGTCGCGGTCACCGTCCCCCGTCAGCTCTGAGGTCGGCGTGGAGGTCGAGGTCGTGCGCAGCGCCCGTAGGCGCAAGACGGTCGCCGCCCGGCAGGTCGACGGGGTGCTGCGCATCAGCATCCCGGCCACGATGACCCGGGCCGAGGAGCAGCGTTGGGTCGGGGAGATGACCCGGCGCTTCGAGCGGCGCGCCACCTCGGCCGGCATCGACATCGAGGCGAGGGCAGCCAGGCTCGCGGAGCGCTACGACCTCCCCCGGGCCCGCTCGATCCGGTGGGTCGACAACCAGCAGGCGCGGTGGGGGTCGTGCACACCGGCAGACGGCAGCATCCGGCTGTCCTCCCGGCTCGCCGGGTTCCCGAGCTGGGTGCTCGACCACGTCATCGTCCACGAGCTCGCCCACCTCGCCGAACCCGGCCACGGCCCCGCGTTCCAGGCGCTGGTGGCCCGTCACCCGCTCGGCGAGCGGGCCACCGGCTTCCTCCTCGCCATGAGCAGGGGCGAGCAGCTCGACGGTGGCGGCCCGGAGGGCGGCACCGGCGAGGTCGGAGGCGGCTGACGCTCAGGCGTGCACGGGGCAGGCTCGGGCGGCAGGCCGCTCGACCAGCAGCGCCTGGTCCAGCGGGGCGCCGCAGTGCTCGCAGGTGCCCCAGGTGCCGGCATCCAGCCTGGCCATGGCGTGCTCGACGTCAGCCAGCGCCGCCTCCACCACCGGTAGCCGCTCCATGTCGAGCCCGCCCTCCGACCCGTCCTCCTGCGGCCCCTGTCCGCCTGCGCCCATGCCCCCATCTTCGGCGACCGGGCCACTGACGTCGGGCATGCCCACCCGGGGTTCCGCACGGTCGACCGGGGAGCCCCCCGTGGGTGGCCTGCGCGACCTCGGGCTCAGCCGTCGAGCGGCGGCGTCACGGCCTGCGGCGCCGGTCCGCTCCCGCCCGCCGGCGGCTTGAACACGGCTCCCCGGTAGTAGGCGAGCTCGGTCACGCTCTCCCGGATGTCGTCGAGGGCCCGGTGGCCGCCGGACTTGCGGGGAGCAGCGGTGACGACGCCCGGGTACCAGCGACGACTGAGCTCCTTGATGGTCGAGACGTCGACCGAGCGGTAGTGCAGGTGCTCCTCGATCTCCGGCAGGTACCGGGCGAGGAACCGGCGGTCGGTGCCGATGGAGTTGCCGCACAGGGGGACGGTCCCCGCAGCGGGGACGTGGTCACGCAGGAAGGCGAGGGTGGCTGCACCTGCGTCCTCCAGGGTCGTCGTGCTCGCCTCGATGGCGGGCAGGAGGCCGCTCTTCGTGTGCATCTCCCGGACGACCTGGTCCATCTGCGCCAGCGCCTCGGGCGGCTGGTGGACGACGAGGTCGGGGCCCTCCGCGACGATCGTCAGGTCGTCGTCGGTGAGGAGCGTGGCGATCTCGACGATGACGTGGCGGGCCGGGTCGAGCCCGGTCATCTCGAGGTCCATCCACGCCAGCACCCCGGCGATCGTAGGCGCCACCCCGGGTCGCCCCCGGCACGCCGGTCCTAGGCTCGGACGGTGCTCGAGGTCCCCGTCCTGCGGCTCGACCCCGACCTGGCGCTCCCCGCCTACGCCCGGACCGGTGACGCGGGGGCCGACCTCGTGGCCCGCGAACGGGCGACGCTCGCGCCCGCCGGCGGCCGGGCGCTCATCGCGACCGGGATCGCCCTCGCCCTCCCCGAGGGGTGGGCGGGGTTCGTGCAGCCTCGCAGCGGCCTCGCCCTGCGCCACGGCGTCACCGTGCTGAACGCCCCCGGCCTCATCGACGCCGGCTACCGGGACGAGCTGCGGGTCCTGCTCGTGAACCTCGACCCGAGCGACGCCTTCTCGATCGAGAGGGGCGACCGGATCGCGCAGCTCGTGGTCCAAAGGGTCGAGCACTGCACCTTCCGCCCCGTCGAGGAGCTCGGCGCCTCCGAGCGCGGGCTCGGCGGCTTCGGCTCCACCGGCGCCTGAAGGCGCTCGCCTCAGGGAGCGACGCCGGCCCCGACGGGGAGGGGGACCGCAGGGACGGCGTCCGCACCGCCGGGCAGCCCGGTCCGGCTGGTGAGGACGTCGTCGACCATGCCGTAGGCCACCGCCTCCTCCGCGCTCATGATGAAGTCGCGGTCGGTGTCCCTGGCCACCTGGGCCACGTCCCTCCCCGTGTGGCTGGCGAGGATCTGCTCCATCCGCTGGCGGAGGAAGACGATCTCCTTGGCCTGGATCTCGATGTCGGCCGACTGGCCCTGTGCACCCCCGTGCGGCTGGTGGATGAGCACGCGCGCGTTGGGGAGGATGAAGCGCTTCCCGGGGGCGCCGCCGGCGAGGATCACCGAGGCCGCCGAGGCAGCCATGCCGGTGCAGACGGTGCCGACGTCGGGCGTGACGTACTGCATGGTGTCGTAGATGGCGAACATCGACGTCATGGAGCCACCCGGGCTGTTGATGTAGAGCCAGATGTCCTTGTCTGGCGCCTCGCTCTCGAGGTGGAGGAGCTGGGCCATCAGCAGCCCGGCCGTGCTGTCGTCGACCTGCGACCCGAGGATCACGATCCGGTCCTTGAGCAGGCGGGAGTAGATGTCGTACGCCCGCTCCCCCCGGTTCGTCGACTCGATCACGGTGGGGACGAGGTAGCTGCCGTTCGTCATGGGGCCTCCGGTCTAAGGTGGAACCGTTCGGTTGCACGTTACGGCCGCAGCGAGCGTTGTGCAACTGTGGGGTTGCACAGAAGGGAGGACCAGTGAGCGCACACGAGCCGGAGGAGTGGCAGACGCGAGGGGACGCCGCCGCCGGAGCGGCGACCACCGACGAGCACGACCGGCGCGACGTCGGCGCTGTGACGCCGGGGCCGGGTCCGGCCGAGGCGCCCACGGTGACGCGCGAGGTCGACCTCCCCGCTGAGGTCGCCGACGTGTGGGATGCGCTCACCAGCCCGCCGCTGATCGGTGCCTGGTTCGGGGCAGCGGTCGAGTGGGCGCTCGAGCCGGGTGGCCCGATGCGGGTCGGTCGGGGTGACGACGGCGCCGCCCCTCGGCACGGGGTGGTCGACGAGGTCGAGCACGGCCGTCGGCTGCGGTACCGGTGGTGGCCGTCGGACGGGCCCGGTGACGCCACCGCGGTCACCTACGAGCTCGAACCTCTCCCCGCCGGGACGCGGCTGGTCATCACCGAGCTGCCCGTCGAGACGTCGGCGCCACGGGCGGCCCTCACCGCTGCTGGCGGCGTGCGCTGGGACGTCCGGGTCGTCGGCCTCTGGCTGGGGCTCCACGCACGACCTCGCTGCCGGACCTGAGCCGGCCGTGACCGCCGCCGGCGGCGGCGACGCCGAGGGGGTCTTCGACGCACTGGGCGACCCAACTCGACGAGCGGTGCTCGGGGCGGTCGCCACAGCAGGCCCTGTCACCGCGACGGAGCTCGCCCGCCGCTTCCCGGTCAGCCGCCAGGCCGTCGTGAAGCACCTGGGGGCGCTCGCCGGCGCGGGGCTGGTCGCGCCCGAGCGGACCGGGCGGGAGGTCCGCTACCACCTGGTACCGGCGCCGCTGGACGACGCCGCCACCTGGCTCCGCCACGTCGGCGGCGCCTGGGACGACCGCATCGAGCGCCTCCGGGCCCACCTCGACCCGGGCCCGTCCGTCGACGGGTCGACCTAGGCGTCCTTCCAGAACCGGCGCTCCCCCCGGCTGCGTCCGACGCGCCGCCCGGTCGACGCCCCCTCGCCGGCGCCGGGCGGGGCTGGACCCTCGACCTGGTGGGAGCCCGCCGTCGGACCGCCCGCCGACAGGACGGGGTCCCCGGCCACCACGAGCGCCGCGACGGCCGTGGTGAAGGGGACGGCGGCCACCAGCCCGATGCTGCCGCACAGGGTCCTGACGACCTCCACGGCGACGGCCTCGCCGTTGACCACGTCGGACAGGCCCTGCCCGGCCTGCGTGAAGAGCAGGAGCAGGGGCAGCGAGGCACCGGCGTAGGCGAGGACGAGCGTGTTGACGGTGGAGGCGATGTGGTCCCGCCCGATCCGCACGGCCGAGCCGTACAGCTCGCGGAACCCGAGGCCGGGGTTGGCGTGCTTCAGCTCCCACACCGCCGAGACCTGGGTCACGGTGACGTCGTCGAGGACCCCGAGGGCCCCGATCACGACGCCCCCGAGGAGGAGGCCACGCAGGTCGATCTGTCCGGCGAAGACCTGGAGGAAGGTGGCCTCCTCGTCGGCGAGCCCGGTGAAGCGGCTGAGATCGACGAACACGGCGGCGAGCGCTCCCACGAGGCCGAGGCTGAGGAGGGTGCCGAGCACGGCTGCGGTGGTCCTGGCGCTCAGCCCGTGCGCCAGGTACAGCGCCGTGAGGGCGATCGCGGCGGAGCCGACGAGGGCGACGGCGAGGGGGTCGGAGCCCTCGAGCACCGCCGGCAGGACGAAGATCGTGAGCACGAGGAGGCTGAGCGCGAGCCCGACGAGCGCCCGCACGCCCTTCCACCGGCCGAGGGCCACGACCGCGAGCACGAAGGCGATGGCGAGCACGGCGAGGGGGCGACGTCGCTCGAGGTCGGCGAAGCTGAGCTCGAAGCCCTCCCCGGCGCCGGCGACGTAGCCGAGCACCACCTCGTCCCCGACGTCGAGCCGCGCCGAGGCCCCCGCCTCGGACTGCTCCGGCAGGGTGATCACCTCGCCCGCCTCCGGCCCCCGGACCGTCTCCTCCACCTCCTCCACGGCGCAGCCTCCTTCAGCCGCAGGCTCGGGACAGCTCCGGCGAACCACGTCGACCGCCGCTTCGAGCAGGCGGACGACCACCTCGTTGCACGTGATGCCGGCGCCCTCGGGCGTCCCGGCGCAGGGACCCCGGTCGGCCTCGAGCACGACCGCCCGCACGAGGTCGTCGGGCGCCGCCCCCTGGAGCGCGTCCCCAGACGGGTCGCCCGGCCAGAGAACGACCAAGCCGACCACCGTGGCGACGACGAAGGGCAGCAGCGCCGCCGCGAGCACCACCCGGGTCCGGGGCGAGGACGCACCCGTCCCCCCACCATGGCCGTGCCCAGGAGCCATCAGCGTCGGCCACCGGAGGCGGGACGGGAGCGCACGGGGCAACGATGCACCAGCAGCGTCGCCGACCCCGTCATCCCCGGCGTGCGCCCTCACTAGGGTGCGCGCATGGCCACCCACCGCCTGACCAACGAGCAGTGGGGCTTCACCTCCAACTGCTTCGTCTGCGAGCCGAAGAACGCAGCCGGCCTGCGCATCCCGTTCGACCACGACGACGACGCAGGCGTGGTGCGAGCCGCGTTCACCCTCGACGACCGCTTCTCCGGTGCACCCACCTACGTCCACGGCGGTGTCACGCTGGCCGTGCTGGACGAGGCGATGGCGTGGGCCGCGATCGCCATCGGCGGCAAGTTCGCGGTGACCAGCGAGACGAAGACGACCTTCGGGCACCCGGTGCGTGTAGGGCGCGCCTACACGGTGGAGGCCACGGTCGCGTCGAACGACGGCACGACGATGACGACCACGGCCACCGTCCTCGACGACCGCCAGCGGCCCTGCGTCACCGCTGCCGCCACCTTCACCGTCCTCGGCGCCGCTCAGGCCGTCGAGGTGCTCGGCGTCGACGACCTCGGTCCCGACGCCGGGTTCGTCAACGGCTGACCGGGGCTGGCACGCGCGCTCCCGCCGTTTCGCACCCCCCTGGCTCGGGGGATGAACGCCCCATGGACAACAACAAGGGCGAGGACCTCAAGGGACGCATCAAGGAGGCCGCCGGCGACCTCACCGGCGACAAGGACATGGAGCGCGAGGGCAAGACCGACCAGGTCTCGGCCGACGTGAAGGACAAGGCCAGCGACGCGGTCGACAAGGTCAAGGACGTCTTCAAGAAGTGAGGTGCATCCCCGGTTCGCCGGGGTGAGCGCTGCTTCCGGACGGCGGCGAGGTGCTCAGACGGCGGGGCGGCGGACGATCTGCCGCCCCGCCGTCGGGATCTCAGGGCTCGACGCTGCCGGCGGCGGGGCACACGTAGGGGTCACGACCGCAAGGGTCACTGCGGATCCCCGAGCTCGCGGAGCTGCTGCAGGCTCCGGGCCAGCAGGCGCGACACGTGCATCTGGCTGATGCCGAGGCGCTTGGCGATCTCCGACTGTGTGAGGCCCTCGTAGAAGCGCAGGTAGAGCATCACCTGCTCGCGCTCGGGGAGCGCCGCGATCAGTGGACCGAGCGTCGTGCGCAGCTCCGAGCGGGCGAGCTCGGGATCCAGGTCACCGAGCTGGCCCAGCAACCCCGGGCTCTCGTCGTCGTCGCTGCGGCCGGCGTCGAGCGAGGTCGACCGGTAGGCCGAGCCGGCGTCGATCGCCTCGATGACCTCGTCCTCCGTGGTGCCGGCCCGCAGTGCGATCTCGTCGACGTTGGGAGAGCGACCGAGCTCGTTCGAGAGGTCGTCGATGACCCGGGTGATTCGCAGGTGCAGCTCCTGCACCCGCCGCGGCACCCGCACCGCCCACCCCTTGTCTCGGAAGTGGCGCTTGAGCTCGCCGACGATCGTGGGCGTCGCGAACGTCGTGAACTCGAGGCCTCGGGCCGGATCGAAGCGCTCGACCGCCTTCACGAGGCCGAGGGAGGCGACCTGCACGAGGTCGTCCAGCGGCTCCCCCCGGTTGGCGAACCTCCGGGCCAGGTACTCGGCCAGGCCGATGTGGGCCTCGATCAGCTGGTCCCGCAGAGCGCTGTCGCGGGTCGTGGCGTAGTCGTTGAACACGATCATGAGGGCCTTCTTGTCGGCCCGGTCCAACGCCATCACCCCCCCTCCGTCCGCCGCTTGAGAAGGCGGAAGCGAAGCCCACCCCCGTCGGTGGAGAGCTCGTGCTCGTCGACGACAGCCGCCAGGATCTGTGACGACAGCTCCGTGGGAGCCACCTCCGGCGGGGCGCCCTCGTACGTCGCAGTGCCCTCGATGACGAGCCGCCCGAGGTCGAGGGTGTAGAGCAGCGAGAGGCTCCCCGGCCGCCCGCGAGCGCCGACGAGTGCGAAGCACAGCTCGTCCACGGCGATCTTCACGTCCTCGATCTCGTCGAAGCTGAAGCCGAGGCGGCCGGCCAGGCCGGCGGCGGTGAGGCGGGCGACCCGCAGCAGCTGGGGCGTCGTCGGCAGCGTGAGCCGCACCTGCTCGCCGTGGACCTCGATCACGCGTGTGCCTCCCATGCATCGAGCCTCGGCGCCGAGGCGTGGGAACCTAACACCCGAGGTTCTGCACCCCGGTTGGCGGTTCCCCCACCCGGGATAGGTTGTCGCCGCCCGCCGGGGGCAGCACGGGAGGACGAGGCGTGGCGAAGCGTTGGGCCGGGTCGGGCCGGGCCGGGAGGGCCGTTCCCGGGCCGAGCCGGATCATCGAGCGGGCTCATGGGGCCGTCCCCGCCACCACGGTCGGGCGGCCGGTGGACGGCTCGGGGTGAGCGCGACTGCGGGCGCCACACCCTCGACGGAGCTCGTCCGCTTGGAGATCCCGGCGCTGCCCGCTTTCGTCGGCGTCGCACGGGTGGTGGTGGCGTCGGTGTCGAGCACCGTCGACGGCATCGACGACGACCAGCTCGAGGACCTGCGCCTCGCTGTCTCCGAAGCGTGCACCAACGCAGTCGAGGCCCACGACGCCGACGGGGCCGACCAGCGGGTGGTCCTGCGCTGCGTGCTGGCCGGTGACGTCCTCGAGGTCCACGTCGAGGACAGCGGCCCCCGGCCGCGACCTGCCCCGACGCCCCGTGAAGGCGACGACCTCGGGGAAGCCGCTGAGCAGGGTTGGAGCCTCCAGCTCATCCGCGCCCTCGTGGACGAGGTCGCCTACACGACCGCCGCCGGCGACGGCGTCGTGGTGCGCTTGGCGGTCCGTCGCAGCACCGGGGGCTGACGAGCCTCCGCCGGTCCTCGGGGTGCGGGTGCCGCGCCCCGTCCGTGAACGCCTCCCGTTCGTCGACGACCGTGCAGGTCGGCCGGGCAGCACGGGTTCCTGATCCCGCCTCCACGCCGCGGGTCCGCGGCGGTCGCGTGGGCTCCTCCGCAACCCTTGGAGAACACGCAGCGCGCGCCGCCCGGCACCGCGAGCACCGTCTAACATCACGTAGTGCGGTGGCACGCGCGCTGCCCGTGGACTTGCTCGAAACCCCACAAAGGGGCGCGGCCCCCCGATCTGTGCTCAAGTACGGGGTGCTTCCAGCCGTAGAACGAGCACAGCGCCGGGGTCCACCGGCCATGAGACGTAGGAGTCCCACCATGAAGAACCGCCTGGTCTACGGCAAGACGGCCACCCGGGTCACCATCCTGCTGGCGACGATCGCAGCCCTGGGTGCGCCGAAGAAGTGGTAGCCGCAGGTCGCACTCCGTGAAGCGCCTGCCGGCGAACCAGCGTGGTCCGAGCAACATCGGGCCCGAGGGCGCAGGTCGTGCTCGACCGCGACCCTGACGTCCCCCGCCGGGCGGGGGAGACGGTTCCGCTGGCGGGTGCTTCCACGATTGCTCCAGCCAACCACGCGCTGAACCTGTACGTGGGGATGGTGGTCGCGGCCGGCGCCCTCGTCGTCTTGACGACGGTCTGGCTGAGCGGGTGGGACGAGCCGACGGGTCCCCGCCCCGACCTGTTCTGGCTGTTCCTCGTCCTGTTCGCCTTCGCCGAGGCGAGGCCCATGGCCTGGCTGCGGCGGGACGAGGGCGGTGAGGTCACCGCCTCGTGGACCTTCGCCTTGGCCCTGCTCCTCGTGGCACCACCCGGCAGCGCCCTCCTGGGCGTCGCCTGCGCGTGCCTCCTCAGCGACGCGCTGCACCGCAAGCCCGTGGTCCGGGGCCTCTTCAACGCGGCGAACTACAGCCTGTCCCTCGGCTTCGGAAGCGTGATCCTCGGCATCACCGGCCAGCGCACGGCGTTGTTCGACGACCATCCCGGCATCCTCCTGTTCGTCGCCTTCCTCCTGACGGCGGCGGCTGTGCTGGTCCTCAACAGCGTGCTGACGTCGGCGGTCCTGGCCCTCGTCCAGAACCGTCCGCCCTGGCCGATGATCCGCCAGGGCGTCGCCCTCAACCTGGCCACGGACGCCATGCTGCTGGCCCTGGCTCCGGTGTTCGTGGTGGTGGCCCAGAGGAGCCTCACCTTCGTCCCGCTCCTGGTGCTCACCACCTGGGCCGTCTACCGGAGCGTCGAGCTGGCGCTGGACCGCCAGCACGAGATCACCCACGACGCCCTCACCGGCCTCCCGAACCAGCGGCTCTTCCTCGAGCAGGCGGCGGCGGCGTGCCGGGCCGCCGGTGAGCGCGGCCAGGAGCTGGCGGTGGTGCTCGTCGACCTCGACCGCTTCACGGCGATCAACGACCACCTCGGCCACCACGTGGGGGACCGCTGCCTCCAGGAGGTGGCCGACCGCCTGCAGGCGGCCAAGCGCACCTCCGACCTGGTGGCTCGCATCGGCGGTGACGACTTCGCCGTCCTGGTCACCGGGTCGGGGGCCGGCCCGGGCACCGCCGCCCTCGTCGACCGGCTGCGGGCGTCGCTGCTCGAGCCGTGCCTCATCGGCGGTGTGCCCGTGGCGGTGGCCGCCAGCTTCGGCATCGTCGTCTACCCGGAGCACGGCGACGACCCCGAGGCCCTGCTGCGCAACGCCGACCACGCCGTGTACGCGGCGAAGTCGGAGCTGACCAACATCGCCACCTACGAGGCGGCCAAGGACGAGCGCCGCAACAACCGGTGGGACCTGCTCGCAGAGCTGGGCTCGGCGATCGAGACCGGGCAGCTCACGCTCTACTACCAGCCGAAGCTCGACCTCGCCACCGGCCGCCTCGCCGGCTGCGAGGGGCTCGTCCGCTGGATCCACCCCAGGCTCGGACTCATCCCCCCCGCGCGCTTCATGCCCTTCGCCGAGAACACCGAGCTGATCCACCGCTTCACCGAGCACGTCCTGCGAGTGGCCCTGACCCAGAGCGCGAGGTGGGAGCGACTCGGCATCCGCCTCGACATGGCGGTCAACGCGTCGACCCGCAACCTCCACGACCTCCACTTCCCGACGACGGTGGCCGGGCTCCTGGCCGAGGCCGGCGTCTCACCGGGGACCCTCGAGATCGAGATCACCGAGAACACGGTGACGGCTGACCCCGTCCGGTCCACCACCGTGCTCGGCGAGCTGCGGGCGCTGGGCGTCCGGATCGCCGTCGACGACTTCGGGACCGGCTACTCGTCGCTGGCGCACCTCAGGGATCTCACCGTCGACTCCGTGAAGATCGACAAGTCGTTCATCACCGACATGTCCCACAACCCCCCGGACCGGGCGATCGCGCAGGCGATCATCGACCTCGCCCGGAACCTGGGCGTCGTGACCGTGGCCGAGGGGATCGAGACCGTCGACGCCTGGGACGAGCTCAAGGCGCTCGGCTGCGGGTACGGCCAGGGCTACCTCATCGCCCGTCCCCTGCCCGCAGCCGAGATGACGGCGTGGGTGCAGGCGCTGCCGTGCGGGGTGTGGAAGCCCGACGCGCAGGCGGATGACGGGTGATCCTCCTCGTCGCCTTCCTCCTCGTCGTGGCCGCCGTGCCGCTCCTCGGTGGCCACCTCACCCGCCTGGCGACGGTCGAGCTCCGGGGGACGCCCCTGCTGCTCGGGGCCACCGTGGTGCAGGCCGTGATCACGCAGCTCGCCATCGACGTGCCGCGCGAGGTCACCGGCGCTGCCCACCTGGCGTCGTACGTCATGGCGGGCGCGTTCGTCTGGGCCAACCGACGGCTTCCCTGGCTGTGGCTCGCCGCGCTCGGTGGTGCGTCGAACTTCGTGGTGATCGTCGCCAACAAGGGGGTGATGCCCGCATCGGCCGAGGCGCTGTCCCTCGCCGGGCAGTCGGGGACCGGGGCCGACTTCGCCAACTCCGCCCTGGTCGAGTCCCCCCGGCTCTCGTTCCTGGGCGACGTCTTCGCGGTGCCGGCCTCATGGCCCCTGGCCAACGTGTTCAGCGTGGGCGACGTGATCCTGCTGGTCGGGGGGGCACTGCTCGTCCACCGGGTGTCCGGGTCGCGCCCCCCAGGCCGCTCACGACGCCTCGTCGACGACACGGCGGCACCGTCGGCTGGTCGCCTGGCGCTCCTCCGGGACAACGCCGACTTCCGGAGGCTGTGGCTGGCGGGCGCCTCCTCCGACATCGGCGACTGGACCTACTCCCTCGCCGTGATCGCGGTGCTGGCGCTGCAGGGGGCCTCCCCGACGGTGTTCGCCGTGCTGATCGCCGTGCAGATGCTGGCGTCGTCCGTCGTGGGCGTCGTCGGCACCTCGGTGGTGGACCGCGTCGACCGCGTCCGGTTGCTCACGCTCGTCAACGTGGCGCAGGCCGCCACCGTGTGCACCCTGCTCGTCCCCCAGGAGCCGGGCGTCGCGCACCTGGTCCTGGTGGGCGGCATCCTCGGGGGCCTGGGGGCGCTGGTCCGCCCCGCGACCATGGCCTCGATCCCGAACCTGGTGCGCGACGAGGAGTGCGTCGTCGCCAACGGGTACGTGGCCGCTGCGTTCAACGTGGCCGTGTCGCTGGGGCCCGTGATCGGCGCCGGCATGGTGTCCACCTGGGGGGCCCGGCCGGCGTTCCTCCTCAACACGGTCTCGTTCCTGCTGTCGGCGACCCTCGTCGCCCGCATCCGGCGGCGCCACGTGCCGGGCGCGCAGCACGCCGGCGGCAACGGCGACGGCTGGTTCGTCGCCGCGACCGCCGGGCTGCGCCACATCTCCCGGCGCCCACCGCTCCACGGCCTGCTCGTGCTGATGGCGTTCGTGGTCCTCGGCGCTGCGCTCCGCGCGCCCGTCGAGCCGCGGTTCGTCGTGGACGCGCTGGGCGGGAGCGCCGGCGCCATCGGGGCCCTCGCCAGCCTGTGGGGCCTCGGCATGGTGCTGGGATCCGCCGTCGGCGCCTCCGCCGGCAGGCGGTGGTCGCTCGAGAAGGTCCTGGTGGCGAGCGTCACCGTCCTCGCCGTCTGCATCCTCAGCGCCTCGTGGCTCGCCCTCCTGGCGCCGGTGGCCGCCCTGTGGCTGGTCGCAGGCTCGGCCAACGCCCTCGGGTCGGTGGCGTACGAGTCGCTCCTCCAGCAACGCACCCCCGACCACCTGCGCGGTCGTGTCTTCGGCGCAGCCGAGGCCGTGCTCGACCTCACCTACCTGGTCGGCGCCGTGGCAGCAGGGTTCCTCGGCGCCCTGGTCGGGACCAGGGTCGGCGTGGGCGTGGCCGGTGCAGCCGTGCTCGTCGCCGGCCTGTACGGCGTCGTCGCCCTCCTCTCCCGCTCGGACCCGGCCACGCCGCCGAGGCCCTCGGACGCCGCCACCCCTGCTGCTGCTCCTGCGCCCACCTGAGCCCGGACGAGCACCATCCGTTCGACGGCGGCTGACCTCCTGCGCCCGCGTCCGATGGGGCGGGAGGGACCCGCTACGACGAGGGCAGCGGTGGTGCCGCCGGCGGTGCCACCCGGGCGTGCGGGAGATGTGGCCGTGCAGCGGCCAGTGCGCACGCCACGGCGACGGCCCCGTAGGCCAGCCACCGCACAGGTCCGACGCCGGCGGCCGACACGAGCTCCCGGATGTTGGTGACGAACAGCAGCCCTCCGACCCCGACACCCATAGCCCGGGCAGGGAGGAGGCGGATGGACCACGCCGCGAGCGGCGCAGCGAGCACGCCGCCGAGCAGCATCGCTGCGATCACGCCGACGTCGATGCCCCCACCGCCGACCGACACGAGCAGCGAACCAGACGCCACCACCGCCACCGCCACCTCGGCGGTGTTGACGGAGCCGATGGCGTAGCGGGGCGCCACGCCTCGCTGCAGCAGGAACGGGGTCACGACCGGACCCCATGCGCCGACGAGGCCGTTGGTGACCCCGCCCACCAACCCCACCGCTGCGGTGCCCCGCAGCTCCGGCGGCTGCGCAGGACCGCCGTCGACCTCGACGCGGGTGCCGACGGGCCGGCTGAACCGGAGCAGGATCCGCCCGGCCATCACCAGCAGGAGCAGCGACAGGACCGGCTTCAGCCGGTCGCCGTCGACGCTGGCCAGCACGGTCACCCCGAGCAGCGCCCCGACACAGCCGGGTGCGGCCAGCCGGCGGACGAGCCGGCGGTCGATGTTGTCGAACCGCCAGTGGGACAGCGCAGCGGTGAGCCCGGTTGCGACCTTGGCGAGGTTGACGGTCGTCGAGATCGCCGATGGCGACAGCCCTCCCCCGAGCAGGATGCTGGCCGAGGTCGGACCGAAGCCCATCCCGAGGGCACCGTCGACGAGCGATGCGGCGAACCCTGCGACGAAGAAGACGAGCAGGTCCGACACCTCCACCAAGTTACTGGAGATCGTGGACTCGCACACCTGCATGCGTGACCTGTGACCGGCGGGCGGTCGGGCGCCGTCCTAGAGGAGGACCTGCTGGCCGAGGGTGACTGTCCGCTCCGGCGGCAACCCGAAGGAGCGGACTGCGGGCGTCGCGTTCCGGCTCAGGGCGGCGAAGAGGTGCTCACGCCAGACCGCCATCCCCGGCGCCCGGGTGACCACCAGCGACTCCGCCCCCAGGAAGAACGAGGCGGTGGTCGGGTCGATGCCCAGCTTCCCCGCTGCGCCCTGGGTCAGGCCGAGGAGCACCCGGGGCTCCTCCATGAAGCCGTAGTGCAGGATCACCTGGTCGACGCCTTCGGCGATGGGCGTGACCTCCGCCCGGCGCGCAGGCAGGACCCGCGGCACCTGGTCGGTCTTGATGGCCAGCATGACCACCTGGCGGTGCAGCACGTTGTTGTGCCGGACGTTGGAGAGCAGTGCCGAAGGGGTGACGCCGGGCGTCGAGAACAGGTACACGGCCGTGCCCGGCACGATCTGCGGCTTGACAGGGGCGCGAGCGATGCTGGCGAAGAACCGGTCGAGCGGCACCTGGCCACGCTTCATCCGCTCGCCCAGCAAGCTCCTGCCCGTGCGCCACGTCGTCATCATCGTGAACACGCCGGCGGCGATGACGAGCGGGAACCAGCCGCCGGCGGGGATCTTGAGGATGTTGGCGCCGAAGAACGCCACGTCGACGATCAGGAAGGCCCCGCACAGCAGCTTCGCCTTCCACGCCGTCCACCCGAAGCGCTCAACCAGCACGACGTAGAGCAGCATCGTGGTGACGACCATCGTCGACGTGACGGCAACGCCGTACGCAGCGGCCAGGTTGGTCGACGAGCCGAAGCCGATCACCACCGCCAGGCAGGCGGCCATGAGCGCCCAGTTCACCGCCGGGATGTAGATCTGGCCGAAGGACGCCGCCGAGGTGTGCGCGATCTTGTGCCGCGGCGCGTAGCCGAGCTGGATGGCCTGCATCGTGAGGGAGAACACCCCGGAGATCAGTGCCTGGGACGCGATCACCGTGGCGCAGGTGGCGAGGACGACGAGCGGCACCAGCCCCCACGTCGGCGCCAGCCGGTAGAAGGGCGACTCGATGGCGGACGGCTCGCCGAGCAGCATCGCCCCCTGACCGAAGTAGTTCAGCGCCAGGGCCGGGAGCGCGACCAGGAACCACCCTCGGGCGATCGGACGGCGGCCGAAGTGGCCCATGTCGGCGTACAGCGCCTCCCCCCCGGTGACGACGAGGAACACCGACCCGAGCGCCAGGAAGCTGTCGAAGCCGTTCTCCACGAAGAAGCGGAAGCCGTAGAGCGGGTTGACCGCCCGCACGACGCTCGGCTCGTCGAGCATGTGGACGACGCCGAGCAGGGCGAGGACCGCGAACCAGGCCAGCATGATCGGACCGAAGAGCCTGCCGATCGAGGCCGTCCCCCGGCGCTGGATGGCGAAGAGCCCGACGAGGATCACCAGCGCGATCGGCACCGCGTAGCCCTCGAGGCTCTCGGTCACCTCCCCGGTGCCCTCGACGGCGGCGAGCACGCTGATCGCAGGCGTGATCACCCCGTCGCCGTACAGCAGTGCCGTCCCGAACAGCCCGAGGAGGATCAGCATCCAGCGTCGGCCGCCCTTGCGCGCCTCGCCGTCCGGGCCGCGGTCCGGGCGGACGAGCGAGGTCAGGGCGAGGATGCCGCCCTCACCGCCGTTGTCGGCCCTCATGACGAACAACACGTACTTCAGGCTGATGATGACCACCAGCGACCAGACGATGAGCGACAGCACGCCGAGGACGTTGTCGCTGTTGACGGCGATCTCGTGGCCGTGGCCACGGAACGTCTCGCGCATCGCGTACAGCGGGCTCGTCCCGATGTCACCGAAGACGATGCCGAGCGCGCCGAAGGTCAGGGCCGCCAACGAGCCGTGGACGACGTGGCCGCCGCCGCCCCCGTGCCCGTCGGCCTGCCCCCTCACCGGAGCGTCGTCCGTGGCGGGGTCTGTCGCCGATCCGGCCACCGCTCCCCGCCGGGACACCTCAGACGACCTGCGTGGTGGCAGCGGCGAAGCCCTCGTCCATCGCCGCCGTCTTGCGCTTCGAGAACGTGAGTGCGCCGATGAGGACGAGGATCGAGAGCCCGGCGATGGTGAGGCGGGCCGGCTCGTTGTCCGACAGGTTGATCACCGCAGGGAGGATGAGCAGGGCGACGAGGTTCATCACCTTGATGAGGGGGTTGAGGGCGGGGCCTGCGGTGTCCTTGAACGGGTCGCCGACGGTGTCCCCGATCACGGCCGCCTTGTGGGCCTCCGAGCCCTTGCCCCCCTCGTGGCCGTCCTCGATGTACTTCTTGGCGTTGTCCCAGGCACCACCGGAGTTGGACAGGAAGTTCGCCATGAGCTGCCCGGTGAGGATGACCGCGGCCAGGAAGGCGCCGAGGGCGAACGCGTTGATGCCGAAGCCCACGATGACGGGCGTGAGCACGGCCAGCAGGGCGGGCGTGGCGAGCTCCCGGAGCGAGGCCTTGGTGCAGATGTCGATGACGGGGCCGTAGTCGGGCTTCTCGCTGTAGTCCATGATCCCGGGCTTCTCCCGGAACTGGCGCCGGACCTCCTGGACGACCACGCCGGCCGTGCGGCCGACGGCGCGGATGGCGAGCGAGCTGAACAGGAAGGCGACGGACCCGCCGATGAGGAGGCCGATGAACGTGGCCGGGTCGGCGACGTTGATCGGGAACAGGTCGAACACGCTGCCGCCGACCGCCTCCAGCTCCTCGAGCTCGAGGGCGGAGAGGGTCTCGTCGGCGATCGTCTCGATGTAGGAGGCGAACAGCGCCACGGACGCGATGACGGCCGAACCGATGGCGAAGCCCTTGGTGACCGCCTTGGTGGTGTTGCCCACGGCGTCGAGGCTGACCATGATCCGCTCCGGCTCACCGGTGAACTCGCCGGACATCTCGGCGATGCCCGCCGCGTTGTCCGAGACCGGGCCGAAGGTGTCCTCGGCGACGATGACGCCGGTCGTGGCGAGCATGCCCATGCCCGTGAGGGCCACCAGGTAGAAGGTGAACTCGATGTTCCCGTCGCCGAGGCCGATGGCGGCGCCGAGTGCCAGGGCGATGGCGATGATGGCGAACACCGTCGACTCCAGCCCCGAGGCGATGCCGGAGAGCACGGTGGTGGCAGGACCCGTCCGAGCGGCCTCGGCGATGTCACGCACCGGGGAGGTCTCGGTCGACGTGTAGTACTCGGTCAGCCGGCTGACGATCTGGGCGAGCACGAGGCCGATCACGACCGCGCCGAAGACCTTCCAGCCCTCGTTCGCGTCGGTCTCGTTCCCGACGTAGAGCAGTGCGACCGCCCCGGTGCCGAGGATGGTGAGCACGCTGGCGACGGCGAAGCCGCGGTTGATCGGCGCCATGGCCGAGGTGTCGCTCGTCCTCGCCTTCACCGCGTACACGCCCACGATGGAGGCGAGCACGCCGATCGCCCGGGCGAGGACGGGGAACACGAACCCGTAGGCCGGGTTGGCGCCGATCGACTGGAAGGCGGAGACGCCGAGGATGATCGAGGCGACGAGGGTGACCTCGTAGCTCTCGAACAGGTCCGCCGCCATGCCTGCGCAGTCACCGACGTTGTCCCCGACGTTGTCGGCGATGGTGGCGGGGTTGCGCTTGTCGTCCTCGGGGATCCCCGCCTCGACCTTGCCGACGAGGTCGGCGCCGACGTCGGCCGCCTTGGTGAAGATGCCACCGCCGACCCGCAGGAACAGCGCCAGCAGCGAGCCGCCGAAGCCGAAGCCGATCAGGATGGCCGAGCTCGTGTTCTGGAACAGGGCGATGACGACGGTCGCGCCGAGGAGGCCGAGGCCGACGGTGAACATGCCGGCCACGCCGCCGGTCCGGAACGCCACCTTCAAGGCGGCGGGCAGCGAGCCGGTCTTGGCTGCTGCCGCGGTCCGCACGTTGCCCCGCACCGCCAGGCCCATCCCGATGAAGCCGGTCAGCCCCGACAGGACGCAGCCGGCGATGAAGGCGAGCGTGCGGAACAGGCCCGACTCGAAGAAGCTCAGGGCCTCCGTCCCGTCCGGCCGGAGGACCGACGTCGACGTCAGGAACACCACGACGGCAAGCGGCACCAGGATCACGGCGATCGTGCGGAACTGCCGGCTCAGGTACGCGCTGGCGCCCTCCTGGATCGCGTCGGCGATCTCGACCATCGCCGGGGTGCCCTTGTCGGCTGCGAGGACGTCCTTCATCAGCGAGAAGCCGACCGCGAGCGCCGCCAGCGCCGTCACCGCCGAGAAGAGCAGAGCCAGCTTCTCGCCGCCGCCGAGGGTGAAGGACTGGTAGCCGCCTTCGGCCGCCAGGATGGTGCCGCGCGCGGCGGCGAGGACGTCAGGTCCCACGGGTTGCTCACCTCTGCTTCCGGGAGGCACGGCGTCCCCGTGCCTCGTCCCCACGGGCGCACCCGCGGCCGACGCGGTTCCAGCCCCGCTACGTCGGCGGCGTCACCCTAGCCACCCGAGCCGGCTGCCTCGACGCGTGGCGGGAGGGGAGGACGGCCGCCCGGCTGGTCCTCGATCGTCACGCGATGAGCACGTGGCCGCGCACGAAGTGCGTCGCGAGCACCACGAGCAGCGCGATGGAGCAGGCGACGGCGGCCGTGGCCGGCCAACGACGAGGGGCCAGTGCCTCGGCGGCCACGGCGTACACCGGGAAGGCCACGAGCAGGTAGCGGCCCATGCCGACGAACTCGGGGGCGGTGAGCGCCGGCAGGGCCACCACCACCAGGGCGTACGCGAAGTAGCCAGGACCGAGCCGGCGCAGGACCCTGGGCAGGAGCGCGAGCGCCGTGAGGGTCAACAGCGCCGAGACGGTGGTGGTCAGCAGCTGGATGCCGACCTGACCCGACAGCACCAGCTCGAACCAGTCGAGCTTCGCGATGGTGCGGGGGGAGAAGTCGCGGTTCCACCCGGCTGCGTCGCCCGTCTTGACGAACGCGAAGGGCTCGTCGAATCGCACCCAGAGGTAGGTGCAGTAGCTCGCCATGCCGGCGACGCTGGCCACCGGGGCGAGGGTGGACAGCCGGACCTTCGAGCGGTCGATGCGGAAGCGCCGGCCTCCGACCTCGGGGTTGGCCCACCTCGTGAGGAGCACCCCGTCGAGCTCGAGGGACCGGAGGAGGAGCCCCGCGGTGACGGCCAGGCCGACCGGGCGCTCGGCGGTCGCGACGGCGGCAACCCCGGCCGCCAGCCACGGGTGCCGCCGCTCGAGCAGCAGGAAGGCCACGAGCGTCGTGGCGAGGAACAGGGCGTCGGAGTACAGCACGCCGAACAGGTAGTAGGCGTAGGGCGAGGCGACGAGCAGCAGCACCGAGAGGGCCGCCACCCTGTCGTCGAACAGGTCCCTGGCCCAGCGGTTGAGGACCACGGCGGCGACGGCGGTGGCCCCGAGCGTGACGAGCACCCCGGCGAGCATCGGGTCGCCGACGAGTGAGCCCACGCCCCTCATCATCGAGGGGTAGGCGGGGAAGAAGGACACGGCCGACTGCTTGCCGGGGCCGTCGTAGAAGTACCCGCGAGTGGCGATCAGGTGGTACCAGGCTGCATCCCAGCGGGCGTACGCCTCGAAGTGGAAGCGAGCGGGGAACCCGAACCTCGTGATGGGCGTGAAGGACAGCGTGCGGACCACGAGCCGGGACAGCACGTAGTACGCCGCGCCGACCCCGGCGACGAGCCCCGCCGGCCACAGCCACGATGCCCGCAGGCGCATCAGCACGGGACCGCCCCGCGGGTGCCGACGACGAGGTGGTGCGGGTGGGGGTACCAGCGGTCGACGGCGCGGGCGGTGGTGGACAGGCCGGCGTCCGCCATCGCCCGCAGGAGGTGGTCAGGCTCGGTGAACGTGAGCTGCGCGCCCTTCGTCCGCTCGAGGACATCCACCATGACCCGCTCCTGCGCCCGCATCCACCGGGACTTGAGCGGGGAGCAGGTGTGCATCTCCTTGACCAGGAGCTTCCCCCCAGGCGCCAGCTCGGCGGCCAGGGCGAGGAGCAGGTCGCGCTGCGCCGGTCGGGGGAGGAGGTAGAGCACGTCGACGAGGGTGATCACGTCCCAGGGGCCCGGGGGGACCGAGCCGGGTTCCACGACGGCGAACGAGGCGTCGGTCGGACCGGTCCGACGGGCGACCGCCACCTTCCGCTCGTCGATGTCGACCCCCGTCACACGGGCGGCCGCGTGCTCGGCTGCGAGTGAGGCGAGCACGCCGTGCCCGCAGCCGTAGTCGAGGAGGCTGGCGCCGTGGGGGACCTCGGCGAGGAGCTCCCCGAACGGGCACGACAGCACGCGGAGCGCCGTGTGCAGGCGCACGTCGAGCGGCTCGCCGGCGAAGCGTCGGACGGTCTCGACGATCACGCGACGGGGACCGGGGAGGGCAGCGACCGGTACCCGGTGAGGTGGAAGCCGGCTCGCTCCACAGCGTCCCTGGCTTCGCGAGAGGTCAGCCACTCGAGCTCGCGCTCCCACTCGTAGCCCCAGGTGTAGGTGGCGCGGGCGTCGGCCGCCCGGCCGGGGTGGCACCCGAGCTCGGCCGAGCCGTGGCCCGCCGCAGACACCACCTGCAGGGCGTCGACGAAGCGGCGACCGTGCATCCTCCCGGCCTCGTCGAGCCCAGCGGCCCAGTCGGGCGAGGCCAGGCCGGCCGCCGACGCCTGCGTCGCCAGCCGGTCGGCGAGCCGGTTGATCCCCACCCGCTTGAGCGGCGCAGCCGACCTGGGCACCCGCATCGCCCGGATGCCCTCCACCTGGGCCAGCCGCACCACCACCTGACTGACCAGCGGCCACAGGTGGAGGTGCTGGTGGGTGTCGACGTGGGAGAGCACGAGCCCCCGGTCCCGGGCAGCCTCGATCTGGGCGGCGAACTCGCGTTCCAGGTCCTCCACGTCGATCGCGCCGCGGCTCGCGGCTGGGAGGAACGACCGCCACGAGGTGCGCAGGCGGCCACGACGGTCGACGAGCGACGGGACCTCCCGTGCCGAGAGCAGGGGAGGGTCCTCGCCCACCGCCGCCAGGTGGATCCCGACGTCGAGCGAACCCACCTCGGCCAGCCATCCCGCCGCCTGGGCGAAGCCGCCGCCGAGCACCAGCACCGACGTGGAGGTCACGATCCCCCGGGCGTGCGCCTCCAGGATCCCCCGCGACACGCCGGCTGTGAGCCCGTAGTCGTCGGCGTTCACGACCAGCGGCCGGCGCTCGGGGATGTCGGCCGCCGCCCTCGCCTCGCCCGGTGCCCGCCGTGCCACCCCCTGCCGCCGGAGGCGCCCGACCGTCATCCGGCCCTCCGGGCGCGCTGTCCCCACATCGCCCTCCGTGCTCGCTGTCCCCACTCCGTCCTCCGGGCGCGCTGTCCCCACATCGCCCTCCGGGCGCACTGGGCCGTCCTGGCGCGGCGGGCGCATCCGGCGTCCGACCGTCACCATCTCCCGCAGGATCGTGGCGACGGTGCCCGCCGACGAGAGGGTCGAGATCCCGCGCGTGCGGGGGAAGTAGTCCACGCCGAACTGGATGGTCTTGAAGCCGGCCCGATGCGCCTGCACCAGCATCTCGACGTCGATGAACGAGCCCTCGCTGGTGAGGGCGGCCGCGTCGACGACCCGCCTCCGCATGAGCTTGAACGCGAAGTTGACGTCCCGGACGCGCAGGCCGAACGCTGTGCGGACGAAGACGTTGTAGACGACCGAGTAGATCGCCCGCCTTGGCCCCTCGCTCGTCCGGTCGTGGCGGTAGGCGGCCACCACGTCGGCGTCGTACACCCGCATGAGGCGCAGGGCCTTGGCGAGGTCCTCGACGAGGTCGCAGGGCAGGTCGGCGTCGGTGTAGAGCACGACGTCGCCGTCCGTTGCGGCCAGGCCCGAGCGGATCGTCGCGCCCAGCCCGCGGTTCACCGGATGGGTGACCACCCGCACGGCCGGGTCCTGGGACGCCAGCGATGCGAGGATCGCAGCGGTGTCGTCGATCGACCCGTCGTCCACCACGACGATCTCCCACGCCGTGACGTCGCCGGCGTCCGCCGCCGTCCGTGCCGCCTCAAGCGCGGTGGCCACGGCCGCGGCGATGCCGTCGGACTCGTTGAAGCAGGGCAGGACCACGCTGAGCAGCATCAGCCGCCGCCCCCGGGACGCTGGCGGGGCGCCAGCAGGGAACCGAGGTCTGCCTGGCGGCGCACCACCTTCCGATCGGGCCTCGTCGCAGGCATCAGCGGTGACGGCCTCGTCGCGCCCGGCATGCGGTCAGTATGGCCAAAGGCCGCGGATGCGACGTCCGTCACCCCCGAGCGCTCGCCACGTCAGGAGCAGCCGTCCTCACACACGATCTCGCCGGCCCACGCCTCCCGGCCCTCTGCGACCGCGAAGAGGGCGATGACGAAGCCCGCCGCCGAGTCGAGCCACGTCCACCCGAACAGCCAGAAGGTCGTCAAGCCGACGAACGTCGACACCGACAGCCACGCGCACAGCCGGGTCTCTGCAGCGTCGGCGACGAGCAGGCGGGAACCGATCGCCTCGCCGGCGCGCTGCTTGCTCCGGGCCAGCAACGGCATGAGCACCATCGACGCGCCGGTCAGGGCGATGCCGACGCGGCTGGTGTCCGGCGTCTCCCCCGTGAGCAGGTTCCTCATCCCCTCGAACACCACGTAGGCCGCCAGCGCGAAGAAGGTCAGGGCGATGAACCGGAGGGCCCGTCGCTCCTTGACGTGGTCGACCCCCCTCCCGCGGGCGGCGGCCGTCAGTCGGGCGAGGACCACGGCGGCCGCGGCGACCTCGATGGCGCTGTCGATGCCGAACCCGACGAGCGACACCAGCCCTGCGGCCAGCCCGGCACCGACGGCGATGATGCCCTCGAGCGCGTTGTAGGCGATCGTCGCCTGCTCGAGGCGCACACCTCGTCGGAGCTGGGAGGACAGCACCGGAGCGGTCATGCGCTCGTCCCGTACCTCGGGCACAGCGACACGCTCGCGCCCGTCACCAGGAGGACGGCCTCGGCGGCTTCCAGCAGGTCGAGGATCTCGGGCTGCGCCAGGGAGTAGAAGGTGGAGCGACCCTCGGCCCTGGCGGCGACGAGCCCGCAGTCACGCAGGCAGGCGACGTGGCCCGAGACGGTGGACTGGGCGAGCTGCAGGTGCTCGGTGAGGTCGACCACCCGGTGCTCACCGAGGGCGAGGTGGCGGACGATGGCCAACCTCGTCGGGTCGCCCAGGCTCTTGAAGAGGCAGACGGCGGCGGTGAGGTCCTCATCGGCTCTGATCGGCACGTACCGATGATAGCCGCTGGCGCCGATGAGACGTCGACCTCGGCAGCGCGGGTGCCGTGGAGGAGGAGGACGTCACACGTCCTGTGCTTGCGGGCGGGTCCGCAGGAGAGGAGCCGACGGCCGGCCTCAGGAGGGCAGCAGGTGGGTCGACCGCCCGCCGGACGGGAGCTGCAGCGCGCCGGAGGTCATGCCTGGGGTCGGAGACCCAGGTCCTGGTACGGGCGCCAGAGGTAGCCGTCGGGGTCGGCGACGACGAACTGCCTGTTCCCGGCCTCCGTCGGACCGGCGCGCACCCACCTCCCGCCCGGCGACTCGACGTCGACGCGGTACCACCGCTCCTCGATCCCGACGACCAGCTCCCGTCCTGCGATGCGGAACCTCTCGAGCACGGCGTCGACGTCGGCCACCGCCAGCTGGAAGTTGATGCCGCGGCCGAAGGGCGCCTCGAGCGGTGCCGTGCGGAACCGCCGCCCCGGGCCCGACGCCTCCTGCACCATCAGCTCCGCATCGTCATGGACGAGGTAGGCGAACCGCTCCTCCTGCCGTCGGAACACGACGCGGAACGCCAGCAGCTCGACGTAGAACTCGACCGCACGCTCCAGGTCGCCGACATCGAGCTCGGGCACGAGGGTCCTCCGAGGCATGCGCGAGCGTAGGTACTCCGTCCGGAGCGGTCCTGGCGCGGCACGACCCAGAGCGCCCCGCAGCGCCCGGGTGCGAGGCTGCCGCCATGACACGGACGTGGCCGCAGGACTGGGAGGAGCGACGCGCTGGCGCCGCCTGCGTGGGGTGTGAGCAGGGTCGACCAGACGAGGACGACCACGGCGTCCGCTTCTTCGCCGGGGAGGTCGCCGACGCCTACCTGCAGCGCGTCACGCCGGTGGACGGCTACTCCACCGTGATGTTCCGAGGACGACACGTGGCGGACCCGGTGGACCTCACGCCCGATGAGACGGTGAGGTTCTGGTCGGACGTCCGGGTCGCGGCCAGGGCGATCGGTGCCGTCTTCGGACCGTGCCACCTGAACTACCAGCTGCTCGGGAACGCCGTCCCCCACGTGCACGTCCACGTCGTCCCGCGCTACGTGGACGACGCGGACCCCGAGATGCCTCTCCGGGACTCCGTGTGGGCACGAAGCGCGCCGGTGCCCTCCGACACCCTGCGGTCCCAGGTGACCGCCCTGCAGGACGCCGCTCGCGAGCACGCCGTCTGAGGGTAGGGGAGCTGCGTCCACGGGGCGGGGTCTACCGTCCGGGCGCGATGAAGGGGACGAAGCAGATCACCGCTTGTCCAGCGTGCGGGACCTACTGGGTCGAAGGAGAGGCGCCGACCTGCGCCGACTCGTCGCACACGACGACCAGGCACGTCCTCCACGTCCACGAGGACGAGGTGGTGCTGCCGGGTGGCGTCACGATCATGGCTGCCTCCCATGACGGGGGCTACGAGCGCCGTCTCCGGCCGGACTTCGGCTTGTACCTCGACGCCCGCTGGTCACCGCCCTGGCGGCACGAGCACGTCGCCTGGCCGGACTTCGGCCTGCCCTCGGACCCGTCGGCGCTCCGAGCACAGCTCGAGGACCTGCTCGCCCGCAGTCGTGGTGGACGACGCGTCGAGGTCGGGTGCCTCGGCGGTCACGGCCGGACCGGAACGGTCCTCGCCTGCCTCAGCGTCCTCTGCGGGCACGAGCCGGGAGCAGCGGTGGGGTGGGTCCGCTCGGCGTACTGCGACCGCGCCGTCGAGACACCTGCGCAGGAGGCGTTCGTGCGCGCCTTCCTCGCAGTCGAGTAGGTCCGGGGACCGCCACCTCACCCAGCGGTCGCACTCGGTTACGGTCCCGCTCCATGAAGTTCGGGGTCATCTTCGCCAACACCGGGCCCTTCGCCAGCGGCGACGCCGCCGCCGAGATGGCCGTGGCGGCCGAGGAGGCCGGGTTCGAGTCGCTGTGGACGGTCGAGCACGTCGTCGTCCCGTCGGGCTACGAGTCCGCCTACCCCTACGACCCGTCAGGGAAGATGCCCGGCGGCGAGGACGTCGACATCCCCGACCCGCTGATCTGGCTGGCCTGGGTCGCCTCCGCCACCTCGACGATCCGCCTCGCCACGGGCATCCTCATCGTCCCCCAGCGCAACCCCGTCGTCCTGGCCAAGGAGCTCGCCACCCTCGACCACCTCTCCGGTGGCCGCATGGAGCTCGGCATCGGGGTCGGCTGGCTCGAGGAGGAGTTCGACGCCATCGGCGTGCCGTTCTCCGAGCGTGGCAGTCGCACCGACGACAACATCGCTGCGATGCGGGCGCTGTGGAGCCAGGAGAAGGCCACCTTCCACGGCGAGTTCACGAGCTTCGACGAGTGCATCTCCCGCCCCCGGCCGGTGAACGGGGCCATCCCGGTGCACGTGGGCGGTCACACCGACATCGCCGCTCGGCGTGCCGGGCGCCTCGGTGACGGGTTCTTCCCGGGCAGGGGCAAGCCCCAGGACCTGGTCCGCAGCTTCGACCTCGTGCGCCAGACCGCTCGCGAGCACGACCGGGATCCCGATGCCATCGAGCTGACCGCCGGCGGCGCCACCATCGGAGACGGTGCGCTGCAAGCGGTCCGGGAGCTGGCTGACGTCGGCGTCGACCGGGTCGCGGTGCCGGCCTTCGCGTTCTGGAGGGACACCGCCGACGCGCTCAAGCGGTACGGCGACGAGGTCATCGCACAGGCCTGATCTCCCCGGGGACCACGCCACACCGGTGCCGATGTGCCGATACGCTCCGCCGCCGTGCCGGCGTGGAAGGTGATCGAGCAGGCGGAGCCGGGGTTCGCCGAGCGGGTGCGGCAGCTGTTCGACGCCGGTCGCCACAAGACGATCGCGACGCTGCGAGCCGACGGGTCGCCCCGCATCTCCGGCATCGAGTGCGAGCTCACAGACGGTGAGCTCAGGTTCGGTTCGATGTCCGGCGCACGCAAGGGGGCGGACCTCAGGCGCGATCCGCGCTTCGCCCTGCACGGTCCGACCTTCCACCCGCAGGACGGCATGGAGAGCGACTGGCCGGGCGAGGCCAAGGTCGCCGGACGGGCGATCCCCGCCGGCCCGGTGGCCACGGAGGAAGGGCACGACCAACCGGAGGGCGAGATGTTCGTCGCCGACATCACGGAGGTCGTCATCACCAGGCTCGACGTCGAGGCCACCAAGCTCGTCGTCGAGTCGTGGACGCCGGGCGGCGGGTTGCGGACAGTCGAGCGGGCCTAGCAGCGAGTCCCGCTCCGGGCTCACCGAGCCGGGGACGGATCGACCGCCGCGTGCGACGTCGAGCCGGGCGTGGCCAGCCCGAAGGCAGCGCGGAGCTCCTCGACCGCGCTCACGGTCAGGAGCTCGGGCACCACGACGTGGCCGACATCACGGAGCGCGGCAGCCAGCGTGTCGACCTCAGCAGCTCGGTCGCCACGCCGCACGACGACATCCTGGACCGAGCTCGCGCCCGGGCCTCGGCGACATCACCGGGTCGCCCGCCAGCGACTGGCGCGGACCGACGGCTGAGGTCCGCAGACGTTCCTCCGGTCTCGTAGCGCGAAGGCCTCGACGTCAGCTCGACGAAGTCCAGCTCGAGCGCGCCGGCATGTTCGAGGAGCGCGACCATGAGGTGGACGCCGACGTGGCTGCCGCGCCGCCCCATCGACTGCCACCTCCTCGACGAGTCCGAACTGACCCTTCAGGGTCGTGCAGACAGACAGGAGCGCCATGCCGACGAGATCTCCGTTGAGGTGTGCAGCGATGATGGCGGTCGATCGCGGGTCACAGCGGTGGGAGAGGCGCGTCCGGCGCCGACCTCTCGGCCCGGGCTTCGACGCCCTCTACCTCGGGACGTTGATCACCAACACGGGCGACGGCATCCGGCTCGCAGCGCTGCCGTTGCTGGCGGCATCGCTGACCTCCTCCCCGTTGCTCATCAGCACCGTCACCGCCGCCCAGTACCTGCCGTGGGCGACCTTCGCCCCCATCGGCGGGGCGCTCGTCGACAGGCGAGACCGGCGGCAGACGATCCTCATCACCCAGGCCTGGCGGGGACTGGTCATGGTCGTGCTCGCGGCACTGGTGTGGATGGACCTCGTGGCGATCTGGCAGCTCTGCGTCGTGGCGTTCCTCATCACCGCCGGGGAGATCCTCGTCGACCCGTCGATCGTCGCGTTCGTCCCCACCCTGGTCCACGACGAGGACCTGGATCGTGCGAACGGGCGCATCGCCAGCGCAGAGATCGTCACGAACGACTTCGCGGGAGGACCCATCGGCGCAGTCGTCTTCAGCCTGGCGCCGTGGCTCCCGTTCCTCATCGACGCCGCCAGCTACCTCGGGTCGCTCCTGCCCCTCCGGTGCCTGCCACCCGGGCGGCCGAGCGGCCACCGCGCCCGCCACCCGGTGCCTGGGCCGCCGAGCCTCCGATCCGAAGCCCTCGAGGCCCTCGGGTGGCTGCGCCGCCACCCGACCCTCGGCCCCTTCACCGCCGCGCAGGTCCTCTACTACTTCGGCGCCTCAGCCGGCCTCAGCCTGCTCGTCGTCTTCGTCACGATCGAGCTGGACGCATCCGACCTCACCTTCGGGATCGTGCTCGCAGCCGGAGCCGCCGGCGCAGTCGCAGGCGCGCTGGCAGGAGCTCGGGCCGTGCGTGCCGTCGGTACCCGAGCCATCCTCTCCGGGGCCGTCCTCGCCCAAGGCGCGACCCTGGCCGCGACCGCCACGGCCACCGCTCCCCTGCTCGTCGTCGCCCTCTGGTTCCTCAACGGCGTCGGCGCCGGCGCGCAGCGCCCCGTTGCCCGCAGCATGCAGCAGCGCCTCACCCCGAACCACCTGCTCGGGCGGGTCAACGTGACCTCCAGGATCTTCACCCGCGGGATCATCATCGTCGGGGCCCTCGGCGCCGGGGTCGTCGCAACTGCGACGAACGTCCGCGTTGCCCTCGTGATCGGCGGCACCATCGAGGTCGCCGCAGGCGTCGTCATCGCGCTGGTGCTGCGACGCGCCCCGAAGGCCGTTCCGGCCACAGGCGGCTGATCGAGCCCGCTCTCGCATCCGGTGACAGGTGGCATCGAGCGCAGGACCGGCGCATCGCCACGAGTCGAACACCGATCCGAGGACCGGCGTCCATCGTAGAAGTCGCCTCGGGAGCTCACCAGTGGGACGACCAGGCGTACCAGCGCCCACGCACGTGCCGGTGGTGCACCTCGAACCCGCCGGCGAAGAGCTCCGGCGACGGCAGCTGACCGGTCGGGAGGTAGGCGAAGCCGGAGGCGCTGAGGAAGCCGGCGTTCAAGACGGCGCCATCCACCAGGTCCGACCTGACGGACACGAACACGTCGTCGCCGACGCGTTGCGCTCCTTCGAGGCGGTAGGTGCCTGCCACGTCAGGCACCTCGAACTGCAACGCCTGGCCTGGTTCGGGGGCCGGCGGCGCCGTCTCGACGATGCGGTCGAAGGACGGCTGGGCCAGCGACCACCGGGCTCGGAGCGGCAGGTCCAGCACGAGGGTGCCGACGAACATCGCGCCGCACACGGGTGCCACGAGGAACCACCGCACAGGCTGCGTCGCCTCGTGCCGCGCCCGTGCCACCGCCCATCGCAACAGCCATGCACCCCAGGCCAGGGCAGCGGCGACGAACACCGCGCCCGAGAACATGAAGAGGAGCGCCCCGACCCCTCCGGGGATGCTCGCCGCCGAGAGGCACAGCGCCCCGACGAGGGCGAGCACGAGGTGGAACAGCCAGCCGGGTGAGCCCGGAACCCTGGGGGCGGACCGGTCGAGCCGCTCGAGCGGCTCACCCGGGGTCCGATCCCCTCCCTCGCGCGGACCTCCCACCTCCGGCCGCACGACGTGACCGTAGGCGGTCCCGGACGCCATCCCTCCGGTCCTTCACGACACGACCGCTGAGCAGCGTGCGCCCTTCCGGGCGCGCCTGGCATGCACCAGGGCTGCTCTTGCGCGCTCACTCGATGGTGATCGGGCTGCCGGCGACGAAGCCGACGCCGACGGTGAACAGGCTTCGCACCCCACCGTCGTCGTAGCCGACGGGTCCGGCCCACCCGTGGAAGACCGCCCGGAGCTCGTCGCCGTTCCTGAAGAGCTCGAGCCCACCGGGACCGGCGACACCCTCGCTCGATGCCAACCAGGGTTGGCCGAGGGGCTTGACGCACGGGCTCTGGACACCTGCGCAGGTGGCGTAGCCGATCGCGTAGCCGGAGGTGTTCCAGGCGTTGCCCGAGTAGAAGAGGTAGTAGGAGCCCTCGTGCTCCACCATCGCCGGCGCCTCGATCACCGAGCCCTCCCACGGCTGGTCGCTGGCGAGGAGCTCGGCCGGCGGGCCGGTGAGCGTCAGGCCGTCCTCGCTCAGCGCCTGGGAGAAGATCCGGGTGGGCACACCGCAGCAGTTCCCGTCGTTCTTCCACAGCAGGTAGGCGGTGCCGTCGGTGTCGACGAACGGGCTCGGGTCGATGGCGCCGCCCAGGTCCACCGGACAGACGAGGGGCTGGGTCGAGCGATCCACGAACGGGCCTCGTGCGTCGTCGGCGACGGCGACCGAGATGCACTGCAGCCCGGAGGCAGCGTCGGTGGTGGTGTAGTAGAGGAGGTGCCTGCCGTCGACGGGGTGGACGGCCGGGGCCCACACCCCGCCGGGCGTCGACCAGGACGGGAGCTGCGGCAGGGCATCGCCGATCTCCTCGCTCCGCAGCACGCCTCGAGAGGTCAGGACGGGGAGGTTGGCCTCCGCCGTCTGGGTCCCGTAGACGAAGAGGCGTTGCCCGATCGGCCGGTCGACGCTCAGGACGTAGGGGTCGGCGAGGTCCTCGCAGTACACAGCCTCGGCGCTCGCGGGCCGGAACGCCGCCTCGACGTCCTCCTGGTCCTGCGCCGGTGCCCCCGGCGGCGCCTCAGGCGCTCCGGGAGGCAGGACCGAGCGCAGCCGTGTCCCCCCCGGGTCCACGTCGTCACAGGTCGGGGAGCGAGGCAGCTCCCCGCTGCCCCGTTCGAGCAGGAGGACGACGCCGAGCAGACCGACGAGACCGACGCCGAGCAGGAGGAGCGGCCGTCGGCGGGCGGGCGGCACGGACGGCATGGCACCGCGATACCCGTCGGCACCGGTCCTCGCTCTCTGCACACCCTCCAGTGGAACCCGATGTCGGGCAGGGCGCACGGGTCCGGCTCGGGGTGGCGGGCAGCCATCACAGGCGGAACACCCTCCGCGCGTTGCCTCCCAGGAACGCAGCCCGAGCAGCCCTGCGCCGCGGGCTCGGTTCGGCAGATCCCGCCGCCCACCGCTCGTGCGCCGACGGGAGCGGCCCGTCGGGACGGGATACCCTCGACGAGTCGTGGACGTCAGTCGACCTGCGTGCGCTTCGGCGACAGTGCCGTGGTCCACGGCACCAGTGCCGGGACTCGGGGGGCCCGCTGGGCACGCACCGGGCCACGTGCGTCGCCAGGGTGTGGCTGGCGGGGCGTCCGTTGAGCACGATCACCGGCACGTGAGGTGCCGATGACCGCCACGGCCGGGAGGAACCCCTCGAGGCAGGCGCTGCTCGACACGGCCGTGACGATGCTCGACGAACGGGGCCCTGACGGCTTCACCGTCGACGACGTCCTCATCGAGTCGGGGACGTCGTCGAGCTCCCTCTACCACCACTTCGGGAGCCGGCAGGGCTTGCTCGCCGCCGCACAGGAGGAGAGCTACCGCCGTCACCTGCGGCGAGAGGATCGCCGCAACCTCCAGGGCGGGCTCGACGCGACCACCACCGAAGAGTTCCTGGGCTACGTCGCCTGCCAGCTCGAGCGGATCGTGACCGACCCCGCCAACTGTGCCGTTCGCCGCGGCCGTCTGCAGACGGCGGCGCGGTCGCTCTCGTCCCCGGAGCTGGCTGCCCACACGTTGGCTGTCCAGGAGTCGATGCTCGATGCCATCGTCGTGATGTTCGAGGATGCGAAGGCGCGTGGGCTCATCGACCCTGCGCTCGACTGTCGGGCGTACAGCGCCTGGTTCCACGGGATGACCCTCGGCCGGACGGTGACCGAAGGTGGTTCGGTCGACGCCCGGGCGTGGCTCGACGTGGCCATCCCAGCCGCGCTCGCTCCGCTGCGACCGCCGCACCCCTGACGGTGACCGGGTCCCGTGTCGCAAGTGAGTGCAGACTCACCTCGTTCGGTCTGACCCACCTCTCGGTCAGGTCTGCATGCGGTGCCCTCGAGCGATGATGCGGCCCAGCCGGCGGTGAGCCTCCGTTCTGCACGCACCGGTCGGCATCCGTGGCCGAAGAGACGCCTGTGCAAGAGGCCCCCATCATCGTCGGCGCCGGGACGCAATCGGCCTCGACGCTCGCTCATGAGATGCTGCGGGGCATGCGGTGGCCGTGCGTCGTGGTGGGAGCTGGTCCGGCCGGGCTCGCGATGAGCCAGTGCTTGGTCGAGCGGGGCGTGGAGCACCTGGTGCTGGAGCGGCGCGAGGTTGGCGACACCTGGGCGACGCAGCGGTGGGACAGCTTCCGGCTCAACACCCCGCCCTGGATGAACCGACTGCTCGGTGAGCTGCCGGACGGTGCCTTCCCCGGGCGCGACGAGGTGGTCGAGCGGTTGCAGGGCGTCGCTGCCGGACTGCCGGTGCAGGCGAACAGCCCGGTGCTGTCGGTCCGCAAGCAGGGGGACGGGTTCGCCGTTCGGACACCCGACCGCGAGCACGTCGCCGATGCGGTGGTGGTCGCCAGCGGCGGGCTGAACGTCCCACGAACACCGGTGATCGCCGGGGGGTTGCCGTCGTGGGTGGTGCAGCTGCACGGTGCTGACTACCGCAGCGACGCGGACCTGCCCGAGGGGGCGGTGCTGGTCGTCGGAAGCGGGCAGTCGGGCAGTCAGGTGGCCGAGGACCTCGTGCTGGCCGGCCGCCGGGTCCTGCTGTCGACCAGCCGGGTCGGCCGCTACCGATGGTCGTACCGCGGGCGCGAGCTGCTCGGCTGGATGGTCGACGCCGGCTACTGGGCCCAGCGGCCGAGAGACCTGCCGGACCGTACGGTGCTGCATCTGCCGCAGCCCATCATCGGCTCCGGCGGTCACAGCCTCGGGCTGCCGGCTCTGGCGCGGGCCGGCGTCGTCCTGCTCGGTCGGCTCAGCGCCGTCGACGGCGCAGTGCTGTCGTTCGACACGTCGGTAGCGGAGCACGTGGCGCACGGCGATGAGGTGGCCGCCCGGCTCGAAGCGCTGGCGGACGCCTACATCGTGTCCGCGGGGCTCGACGCCCCGGACGCCGGACCGGACCCGGGCCTCGGGCCCGTGTCGGCCACCGAGACGGGAACAGTCGACCTGATCCGCGAGGAAGTCGGCACGGTGATCTGGTGCACCGGCTTCACCAGCGACCTGTCCTGGCTCGAGCTGCCGGTCGTGGACAAGACAGGTGCGCCCGTGCACCGTGATGGGGCGACCTCGGTGCCTGGGCTGCGCTTCCTCGGGCTGCCGTGGCTGACCTGCCGCCAGTCCGGGATCCTGCACGGCATGCCGGATGATGCGGCGCGCGCCACGGATGCGCTCTTCACCCGCTGACGCCGCCGACAAGGGACGCCGCACCGTTCGTTCCGGATTGCACCCTCTCTCGCCGACTGC
>CADCSY010000034.1 GCA_902805555.1 uncultured Acidimicrobiales bacterium | reverse complement strand
CTGCCGAGGCTGCGCTCGCCGCCAGCGACCCGATGGCCGCCCGGGCGGCCGTGCGGGAGCTGCTGGGCCACTAGCACCCCCGGTGGTCGAGTGCCTCGCGAGGGACGAGCGAGGTGTATCGAGACCGGCGGCGGAGTCACCAGGACCGCCCCGGTGGTCGAGTGCCTCGCGAGGGACGAGCGAGGTGTATCGAGACCGACGGCGGAGTCACCAGGACCGCCCCGGTGGTCGAGTGCCTCGCGAGGGACGAGCGAGGTGTATCGAGACCGACGGCGCTGCGGCCCTACGGCTCGACGGTGACCTTGATCGCCTCGCCCTTCTCGACGATCGAGAACGCGCTCAGCACGTCGTCGAGCGGGATGTGCCGGGTGATCAGGTCCTTGACCGGCACCTGGCCGCTGGAGATGTACTCGAGCGCGCGCTTGTTGTGCTCGGGCGCGGAGCCGTTGGCGCCGTGGATGTGCAGCTGGCGGTAGTGCACGACGTTGGAGTCGCAGGTGATCGTGGGGTTGGTCTTCGGCAGCCCGCCGAAGAACGAGATGCGCCCGTTGCGGGCGGCCATCGCGATCGCCTGCTCCTGGGTGACGTTGGCGGCGGTGGCGGTGATGACGACGTCGGCGCCCCGCCCACCGGTCAGCTCCATGACCCGCTCCACGACGTCGACCTGCGAGCCGTCGATGACCTCGTCGGGCTGGACCGCGTCGGCCGACATCGCGAGCCGCTCGGCGTTGACGTCGACGAGGTAGACCGGGCCCACCCGGTGCACCCCGCGGGCGATCCGGATGTGCATGCAGCCGATCGGTCCGGCGCCGAACACCACGACGGTGTCGCCCTCCTCGATGCCGAGCAGCTCCTGGGCGTTGATGGCGCAGGCGAACGGCTCGGCCGCCGACGCCTCGTCGTAGCCGACGTTGTCGGGGATCCTGTTCAGCCCGTCGACCTTGAGCACCTGGCGCGGCACGATCATGTACTCCGCGAAGCCGCCGTCGTACTGGTAGCCGACCGACGTCTGGTTCTGGCACACCGCCATCCAGCCCTTGCGGCACTCGTGGCACTCGCCGCACGGGACCGCCGCGATCACCTGCGCGCGGTCGCCCACGGACCAGTCGCCGCCGTACGTCGCCTGCACGTCTGCGCCCACCTCGACGACCTCACCGGCGATCTCGTGGCCGATGGTGCGCGGGGGAGTGAGGTTCTGGTGGCCGTTGTGGAGGATCTTGACGTCGGTGCCGCAGGTGGAGCAGTTCCTGACCCTGAGCTTGATCTCGTCGGGCCCGCACTCCGGCTCGGGCACCTCCTCGAGGCGGACGTCCTCGGGGGCGTGGAAGCGCAGTGCCTTCATGGTGGTTCCTCTCGGCAGAAAACAAGCTCGGCAGGTCGTACGGGTACGTCGGTGCGCCCACGCTATCGGCAGAACCGGAAAGAAATCCACATGAATAGGCACAACTTTGTGCCCGAGTGCTTGGCAACGTGCCCGATTGTGCGGTTTACTTCCAGAGAGC
>CADCSY010000033.1 GCA_902805555.1 uncultured Acidimicrobiales bacterium | reverse complement strand
GCACGAACGATCGTGTAGCCGGGCCTACTCCGCGAAGTCCGCGGCGGTCATGCCGTCGGGGTGACCGGCGGGCCATTGGACGAGCTCGATCCGGTTGCCGTCGGGATCGACGATCCACGTCGTTCGGAAGTCGTCGGACCCGTCGGGGGATGTGGGCGCTTCAGTGTCGATGCCACGGGCGGCGAGCTCGGTGATCATGGCGTCCATGGAGTCGACCTGAATGACGAGATGGCTGAGACGGGTGTCGGCGCCGACGGCCGCGCCGTTCGGATCGTGGACGACCTCGACCGCGACGAACTCGTCACCCGGGAGCTTGAGCATGGTGAGGTGCCCCAGGTCGGTGTCCGGGACCTCGCCGACGACCTCGTAGCCCAGGGATGTGGAGAAGGCGAGCGAGCGGTCGAGCTCGGCGACACGGAGGCCGACGTGCAGGGTCCTCATCGGAGCTCCTCGTGGATCGGGCAGGGCCGGGTGGTGGTGCCGTCGGGTGGTGCCGGACCTCGACGGAGGTCGGGGCCGAGCGCCTCGCGACGGCCGGGGCTCGCGCCCCGACCGCCGGCGGTGGGGGGTCGTCCGACGCGTCCTCGCCGGAGGGTCAGGAGCCGGGCTCGCCCCGGGTGTCGACCATCCAGTTCACCCCGAAGCGGTCGACGCAGGAGCCGAACCCCTTCGAGAAGAACGCCGGCTCGAAGGGCATGAAGACCTGCCCGCCCTCGGCCAGCGCCTCGAACACGCGCTTGCCCTCCTGCTCGTCGGGTGCCGCGTAGCTCACCGCCACGCCCACCTTCGGACCGCCGTCGCCGGTCGGGTCGTCGGACCCCATGAGGAACCCGCCACCAAGCGCGATCGACGCGTGCATCACGTGCTCGGGCGACGCGCCGGGCATCGGGTCGACGCCCTCGGGGACGTCGGCGTTCGTCATCACCTGGAGCTCTCCGCCGAAGACCCCCTGGTAGAAGCGGAACGCCTCGGCGCACTGGCCGTTGCTGAAGAACAGGTACGGGTGGAAGCTCATCGTGGTCCTCCGTCGAGACGTTCGGATCGGTCGTCGTTCAGACGTCGTCGGAGCCCCGGACTCACCGGTCGGCTGGGGCGGGCAGCGAGTCCCGCCCTCCTCAACCAGATGGTTGACAAAGCCCGGGGTTTCGTCGTACGGTCGTCCTCAACCAATCAGTTGACAACGAGCCCGAACAACGACACGTCGAACGAGGAGTCGCCGTGGCCGACGACCAGCTCTCCCGCATCTTCGCCGCCCTCGCCGACCCGACGAGGCGCGACATGGTGGCTCGCCTCGCCGTCGGGGACGCCACCGTCGGGGAGCTCGCCGGCCCCTACGACGTCTCCGTCCAGGCGGTGTCGAAGCACCTGAAGGTGCTGGCCGACGCCGGGCTGGTGAGCCGGAGCAAGGACGCACAACGTCGGCCGTGCCACCTCGAAGCGGAGGTCTTCGACCTGATGACCAAGTGGATCGAGCGGTACCGCCAACAGGCCCAGGAGCGCTACGAGCGCCTGGACGTCGTCCTCGCAGAGCTGCGGGACGACCACACGAGCACCAGCCAACCAAACCGACGACGAGGAGCAGCGTCATGAGCGCCACCACCAACCGCTACCAGGTCTCGATCGAGGCCGATCCCGCCCTGCCCATCATCCGGATGACCCGCGACTTCGACGCCACCCCGGCACAGCTCATGAGGGCGCACACCGATCCCGAGCTGTTCGCCCGGTGGGTCGGGCCCGACGGGATGCAGGTCAGGATCGTCGACTGGGATGCCTCCACCGGTGGCCGCTGGCGCTACGTCGCCGGGAGCGACGGCCAGGAGCACGGCTTCCACGGCTGCTTCCACGAGGTCGGCGACGACGTCATCGTCCAGACCTTCACCTACGACGGCGAGCCGGACGGCGTCGCCCTCGAGACGCTGCGGTTCGAGGACCTCGGGGACGGTCGCACCCGGCTCCACGCACAGTCCCTCGTCGACAGCTTCGTCGGCCGTGACCAGTGGCTGGCGAGCGGCATGGAGACCGGCGTCGAGCAGGGGTACGCCAAGCTCGACGCCCTCGTCGCGGAGCTCTGATGGGCGGCCCGGCTGAGGAGCACCGGCGCATCGCCGGTGCGTTCACGGTGACCGTCGAGGGCACCGTCCCGGCGGCGTGGGAGAACCCCGCGCCGCCGGAGGGCTGGGCGGCGCGCGACGTCGTCCGTCACCTCGTCGAGTGGTTCCCGGCGTTCCTCCAGGGGGCGACCGGGCTCTCGCTGCCTGCGGGCCCGTCGGTCGACGACGACCCGGTCGGCGCCTGGCGCAACCAGACCGAGGCCGTCCAGGCGCTCCTCGACGACCCCGCCACCGCCGACCGCGTGTACGACCTCCCGCACATCGGCACCATGTCCCTCGGGCAGGCGATCGCCATGATCTACACGGGCGACGTGTTCCTGCACCGCTGGGACCTCGCCCGTGCCACCGGCCAGGACGAGACGCTCGACCCGGTCAGGTGCGCCGAGATGCTCGAAGGCATGCGGCCGATGGAGGAGGCGCTGCGCAGCAGCGGCCACTACGGGCCGGCCGTCGACGTGGCCGACGACGCCGACGCGCAGACCCGGCTCCTGGCGTTCATCGGCCGGAACCCATAGGGGAGCCGTTTCGGGTGAGGCGGCTCTCGCGGCGAGACCTCAGACGAGGCGGACGTCGAGCGTGTGGCCGGTGAAGGCGGCGAGCCTGTCGGCCTCGCCGACGATCCGGCCGCGGGCGTCCACGCCGAGGGTCGGGGCCAGCGCCATCGTCACCTCGACGCGGCGCCCCTTGTTCGAGCGCTTCCACCACCCGACGTCGTGCCGGTCGAAGACCACGAGCCCACCACCGGCCTCGTTGAAGGCGTGCGGCGTCGAGCTGCTCGGGTGCGCAGCGACCCGTGGGAAGCTCAGCTTGGCGTAGCTGAGGAACACCTCGTCGAACACCGGGAGGAGGAACGCCCGACCGGTGCCTGGCCCGGCCTCGTCCGCCGGGTCGGCGGCAGGGTCGAACCAGAGCTCGGTGCCCCCGACGGTCAGGGTGTGCAGGCGATCGTCGAGCTCCTGCAGCGCCAGCTGCACCTCGGTCTTGGTCAGCTTCGTCCAACGGGTGAGGTCCTCGACGGCCGCGGGGCCGTGCCCGGTGAAGAACCGGAGGACCAGGTCCCTGACGGCGTCGGTCCGGTCGCGAGGCGGGGTCGGGGGGACGAGCTCCTCGACGAGGCCGTAGGTGTGCGCCCCGGCCTCGAGGGGTCCGGAGCAGACGACCCCACGCAGCTCAGCGACCAGGAGGAGGTGGCCGAGCTGCTCACCGGTGAACGGGCTGCCCCTCTGACCCAGCTCCGCGCTGATCGCCCGGCGCGTCAGGCACCGGCGCCCGGCAAGCAGGGTCTCGAGGCTGAGGAGCGTGCGGCTCACCGCCTCGCTGTCGAGGCCGAGCCCGCGGTGGCGGGCCGCCATGCCGGACTCCACCTTCGCCGACGTCAGGGCGAGGATCCAGCGCAGGTCCTCGGCCGCGACGAAGTGCCATGTCGGGCGCAGGATGTGCGTGCGGAGGATCCGTCCGTCGTCGATGGCGCCACGGATGACGTGGTCGCGGCACTCGCCCGTGCGCATCCCGACCGAGAACCGTGCCAGGGCCGGGTCCTGCGCCTGCACGCACGTGAGCAGCCGGACCACGTCTGCAGGGTCCGCCAGCGGCTCGGCGGTGAGGCGCTGGGTGCGCAGGCGGTGCGCCACGACCTCGTCGACGGTGGCGGCCACCTCGGCGAGTCGAGCACACCCTGCGCCCGGACGTCGTGACGTCACCGACCAGCGACGACCTCGCTCGAGGTCGTCATCCCTGCGCCCGCTCGCCGCGAGCGGCCTTCTCCACGACCGTCGCGACCCTCTTCGCCCGCGTGTCGTCCTTCACGGCGCTGATCACCCACCACAGCATGGCCTTGCGTGCGGACGCCGGGAAGCCGTCCCAGCTCGCCCGGGCTCGCACGTCGGCGTCCAGCTTCGCGCCGAGGTCGGCGGGCTCGACGAGGTCCTCCACGGGGTCGTAGATCGTCCACCAGCCGTTGGCCTGGGCCACCTCGACGGCGCGCCGCCCTGCGTCGGTCATGAGCCCGGCAGCCTCCATCTCGGCGACCCTCCTCCGGTTCAGCCGTGTCCACGTGCTCTTCGGCTTGCGCGGCGTGACCAGCTGCAGGCTGCGATCCTCGTCGAGGATGTTGACGGTCGAGTCGATCCAGCCGAAGCAGATGGCCTCCTCGACCGCCTCCGGGTAGGGGCACACCGCCCTGCCGGTGGCCGCCCTCCACGAGCACAGCCACACGCCGGGCCTCGAGTCGTGGTTCGCTGCCAGCCACGCACGCCACTGGGCCCGGGTCTCGGCGTGGTAGATCGGGTAGCCGAACGACCACGACGGCGGGTGGTCCGACGACGACGGCGGCACGGGGGCCATCACGGGCCCCCGGGACGCCGCACCGGCCTGGGGTCGGTCGTCCGGGTCGGCACGCCGGTGCCGGGGAAGTCGACGTCCCTCACGCCTGCGGTCTGCAACGGATGGTCCCTCCTCGTGACAGGACCGTAGCGACAGGCGGCCGCGCCGATCCACGGTCCGGCCGCGGATCGTCCTCGGCGAGGCTGGTCGGGGCAGGGAGTTATGGTCGGGCGATGGCGCGCGAGGTGGTGACCGGCTACTGCTGGCCGCAGTCGGTCGGCGTGGGGGAACAGGTCGCGCTCCACCTGTCCTCGTCGGGTGGGCGACCGGTGCGGGTGGAGGTCGCCCGGGTCGGCGCTCGTCGAGAGGTGGTGCTCCGCTCCGACGCCGTGGCCGCCGACGAGCACGAGACGCCGAGGGACGCTGCCGCGAACGGGTGTCGCTGGCCCGTCGCGCTCACGCTCGACGTCGAGCCGACGTGGCGCTCGGGCTACTACGAGGTCGTCCTGGAGATCGACGTCGGCGGGAAGGTGCGGCGGGACCGCGCGTTCTTCGTCGTCCGTCCGTCGCCCGGAGCGACCATCGTCCTCGCGCTCGCCACCAACACGTGGAACGCCTACAACGACTTCGGCGGTCCGAACCTCTACACCGGCGGCACCCACGTCGCCATGCAGCGGCCGATGGCTGCGGGCTACCTGTACAAGCCGCCGGGCAAGGGCCGCCGGGTGACCGGGACGGGCGAGCCCGACCCGCAGAACGCCGCCCACGTGGGCTACGTGCAGCTCAACCACCTCTCGCCCTACGCCGGCTCTGCCGGGTGGCCGGACTGGGAGCTGCCGTTCATCGAGTGGGCCGAGCGCGAAGGCTTCGAGGTGGGCGTGTGCACGAACGCCGACCTCGAGACCCACCCCGAGGTGCTGGAGGGCGCCAGCCTGTACCTGTCGGTCGGGCACGACGAGTACTGGTCGCGAGGCATGCGTGACACGGTCGAAGCCTTCATCGCCGGCGGTGGCAACGCCGCCTTCCTGTCGGGCAACACGTCGTTGTGGCAGGTGCGCATCGAGGGTGACGACCACGACGTGATGGTCGGGTACAAGGGCTCGTTCAGGAACGACCCGGTGATGGAGACCGACCGCCAGTCGGAGGTGACGACGTTCTGGTCCGACGTCGTTGTGGGTCGGCCCGAGAACCTCATGACCGGCGTCACCTTCACGCGCGGGGGCTACCACCGCATCGGCCGCAACGTGAGCGCCGGCCTCGGCGGCTACACCGTGCACCGCGCCGGTCACTGGCTCTTCGACGGCACCGGCCTCGGCTACGGCGACGTGCTCGGGGCCGGCGCCACCGTCGTCGGCTACGAGTGCGACGGGTGCGCCTTCACGTACCGGGACGGCCTTCCCGTCCCGACCGGCGAGGACGGGACCCCGACGACCTTCGAGATCCTCGGCACGTGCCCCACCCGGCACTTCACCGCCGACACGGCGCCGCGTCCGCCCAAGCCCGGCGAGCCCAGCGAGCTCGAGTACATCGCATCCCGTGTGTTCGGCACGCGCGATCCCGAGGCGATGGACCGGATCCGCCACGGCCACGCCGTGCTCGGTGCCTACACGAACGAGGCGGGCGCGACGGTGATCACGTCGGGGTCGACCGACTGGGCCCACGGCCTCGCGGGGCGCGACCCGAAGATCGAGCAGATCACCCGCAACATCTTGACGCGACTGGGTGGTGCCGCGCCCCGGGGCTGAGCGTGCCCGGGTGGCTCCGGGCCGCACCCGACCCGGACAGCAGCACTGCTCGTCCCGGCGGCTACTCGCCGCGGACGAACAGGCAGAGCGGGTGCCCGGCCGGGTCGAGGACGACGCGGATCCGCGAGCGGTCCCTGTCCGGCGGCTGCCACGGCGCCTCTGCGCCACCCGACTCGATGGCGGCCGCGACGGCCGCGTCGACGTCCTCGACCTCGACCTCGAGGTGCAGCATCTTGGCCTGCTCGCCCCGCTGCTCGGGCCAGATCGGTGGTTCGTACCAGGCCTCGCCCTGGATGTTCAGGTGGACCCCGCCCCCCGGGCCCCACAGCTGCGCCCAGTGCGGTGGGCTGAAGTCGCCGATCTCGAACCCGAGGAGGCGTTCGTAGAAGCGTGCGACAGGTCCGGCGTCGGCGCAGTCGATGGCGACGCCGACCCAACGGGTCGAGCTCCTGCTCATCGGAGCAGTCTGTTCGACGCGCGAACCGGCGCACGTCATCGCTACTGGCCGATCCTCCCGTCGATCCGCTCGCGGAGGAGGTCGGCGTGCCCGTTGTGCCTGGCGTACTCCTCGATCATGTGGACGAGCACCTCGCGCAGCACGTCGCCTGCCGCCCCCACGAGGTCGAGGCTCTCGGCATCCTCGACGAAGCGCTCGGAGAAGGCCACCTCCGTCCGCCAGAGGCTCCACGCGTCGGCGACGACCTGTGCGTCGGACCTCGCCCCGTTGAAGTCCTCGTCGCGGTCGTCACCCGCACGGAAGTGGCGCGCGCCCTCCTGCCCGGCGAGCCGCAGGCGGAACCAGCTCTGCTCGACGGCCGCGAGGTGGCGAACGAGCCCCAGGAGCGACATGTTCGACGGCGGCACCGATCGGCGTGCGAGCTCGGAGGGATCCAGGTCCGCGCACTTCAGCTCGAGGGTCAACCGCTGGCTCCGCAGGTACCCGACGAGCGTGGCCCGCTCACCCTCGCCCGCCCGCTCGGTCCTGGGGTCGACATCGGGGTGCAGGAACATGTTCGACCACCCGAAGCCACCGGTCCCGCCGTCCTCGGCCATGGCGAGATCCTGCGTCGACGGCGCCTCCCCCGCAAGGTCCCGTGGCTCGCGGCTGTCGCGCTCGTCAGTCGGTGACGTAGGCCTCGGTGAGGCGCTTGGGAGCGCACGCCAGCCACCCGTCGACGATCGCCTCCCTGAGCGCCTGCTCCTCCACCGCCTCCAGCCGGATCAGCACCGCTGGGTAGCCGTCGAAGTGGGGGATCGTGAAGAAGCCGTCCTGGTCCGGGGCGAGGACGGCCTCCTTCTCGGACAGGTCGTCCACCCGGACGGCGAGGATCGGGCCGGTCGGCGGTGCCTCGCTCCCGAAGCGCTCGAGGTCGACCTTCCTGAAGGCGCGCTCCCAGGCGAACACCTTCTTGCCCACGCGCCACGCCCGGGTGCCGCGACGGTCCTCCTCCTCCACCTCGGGCAGCGAGGTCGCGATGTCGGCGACGTCATCGAGGGTCGGCATCGCGAGGACGCTACCGAGCGTCAACGGCCGAGCCGAGTCCCGACGGCTTCCCGACGCGGTCGGGCGAACGACGCCAGGCCACGGGCACGTACCACCGCCAGGCCGGCGAGGCCGACGGCGAGGGCGCCGAGCACCTCGAGCGAGGACGCGGCGTAGGAGAACGCCGGGAGCGAGTCGATCTCCCACACCGGGTCGCTCAGCGCGCTCCAGGTCGGGAGCCAGTGGGCGGAGAGGAAGCCGACCGCCAAGGGGAAGCCGGCGGCCAGCGCCGCCACCGCAGCCACGCGGTGTCGCGCGACGATCAAGGTGATGACGACGACCTGCATGACGAGGGCGAGGTTGCCGGCCCAGTAGAGCTCGTCGGCCACGCTGCCCTGCCCACGTCGGAGGTGGTCGACGAGGTGCACCGCACTGCCGATGGCGAACGCGTAGCCGGCGAGGCGCAGCCTCCGGTCGTGCCCGTCTTCCATGACGACCTCCCATGCGCACCCTCTGGAGCGATCGCTCTAGAGCGCTCACTCTAGACTCGGGACATGCTTGGCACCAGGGAGCGGATCCTCACGTCGACCGGCGAGCTGTTCCGCCGCCAGGGCTACAACGGCACGGCGCTCAAGCAGGTCACGGCGCTGGCAGATGCCCCGTTCGGCTCGCTGTACCACCACTTCCCCGGAGGGAAGGAGGAGCTCGCCGAAGCGGTGATCAAGAGCTCGGGCCAGGCCTACCAGACCCTCTTCGAGCTCATCGAGGACGCGGCCGTCGACCCCGGCAGCGCCGTGACGGACTTCTTCGACGGCGCGGCAGCGGTCCTCGAGCAGACGGGCTACGTCGACGCCTGCCCGATCGGCACCGTGGCCCTGGAGGTGGCGAGCACCAACGACAGGTTGCGCCAGGCCACGGCCGAGGTGTTCGCCTCGTGGGTCGACACCGCCGCCCGGCGGCTGGCGTCCCACGGCGTCGCTCCTGCTCGCTCGATCGAGCTGGCCACCTTGCTGGTCGCTGCGGTGGAGGGTGGCTTCATGCTGAGCAGGGCGGCCCGGAGCCCCGAGCCGATGCGGGCCAGCGGTCGTCTCCTGCGCGAGCTGGTCGAGAGCGAGCTGGCAACGGTGAGGACGGTGACGACGACCACCTGACGGAGCAGGCACAGGCGAAGAGCCCGTGGGGGCCCGTCCTGCCACCGTCCGCCCGACGAGCCGCGGCGCGCCCGCCGCCGCCGCCCACCAGGTCGGGCCGCTACCGGTGGACGGGGCGGATGAGGCGGCGCCCGAGCCGGCCTGCCAGCCCGACCGCGCCCGCCGGCCACTCCTCGGGACCGAGCGCCTGCGCCGTCACGCCCCGGCCGCTCACCGGTCGGCCGTGGCCAGGGAGCAGGTGGTCGACGTCGAGGGCGCGCAACCGCTCGGCGGTGTGGCGGCCGGCGACGCCGTCCACCGTCTCGGGCGTCATCCACGCCCGGCCTCCGACGGTGAGCACGGCGTCACCGGAGAGCAGCGTCCTCGTCCCCTCGTGCCAGAAGGCGATGCTGTCGTCGGTGTGGCCCGCCGCAGCGAGCACCTGCCAGGCCGACGCCCCGGGGAGCCGGTCGCCGCCGGCGAGGAAGTCGACGGGAGGTGGCGCCGGCCAACGCATCCCTGCGCGCGAGCCGTACCCCGCCACCTTCGCTCCTCGCGCCGCCTGCGTCGCCCCTGACGCGTCGAAGGGCTGGTCGAGCACGGTCGGCCAGATGCGTGCCACCGACGCCGGGCCCGGCGTCCGCGGCACCTCACCGGCGAGGTAGGCCCGATCTCCGGCCGGGAGGTGCACGGCGCAGCGGGACCGGGCGGACAGCGCCGGCGCCCCCGAGACGTGGTCGCTGTGGCCGTGGGTGGCGAAGACGCCGCCGATGGCGGCGATGTCGAGGCCGAGCCCGGCCATGACCGGCTCGAGGTCGTCGACCAGGCCGGGCAGGCCGGCGTCGACCACAGCCGGTGCCCCGTCGCCGCCGTCGTGGATGAGGTAGCAGTTGAAGATCCACCGCGACAGGCGGGTCACGCCGATCGCTGCGTCCGTCTCGACCACGAGTGCCACGCCGACCTCCGGTTCGGGCCCGGGTGCCCCGTGGCCCGGGCGGCATGGTGGCACAGCGCCCGGTGCACCGAGCCGGAGCCGCACGTCCGGAGGGTGAAGGTCGAGGAGAGGTCCAGGGTCGCGTGCCCTGTCCACCGGAGGGTGCTGCTCGCCCCGGCCCCGGACCACCCCCGCCGGGCGCGACCGGTGCCACACTCGGCCGGTGATCGAGCGCCGTGTCGAGGTCGTCACATCCGAGGGCGAGATGACCACGTTCATCTTCCACCCCCAGCACGAGGGCCCGCACCCGGTCGTGCTGTACCTGATGGACGCGCCGAGCATCCGGCCTGCGCTCCGGGACATGGCGATGCGACTGGCGTCCGCGGGCTACTACGTCATGCTCCCGTACCTCTTCTACCGTGGGGGCCCCTACCGCGAGTTCGGCACGAGCGACGAGGACATGCACGCTCGGCGCGACCTGATGGGGTCCGTCACACCGATGAACATCGTGGGCGACGCCGAGGCCCTGCTCGCCCTCGCGGCGGGCGACCCCGCCGCCCGGGTCGGCCCGGTGGGCGCGGTCGGGTTCTGCATGAGCGGCGGGCTGGCGATCTCCCTGGCCCGCGCGCTGCCCGAGCGGGTCGCGGCCGTGGCGTCGATCCACGGTGCGTGGCTCGTCCGGGAGGGACCCGACTCCCCCCATCGGGACCTGGCCCCGGTGGAGGCGGAGGTCTACCTGGCCTGGGTCGAGGACGACCCGACGGCCCCGAAGGAGACGATCCCCGTGCTCTGCGGGGCGCTCGAGGACGCCGGCGTCCGGTACACCCTCGACCTCATCACCGACGCCCAGCACGGCTTCGCCCCGCCGGGGGAGCGCTACGACCGGGCTGCGTCGGAGCTGCACTGGGAGCGGGTGCACGCGCTGCTGCGCCGCAACCTCTGACGGTCGCTGGCCGGGTGGGCGCGCCGACTCCTTGACGGGCTCGGCACCCGGTGCCAGCATCCGGACTTCGCGCCCGTGTCAGAGGGGGGACGGGCGCCGAATCGAGAGGCGGACCCATGCCGCGCATCAGGTTCACGTCCGGCGCGGGTCGCGCCGTGCTGCTGGCGTCGCTCGTGCTCAGCGGGCTCTTCGTGCCGGCGCGCGCCGCAGTGGCGCAGGAGGCGCCGCCCGGGGACGACTTCGAGGTCGAGGTGCAGTACCCGTTCGTCTGCACCACCGCCCGCAACGGCCTCGGCCAGCCGAAGGTCGACAACCAGGAGGCGCAGGGCATCCCGGTCGCCCAGGAGGACGCCGAGGGCAACTACCCCCAGGACGACCGCGGGTACCCCACGGCCGAGGCGACGATCGTGGGCTGGAGCCGTGACTGCGAGGTCGACACCCAGTACCACTACCTCTACAAGACGGTCGGCGAGGAAGGGGAGTGGGTCCGGGTCGAGCAGCTGGGCGAGGTCCCCGCCGAGGGCGTGGCCACCACCACCACGACCGAGGGCGACACCGTCCCGCTCATCGCCCGCATGGAGCGGGGCACGATCAACCGCTTCATCTACTCGGCGGCGATGCTCGTCCCGGCGGACGAGGCGAACCCTGCTGCGCCCGACACCTCGCTGTGGAACCGACGGCTGGTGTTCAGCCTGCAGGGCGGCGTGGCCATCGGCCACACCCAGGGCAACTGGTCGCAGTCGGCGGCGCTGTTCGAGGACGCGCTGGTGCAGGGCTACGCGGTCATCAACTCGACCGGGACCCGCACGAACACCCACTACAACCTGCGCCGAGGCGGCCAGACGGCGGTGATGACGAAGGCCCACTTCGTCGAGGTCTACGGCGAGCCGGACTACACCGTCGGCGTCGGCGGGTCGGGCGGCGCCATCCAGCAGTACGTCTACTCGCAGAACCACCCGGGCCTGCTCGACGGGGGCGTGCCCCAGTACAGCTACCCGGACATGGTCACCCAGACGATCCACGTCGGCGACTGCGAGCTGCTCGAGCACTACTTCGAGCGGACCGACGCCGCCAACCCCCGCTGGCGCGACGTCGAGGAGCGCGAGCAGGTCCTCGGGCTCAACGCCGAGCAGGACCCGGTGCTCGGGGAGAGCGCCAGGGGCCAGCTCCACGCGCTGTACGGCCTCTACCGGTCGATGGGCATCCCCACGCCGAACGGCTGGTCGCCCGACGACCCGAGCGTGATCCCCGTCACCGAGTGCCGCCCGGCGTGGTACGGCCTGACCCCGCTGGCGATGAACCCGACGTTCACCAACGTCTCCGACATCGACAAGCTCGCCGAGGGCACCGAGGACGTCGACTGGACCCACTGGGACGACGCCCGCGACGTCTACGGCGTGGACGAGGAGGGCTGGGCCCGCCAGACCTGGGACAACGTCGGCGTCCAGTACGGGCTCGCTGCGCTCCAGGAGGGCCGCATCACCCCGGAGGAGTTCCTCCGGCTCAACAGCCTGGTCGGCGGCTGGAAGCACGCCTCCGAGCAGGTCGAGGAGGGGTTCCCGTTCAGGGGCGGCCCCACGGCGGAGAACTTCGACCCGTGGAGCTCCCGTCAGATGAACCTGAGCCCTGACGGGACCACCCCGGCGCAGCGCACCCAGGGCGACCCGATCGGGATCGAGAACGCCTGGCAGAACGGGCACGTGTTCAGGGGTGAGCTCGACATCCCCCTGATCGACTGGCGCCACTACCTCGAGCACCAGCTCGACATGCACAACAGCATCCAGTCGTTCGCCGCACGTCAGCGGATCGACGACGCGATGGGGCACCACGAGAACCAGCTCATCTGGTTCACCGACGCCCGCCCGGACCAGCGGCAGAGCGACGAGACGATGGACGCCTTCGCCGTCCTCCACGACTGGATCACCAACATCAAGGCCAACCCCGACGCCGGGGTCGCGGCGAACAAGCCGGCCGGAGCGATCGACAAGTGCTTCGAGACGGACGGCACCCTCATCGCCGAGGGGGAGGACGTCTGGGACGGCACCCTCGACGACGCCCCGGCCGGGCCGTGCACCCAGCGCTTCGAGATCAAGTCGACCTCCCGCATCCGAGCGGGCGGCCCGATCACCGGTGACGTCTTCAAGTGCCGCACGATGCCGGTGGCCACGGCGGTGGCCGAGGGCCTGTACGGCTCCTGGGAGCCCGACCCCGCCGCCATCGAGCGCCTGTCCGCCATCCACCCGGAGGGCGTGTGCGACTACTCGCTGCCCGGGGTCGGCGAACCAGGCGTCGAGGTGGCGGAGGCGCCCATGGCGACGACCGCCGGGGGCGGCGTGAACGTCGAGGGGGCCGAGCCGGGTGCCACGGTCGAGCTCCGTCACGAGGGCTCGGTCGTGGCCGAGGCCACCGCCGACAGCGGCGGCAGGGCCCACCTCGGGCCTGCCGGGCTCGGCACGTACGTCGTCAGCCAGACGGTCGAGGGCCAGCGCTCGGCGCTCTCGGCGCCCGTGACCATCGAGGCCCTCCTGCCCATCGACACCGAGCGGCTGTGCGCGGCCGGCCAGGGGCAGGCGCCGCCGTTCGACGACATCGTCGGGACCACCTTCGAGCAGGACATCGGCTGCCTGTCCCTGGCCGGGATCACCCGTGGCGTCACCTCGGACGCCTTCTCGCCGACGACCGACGTCACCCGCGCGCAGATGGCGAGCTTCATCGCCAACCTCGTCGACACCGCTGCGGAGGTGGCGACGGAGGGCTCGCCGGTCGAGGCACTGCCCGCCTACGACGGGACGAACCGGTTCAGCGACGTCGCGTCGTCGGACGTCCACCTGGCAAACATCAACCGCCTGGCCGACGCCGGGATCGTGCTCGGCGGGCCCGGCGGCGCCCCGGCCGACCGGTACGGACCGGAGCAGCGGGTGACCCGCGCGCAGATGGCGAGCTTCGTCACCCGGGCGCTCGCCCACCTGAGCGGACAGGAGCTGGAGGGAGGAGGAGACTTCTTCGGCGACGACGACGGCGACGTGCACGAGCCGAACATCGACGTCGTCGCCCAGCTGGGCGTGGCCATCGGCGTCGACGCCGACCGCTTCGACCCCAGGAGCGCCATCACCCGTGGTCAGATGGCCGCCTTCCTCGTCCGTGCGCTGGCGGTGCTCGAGGTGCGGGGCCACGTCACCCCGCTGCCGGCTCCCGTGGTGTCCGAGGGCTACCTGCCCGTGGTCTTCGTCCACGGCCAGTCCGGGTCGGCGCAGCAGTTCGAGAGCCAGTTCCTGCGCTTCACGAGCAACGGCTACCCGCAGGAGCTGCTCTTCGCCTACGAGTACAGCACGGCATCAGGGGTCAACGACCTGGAGCAGCTCGACGCCTTCATCGACGACGTGCTCGCCCAGACCGGGGCGGAACAGGTCTATGCGGTCGGCCACTCGCGCGGGACCAGCGTCCTCACGTCCTACCTCGAGCCCGAGGAGGGTGGGATCGACGGCAGCAGCAAGGTGGCGAAGTACGTCAACATCGACGGCCGCTCGCCGGCGGAGCTGCCCGGGGGGGTGCCCTCGATCGGCATCTGGGGTGAGTGGAACACCGCAGGCAGCGGGTTCAACCGGCGAGAGGGTGACACGAACGCCCAGATCGGTCCGGACCCCGCCGCCAACTTCTACTTCGGCGACAAGAGCCACACCGAGGTGGCGACCTCAGCAGCCGCCTTCGAGGTGATCTTCGAGTTCCTCGCCGAGCGGGCGCCCGAGCACCTCGACGTCGTCCCCGCACCGACCGACGACATCACCATCGCCGGTCGCGCCGTGCTGTTCCCGCAGAACGAGGGGTACGACGGGGCCACCGTGGAGGCCTGGACGGTGGACCCGGCCACCGGCCAGCGGACCCAGGACGAGCCGGTCGCGAGCCAGGTCGTCGACGGGACCGGCGACTTCGGGCCCTTCCCCGTGCAGCGAGGGGTGCACTACGAGCTGGCCATCGTCCGTCCCGACGGCCCCAACGTCCACCACTTCTACTTCGAGCCCTTCGTTCGGGACGACCACTTCGTCCGGCTCCTGACCAGCCCCCCGGGGGAGGGGATCGCCGCGCTCATCCCGTCGAGCGAGGCGACGACGAACCTCATCGTGTTCCGGATGCGCGAGCTGTGGGGCGACCAGGGCGCGAGGAGCGACCAGCTCACGGTCGACGGGGTGAGCGTGGTGAACCCGACGACGAGCCCCAGGTCGGACGTGAACCTCGTGCTGTTCGGCTTCGACGACGGAGGCGACGTCGTGACCGACCTGGGCAAGGGCATCATCGCGCCGTTCGACGCCATCGGCTTCCTGACCGCCGTCGACCTCGCGATACCCGCCACACCGGACGGCACCGGCTCGGTCCAGGTCGTCCAGACCGTCCGCGGCGGACCGGAGACGGTCACGCTGAACGTCCCGAACCGGCCCTCCGCACGGCACGCCAACAGCGTGCTGTTCTGGGACTTCACCGGCGGCACCGGCTGACGCCGCCCGGGTGTAGACCCGGACCGTGCAGGACGTGGAGCGGCCAGGAGACGATCCCAGCTGGTACCCGCACTGGGCCGTGGACACGGTGCGGTTCTCGGACCAGGACGCGGTCGGCCACGTCAACAACGTGGCCTTCGCGGCCTACGTGGAGACGGGCAGGGTCGCCTTCGGGCACCAGCTGCGATGGGGCGGCGACCCGGGTTCGAGCTTCATCCTGGCCCGCCTCGCCATCGACTACCGGGCGGAGGGCCACTACCCGGGTGAGATCCGGGTGGGCACCCGACTGACCCACGTCGGCCGGACGAGCTTCACCACGAGCCACGGCGTGTTCAAGGACGGGACCTGCCTCGCCACCGCGCAGTGCGTGCTGGTCCATGCCCGCGATGGTGGGCCGGCTCCCATCGAGGGGGCGCTCCGGGCCGACCTCGAGGGCATGCTGCCGCCCCCCGACCCCGGCCCGCCGACCGGCTAGGAGGGCGGGCGGGGGACCGGGTGGCGCTGCTCGTAGGCCCGAGCCGCCCGGAGGACGAGGGCGTCGGCGAACATCGGGCCGACGAGCTGCAGGCCGATGGGCAAGCCGTCGCTCGTGAGGCCGCACGGGATCGTGCACGCCGGCTGCTGGGTGAGGTTGAACGGGTACGAGAACGGGGTCCAGCCCAACATCGACTCGGGGCTCATCGGCGTGTGTCCGGCCGGCCTCGCCTCGAACGCCGGGACGGCCACGGTCGGCGTCACGAGCAGGTCGAAGCGGGTCATCCACTGGCGCATCATCGACCCGAGCTCCCCGCGGCGCAGCACCAGACGCTGCACGTCGAGGTTGCTCAGACCCGACCCGAGCTCGGCCTGGGCGGCGAAGTCCGGATCGGTGCCGGCTCGCTGCTCGGCGCTCAGCGTGCTCCAGATGGTCCACGACCCGCTGAACCACAGCCCGGTGGTGACCTCGAGCGGGTCGTCGAAGCCGGGGTCGACGGCCTCGACGTGCGCCCCGGCGTCGGCGAGCTCGGCCGCAGCCGTCTCGACGGCGGCCGCCACCTCGCGATGGACCCCCTGGGCGTAGCCGAGCGTGGGTGAGAAGGCGATCCGGAGGCCGGCGACACCGTCGTCGAGGCCCGCCGTGTGGTCGACGTCGGTCGGCGGGAGCGACGTCCAGTCGCGGGCGTCGGGCTGGGCCAGCACGTTCATCACCAGCGCGGCATCGCTGACGCTCATCGTGTGGGGGCCGAGGTGTGCGACGGTCCCGAAGGGTGACAGCGGGTGGGCCGGCACCCGGCCGAAGCTGGGCTTGAACCCCACGTTGCCGCAGAAGGCGGCGGGGATGCGCACCGACCCCGCCCCGTCGGTCCCGACGCTGAGCGGCCCGAGCCCGGCTGCCACTGCGGCCGCCGTCCCCCCCGAGGACCCGCCGGCGGTCCTCGACAGGTCCCACGGGTTGCGGGTGATGCCGGTGAGCGGCGAGTTCGTCTCGCCCTTGCAGCCGAACTCGGGCGTGGTCGTCTTGCCGACGAGCACCGCGCCTGCCTCCCGGAGGCGGGCGGTGGCCGGTGCGTCGACGTCCCAGGGCTGATCGGCACCCACGGTGCGGCTCCCACGCAGGGTGGGCCAGCCCCTCGTGAGGATGAGGTCCTTGATCGACGTCGGGACCCCGTCCAGGGGCCCCGCCGTCTCCTGCCGCTGCCAGCGGGTGGCGCTCTCCTGGGCCGAGCGCAGCGCCTCTTCCGCCGCGACGAGGCAGAAGGCGTTCAGGGGCCGGCCCCGTCCGTCGATGCGGTCGAGCACCGCCTGCGTCGCCTCGACCGGTGACGCCTCCTTCCTGCGGTACAGCTCGAGCAGCTCGCTCGCTGTGCACTGCGTCAGGTCGGTGGGTGCGCTCACCTGCCCATCCTGGCGCAGGCCGCGGAAGCGACCGCGCCCGACCGGACGTTCCCCTACGCTTCGCGACGAAGCACGTCGCAACGGAAGGATTTCGTCCCGTGGAGCAGAGCGAGTCGTACCTGCGCCGCATCCTCGACGGCTCTCGATCGGTGACGATCGTCGTCGACATCAGCGGGATCGTCCGCTATGCCAGCCACGGCATCGGCCGGATCGTCGGTGTGCCGGCGGAGCAGCTGGCCGAGGCGTCGGTCTTCGACTGGCTCCACCCCGAGGACGTCGACCGGGCTGCCACCTCGCTCGCGGTCAGCGCAGAGGTGGGACCCCTCCGCTACTTCCCGATGACGTTCCGCCTGGTGACCGTCGACGGCGAGGAGGTCGAGGTGGACGTCCTGGCTGCGAACCACCTCGACGATCCCGAGGTCGCCGGGATCGTGCTGGACCTGCGCAGGGCGGACGAGCGCAGCCCGTTCTTCGACCCGGTGCGTGCCCTCGCGACCGGTGCGTCCCATGCCGAGGTCCTCGAGCTCATCGCCTCGGGGCTCGGGCGGGGCGGGGAGGTGCTCCGCCCCGCCTTCATCGCGTCCGAGCGCGACCCGGCGACCGGGCGCTACGCGCAGCTGCACGCCGTGCGGGCCCCGGCCGGACTGGTGGCCACTGTGCGGTCGCTGCTCCACCTGCCCGGTCCCTGGCAGGAGCTGGCGACGGGTCAGCTGGCCTCGGTCGCCATCGAGGAGCTCACGCCTGAGCTGACGGCCGACCTGCGGAGCGACGGCTACGCCGGCCTCAGGGTGGGCGCCATCGGCGTCCTGGGCGAGGTCGGGGCCCTCCTGCTCTCAGCCGAGCCCGAGGCGGTCTGGCACTCGGGCCGGTGGTCCCCGTCGATGGAGAGCCACTGGCACCAGCTCCTCGACCTCGGCACCGTCGCCTTCGAGCGGCACCGCGACCAGAGCCGTCTGGTGCACGCCGCCACCCACGACCCCCTCACGGGGCTGGCCAACCGGGCCCGGTTCTTCGAAGAGCTCGGGCGCATGGCCAGACGGTCCGACGTGGCCGTGCTCTACCTCGACCTCGACGGGTTCAAGGCGGTCAACGACGCGCTCGGGCATGCACGGGGCGACGACGTGCTGGTCGAGGTCGGCCAGCGGCTGCAGGCGACCGTGCGCCCGGGCGACCTGATCGCCAGGCTGGGTGGCGACGAGTTCGCCGTCGCCGTCGGCGCCCCCGAGCCCGCGCACGTCGCCCACCTCGCCGACCGGCTCGCCGTCGCGGTGACCACCCGGCTGCTCGACGACGAGCCCGTCGAGCCGATCGGCGTCAGCATCGGCGTCTGCCACCGCCGCCCCGGCCAGAGCGTCGACGACCTCGTCAGGTGCGCCGACAACGCGCTCCTGACCGCCAAGCGGCTGGGACGCGGTCGGGTGGTCGTCTCGCAGTAGGCCTCGCGACCGGGTCAGCCCGGGTCGATGGTGAGGACCTCGTCCTGCCCGGTGATGGCGAAGATCTGCACGGCGAGCGGCGACGGAGAGCGCAGCACCATCTTCACCCCCGTGCGTCGGGCCCGCTCGTGGAGCCCGACGATCGTGCGCAGGCCGCTCGAGTCGATGAAGGCGAGCTCGTGCATGTCGAGCACGATCGACCGCACATCCGAGTCGAGCGCGCCGAGCACGGCGGCCTGCAGGGTGCGGGTGGTGGCCATGTCGAGGTCGCCCTCGAGGGCGATGACCGATGCGAGCGCATCCTCGGTGGTGGTGGCGTTGAACAAGGTGAGGCCTCGGCCTGGACGATCGTGGGGAGAGCCCGCTGCTGCTGAACGGAGATCGCATCTTTGCATTTAGCACTAGGTCGACGCAAGCGATCGTCTGTCGGCCGGACGTCTGCGCTCAGGCAGCCAGGTGCTCCAGGCGCCGGAGGGCGAGGGCGCAGACGGCTGCGTAGGGCGCAGCCCAGCGGGGGACCTCGAAGGTGGCCCGGCACCGTCCCGGTCCGAGCGCCTCCACCCTGTGCGCGGTGGCACCCACGCCGGCCACGGCCCACGCCCACCGCCGCCCGGGTTCGAGCTCGGTGATGCGGAACGGCAGGCTGAGGCCGACCGGGGTGCGAACCGCACCGGTCGCCCCGAGCGTGATGCGCGTGCCGTCACCCCCGCTCGCGATCTCGGCACCGGCGACGGTCGGCCCCCAGTCGGGCCACCTCACCGTGTCGACCAGCAGGTCCCACACCGCCTCTGCTGGCGCGTCGAGGTCCCGTCCCACCTCGAGCGCCATCGCTCCACCGTAGCGACGCGTTGCGGGCGGCCGAGGGGGGCTGGTCTGATGCAGGCGTGGTGCACGCCCGCCGACCCGACCGCCCCTGGTCGAAGCCGGGGGCGTGGCGCAACCGGAGCCGGCTCGTGCGGTGGTCGCGCCTCGCGCGCACGCGCCGGCCGGTGACCTTCAACGACAAGGTCCGCTACAAGCTGCTGCGCGACCACCGGTCCCTGCAGGTCACCTTCGCGGACAAGGCGGCCATGCGCGACCACGTGGCGCGGGTGGTGGGGGAGCAGCACCTGCCCCGTCTCATCGGGCTGCTCGACGACCCCGACGACCTGCTGGCGGTCGACCTGCCGGACGCCTACGTCGTGAAGCCGACCCACGGGAGCGGGGCCTGCGTGGTGGTGTCCGACGCCGCACCTGCGGAGGGCCGCCTCCCGCCCCCGGTGCACGGCTGGGCCTACGCCTACGTCCGCCCCGCCCACGTCGAGCGGGAGCACCTCTGCGCCGTCGCCGCTGGGTGGCTGGAGAAGCGCTACGGGCGGGGACCCAACCACGAGTGGGCCTACGGGCGGGTGCGGCCGCGGATCCTCGTCGAGGAGCTGCTCCGGGGGAGCGACGGCGGCGTGCCCGAGGACCACAAGCTGTTCGTCTTCAACGGCACCTGCCGGTTCGTGCAGGTCGACACCGCCCGGTTCGGCCGACGGACGCAGGACTTCTTCGACCGGGACTGGACCGCCCTCGACCTGACCGGCGGGTACCCGCGCAGCCCGGTCCCGCCGCTGCGACCGTCGCGGCTGCACGACATGATCGAGCTGGCCGAGCGGCTCGGTGCCGGCACCGACTTCGTGCGGGTCGACCAGTTCACCCTGCCGGAGCGGGTGCTGGTGGGCGAGCTCACCAGCAGCCCTGCGGGTGGGGACAGCCCCTTCCACCCCCCGGTGTGGAACACGCGCTTCGGCGCCTGCTGGGAGGTGCCCCGCCGGTACCGCTGAGCCGGGGAGCTCGGCCACGCAGGCCCTGCCCGGTTGCCGGTGGCCCGCCGCTCGGTGGTAGGAGGGGGGCGTGGACGTGACCGTCGAGCTCGACGCACCGGTGCCGCCGGCGACGCTGTTCGCGGCCGTCGAGGACCTGGACCGGTACCCGTCGTGGCTCGACATCGTGCCGCGGGCGGACCGCCTCCCGCCCGAGCCTGCTCCGCCAGGTGCAGGGGTGGCGGCGCCTGCGTGGTCGGTCGACCTGCGGGGGCGGGTGGGACCCCTGGCCCGCTCGAAGCGGCTCCGGATGGTGCGCACCCAGCACGACCAGGACTCCCACGTGCGCTTCGAGCGGGTCGAGACCGACGGCCGCCAGCACAGCCCCTGGGTCCTCGACGCACGGGTGGCGCCCACCGGAGGGGGCAGCCGGCTCTCGATGGCCCTCCACTACGGCGGTGGGCTGTTCGGTCCGATCCTGGAGCGCATCCTCATCGAGGAGATCGAGCGCTCGAAGGCACGGCTGCTCGCCCTCCTCGTCGGCTGACCGGCCCGACCCACCCTGGCGGGTCCGTCTCACCGGGCGGTCGCGCTCCAGCGGCCGTGGAGCTTGCGGACCGCGAGGGGCAGCTCGAACGCCTCCCCGAGGACGTCGTCGGTGAGGACCTCCTCGAGCACGCCCGCGGAGAGCACGCGCCCGCCCCTGAGCACGAGGGCATGGGTGAAGCCGACCGGCACCTCCTCCAGGTGGTGGGTCACCAGCACGATCGGCACGGTGGCGTCGTCGGCGGCGAGCGAACCGAGGTCGGTCACGAGTCGCTCCCGGGCGCCGAGGTCCAACCCGGCGCCGGGCTCGTCCAGGAGCACGAGTCCGGGGGCGGCCATCAGGGTGCGGGCCACCAGCACACGTTGGCGCTCCCCGCTCGACAGCGTCCCGAAGCTGCGTGCTGCCAGCTCGGCGGCGCCCATCCTGGCGAGGCAGGCGCGGGCCTCTGACCGATCGGCGTCGTCCCAGGCATCCCACCACGGCTCGAGCGCTCCCCGCTTGGCGGTCATCACCACGTCGCCGGCCGTGAGCTCGGGCCGGAGGGCATCGGTGAGGGCCTGGGAGGCGAAGCCGATGCGGCGCCGCAGCCGGCGCACGTCGATCCTCCCCAACCGCTGGCCGAGCACGTCGACCTCACCCCGGGACGGGTGGAGGCGCAGGGCGGCGATGGCGAGCAGTGACGTCTTCCCCGAGCCGTTCGGCCCGAGGATCACCCAGCGCTGGTCGCGCTCGACGACGAGGTCCACGTCGTCGAGCAGGTGCCGGCCGTCCCGGGTGAGGCCGACGTCGGCGAGGCGGAGGGCGGGTGCGCTCACGCCCCGTCAGGGAGCGGCGATCGGCAGCTCGAGCAGGTGGGGGCCGCCCTGCGCTCGCGCCGCCCGCACCGCCTCGCCCACGTCCCCGGCCCGCTCGACGAGCGTGGCCGGGACCCCCATGGAGGTGGCGAGGGCGACGAAGTCGACGGGCGGGTCGACGAGGTCCATGCCGACGAAGCGGCCGCTCCTCGCCGACTCGCCCTCCATGCCCCGCAGGTAGCCCTTCAGGATCAGGTACTGCCGGTTGTTCACGACGGCGAAGAGCACCGGCAGCTGCTCGTGGGCGGCGGTCCAGAGGGCCTGCGCCGAGTACATCGCCGAGCCGTCGCCGACGACGCACAGCACGGGCGCCCGGTCGGCGCCGAGCGAGACGCCGCACGCGGCAGGCATGCCCCACCCCAGGCCCCCGCCCCGGCAGAAGAAGTAGCGGCCGGGTGTGGTGACCCGGTGGAAGCCGCGGACGAAGGTGCCGGTGGTGATGGCCTCGTCGACCACGAGGGACTCCGGGGGGAGGGCCGACAGCAGGGCGTGGGCGGCGGCCGCAGGCGCCATGGGCTGCGCGTCGTACCCGGCGAGGGCCTTGGCCTCGAAGCCGGCACGAGCCGCCTCCGACCGCTCCCGCAGGCGCGCTGCGGAGGCGGCTGCGGCATCACGCGAGACGAGCGGCGCCAGCACCTGGCGCAGCGCCTCCAGGGTGGCCCGCGGGTCACCCACCATGCCGAGGTCGGTCGGCCAGGTGCGGCCGAGCTGCGAGGCGTCGGGGGAGAGGTGGAGCAGCGCGACCCCCTCGGGCACCGGAGGCCCGGGTGACCACGGGTAGACCATGAACGCCCGGCCACCCACCAGCAGGACGGTGTCGAAGGCGGCGAGCTCGGCGCCGATGGCGCTCGCGTGGGGCGGCAGCGGCCCCGCCCACTGGGGGTGGGCGGTGGGGAACACGGTGTTCGAGTGCAGGGGCGAGCCCGACACCCGACAGCCAAGGAGCTCCGCCACCTCGGTCAGCGCCTCGACCGCGCCGGCGGCCGCCACCTCGTCCCCGGCCACGAGGAGCAGCCGCTCGGGGTCGGTGGAGGCGAGTCGGCGGGCCAGGTCCTCCACCCCGCCGGCCACCGACCCCCGCTCGATCGTGGAGCGGCGGGGCACCGGTGCCTCACCCTCCTCCTCGAGCACGTCCATGGGGATCGACACGAAGACCGGTCCTGCCGGCGCAGCGACCGCGTCGGAGAAGGCGCGGCGCATGATCGTCCCGAGCTCGGCCAGGGTCGTCACCTCGTGGGTCCACTTCGAGACCGACCTGGCCAGGCCCACGAGGTCGCCTGCCAGCAGGGGGTCGTGGTGGAGGTGGCGGCGGTCCTGCTGCCCGGCGGTCACCACGAGGGGCGTCCCGTTGGCCTGGGCGTTGGTGAGGTTGCCGATGGCGTTGCCGAGCCCGGCGGACGTGTGGAGGTTGAGCAGCGCAGGCCTCCCGGTGACCTGGGCGTAGCCGTCGGCCATCCCGACGGCGGTGGCCTCCTGCAGGGCGAGCACGTAGCGGAGGTCCTCGGCGGTGGCCAGCGCGTCGACCAGTGGCAGCTCGGTCGTGCCCGGGTTGCCGAACAGGTGCGTCACCCCCTCGCTGCGGAGCACCTCGAGCAGGGCGTCGCGACCGGTGCGGGGCATGTGCCGAACGTAGCGGCGGGCGTGCGCCCGTCGCCGCTGGCGCTCAGGCGACGGCCGTCACGATGACGGACGCAGCGGCCAGCGTGGACAGCACGAGGACCCCGGTCCGCAGGCGGGCGCCGTCGACGTGGGGGGCGACGAACCGGGAGGCCGCGAAGCCGATGAGCACCGGCGGCAACAGGGCGACGGACGCGACGACGTCGCTCGTCCCGAACTCGCCCACCGCCACCAGCAGCAGCACCGACACGACGGTGCCGAGCACGAAGAAGGCGGAGAGGGTGCCGCGCATGGCGGCACCGCCGGACCCGTGGAGGGCCATCGCCATGGGTGGACCGCCGATGGACGACGCCGTGCCCATGAGGCCGGAGACGGCTCCGGCGCCGACCAGCACGGACCGGGTCGGCGTGACGTGGAACCCGGTTGCCGTGATCGCGACCGCGACCAGCACGGTCACGCCGATGGCGAGGCTGAGCGAGCGCGGCGAGAGCACCGCGACCGCCGCCGCACCTGCGAGCGACCCGGGGATCCGGCCGAGGAAGGCCCACTGCACGTCGCGCAGGTCGACGTCGCGCCACTCGCGCCCGGCGACGAGGAGCGTCAGGACGAAGGCGAGCACGATGGCGGGCCCGGGCACGAGGTCCGGGTCGACGAGTGCCAGCACCGGTGCGGCGATGAGGTTGAGGCCGAAGCCGATGGACCCCTGCACGACCGCCCCCACGAGTAGGGCGCCCACGACGAGGGCGAGCCCGCCGGGGCTCACCTGGTGGCCGCTCTCGTGGTGGCCGCTCTCGTGGTGGCCGCTCTCGGTGGAGGTGGGCGCCACCGGGGGCGGTCCACCTCAGCTCCGGTCAGTGCTGTGAGACCGTGACCGGCACGCTGGCGTCGGGCGGGGCCGTTCCCCCGATGCGCGGGAAGTGGCAGGCGACGAAGTGGTTGACGCCCACCTCCCGCATCAGGGGCTCCTCTGCGGCGCAACGCTCCTGGGCCTCCGGGCAGCGGGTCCGGAACCGGCAACCCGAGGGAGGGTCGAGGGGGGAGGGCAGCTCGCCGCCGATGCCGCCGGCGTCGAGGCGCTCGGCCTCGGGGTCGGGGACCGGGATGGCCGAGAGCAGCGCTGCGGTGTAGTGGTGGGCAGGCTCCTCGTACAGGGTGTCGGGCGGGCCGACCTCGCAGACCTTGCCGAGGTACATCACCGCCACCCGGTCCGACACGTTCTTCACCACGGCGAGGTCGTGGGCGATGAAGATGAGCGTCAGCCCGTAGCGGGCCTTCATGTCCTCGAGCAGGTTGAGGATCTGTGCCTGCACCGACACGTCGAGCGCGGAGACCGGCTCGTCGCAGATGATCACCCTCGGGTCGAGCATGAGGGCACGAGCGATCGAGATGCGCTGGCACTGCCCGCCGGAGAACTGGTGGGGACGCCGGGGCATGGCCGCGTCGGGGTCGATCCCGACGGCCTCGAGCACCTCGCGGACCTTCTTCTCGCGCTCGTCGGCGTCACCGCGACCCCACACCCGCAGCGGCTCGCCGATGATGTCGCCGACCTTGCGGCGGGGGTTCAGCGACGAGATCGGGTCCTGGAAGATCATCTGCATCGTGGGGCGCGTCTGGCGGAGGGCCTCGCCCTTCAGCGAGGTGAGCGCCTCCCCCTCGAAGGCCACCGTGCCCGAGGTCGGCCGGGGCATCTGCATGATCGCCTTGCCGGTGGTCGACTTGCCGCAGCCGGACTCGCCGACGAGCCCGAGCGTCTCGCCCTCGACGACGTCCAGGCTGATGCCCGACACGGCATGGACCTTCCGCCCCGGCCCGGCCGGGAACTCCACCACCAGGTCCTCGACCCGCAGCAGCGAGCCGTCACGAAGGTGCGCCTTGCCCGAGCCCGCCATCAGCCGTTCACCAGCGCAGAGGTGTCGACGCCGACCGGCGTCTCCTTCTCCCGGAGGTTCTTCTCGAGCGCAGCCTTGCCCTCTGGCGTGCCCACCGGGAACCAGCAGCGGTACTCGTGGCCCGGCGTCTCCGCGAGCATCAACGGTGGCATCTCCTCGCGACAGCGGTCCTGGGCGTAGAGGCACCTGGGCTCGAACCGGCAGCCCGACGGCGGGGACACGAGGCTCGGGGGGCGGCCGCTGATGGCCAGGAGGCGGGTGTGCGACGGGTTCTCGATCTTGGGGATCGACTTCAGCAGCGCCTCGGTGTACGGCATCTTCATCTTGGAGAACAGGACCTTGGTCGGCGCCCGCTCGACGATCTGCCCTGCGTACATCACCGCGATCTCGTCGGTCCGCCCGGCGACGACGCCGAGGTCGTGGGTCACGAGGATCATGGCCATGAACCTCGCCTCCTGCTGCCCCTGCAGCAGGTCCAGGATCTGCGACTGCACGGTCACGTCGAGGGCGGTCGTGGGCTCGTCGGCGATGAGGAGCCGGGGACCGCAGGCCAGCGCGACGGCGATGCACACCCGCTGGCGCATGCCGCCGGAGAGCTGGTGCGGGTACTCGTTCAGGCGCTTCGTCGGCTCGGGGATGCGGACCGACTGGAGGAGGGCGAGCGCGGTCTCCCTGGACTCCGACTTCGACTGGTCGAGGTGGTAGCGGATCGACTCGGTGATCTGGTTGCCGATCTTCATCACCGGGTTCAGCGACGTCATCGGGTCCTGGAAGATCATCGCCATCTCCGGGCCCCAGAAGTCCCGGAGCTGGTTGGGGGTCAGCTCGCCGATCTCCTGGCCCTGGTAGCGCACGCTGCCCTTGCGGACGACGTTGCCGCTCGGCAGGAGTCCCATGATCGACCGCGACAGGACCGACTTGCCCGAGCCGGACTCGCCGACGATGCCGATGGTCTTGCCGCGCTCGAGGGAGAGCGACACCCCGTCGACGGCCCGCACGAGGCCGGCAGGGGTCTTGAAGTTGGTCTCGAGGTCGGTGACCTCGAGGACAGGGCCCTCGTGCGCGTCGTCCATCGAAACCACTGGGATGCTCAAAGCACGGACTCCCTGACGTCGAAGCGGGCACGGACCACGTCGCCGAGGTAGTTCAGCGACAGGATCGTCAAGAAGATGGCGACCGAGGGGGCGAACACACCCCAGGGGCGGCCGAGGAACAGCTGCGAGCGCAGCGTGGCGATGAGGTTCCCCCACGACGGGCTCGTGATCGACGCCGGGACGCCCACCCCGAGGAGGGCGAGCCCGCCCTCGGCGACGATGGCCACACCGACGCCGAGCAGGGCGATCGAGAACATGGCCGGGGCCACGTTCGGCAGGACCTCGCGCCAGATGATGCGGGGCGTCTTCGTCCCGAGCAGCCGGGACGCGAGCACGAACTCACGCTCTGCCCACGCCAGCGTGTTGGCCCTGGCGATGCGTCCGATGATCGGGATCGACACGATGCCGATGGCGAGCATGACGATGAACACCCGGCGGGCGTAGCTGACGTTGTCACCGGTGGCGAAGACCGTGGCCAGGGTCAGCGCCAGGATCAGGGCGGGCATAGCCAGCATCACGTTGAACGCCCCGACGATGACCGTGTCGACCTTGCCCCGGAAGTAGCCGGAGATCAGCCCGAGGAAGCCGCCGATGAGCAGGGCGAAGGTGATGCCACCCACGGCGACCGTCATCGACGCCCGGGCCCCGTGCACGACCTTGGAGGCCATGTCGTAGCCGCTGCCGTCGACACCGAGCCAGTGGCCGGACTGCGGGCCGAAGTTGCCGCTGACGATGGCGTCCCGCGAGCGCTCCTCGAGGGCGGGGATCGGGAACAGCGTCGGGACCACGGCCATGAGCAGGACGAGGACCATCCACCCGAGGGCGAGCCAGCCCATGACGCCGAGCCGCTTCCCCTTCGACTTCTCGACCTTGACGGAGCCGGTCGGGCCGGTGCCGTCGGCCAGGCCGGGCTGGATGTCGAGCACCTCCGGCGGCGCGTCGGCGAGGAGGCCCCCGTCCTCCCTGGTCTGGAGGCTGGCGGTCGAGGTGGGGTGCGTCTGCTCAGCCACGGCGGATCCTTGGGTCGAGGACGGCGTACAGGAGGTCGACGAGGAAGTTCACGAGCACGTAGGCGATGGCCACGATGGCGACGAGGCTCTGGATCGCCACCACCTGGCGCTCGCTGATCGACTCGAAGATGAGCCGGCCCATGCCGTCGAGGTTGAAGATGATCTCGAGGATGAGCGCACCGCCGATGAGGGTGCCGACGTTGAGGCCGGCGGCGGTGAGGAGGGTGAGGCTCGAGGGGCGCAGGGCGTGGCGCCACAGCACGCGGCGCTCGGTGATGCCCTTCGACTTGGCCATGAGGATGAAGTCCTGCTGCAGCGTGGCCACGAGGTCGGTGCGCAGCAGGCGCATGTAGATGGCGACCTGGCCGACGGCCAGGCTCACGGTGGGCAGGACCATCGTCTTGAGGTGGTCGCCCACGTTCTGCGTGAGGCGTACGTAGCCCTGCGGCGGCACCCACTCGAGCTCGACGCCCACGATGTAGGCGAGCACCAGGGCGAGCACGAAGTTGGGCAGCGCCAGGAGGGCGTAGGCGGTGGTGTTGGTGCCCTTGTCCACCGCGCTGCCCGCTCGCCTCGCCGTGAGGATCCCGAGGGGGATCGCCAGGGCGAGGGCGAGCACCTGGGCGTACAGCATGAGCTGGAGGGACACCGGCGCCGTCGACTTCACACGATCGACGACGGAGGTGACGTTGCCCTGCCGGTAGAAGCTGCCGAAGTCGCCCTGGACGAAGTTGCCCATCCACCGCCCGTACTGGACGAAGACAGGCTCCTTCAGGCCGAGGTCCTCCCGCAGCGCCTCCCGCTGCTCGTCGCTGCCGAAGGGGATGCTGACCTCGGCCAGGTCCCCCGGCAGCAAGCTGAAGAGCAGGGCGGTCAACGCCGTGACGAGGAACAGCACGACCACCAGCTGTCCGACCCGCTTGAGCACCATCTTCATCGCGTCACCACCCTGCTCGTCATCCGACCCTCAGTCCGTCGTGCCGGCCGGCGTCAACCCGCCCGCCACATGCCGTGCACGTAGTGCCCGGTGCCGAGCCCCGGGAAGCCGGCCCCCATGGGGAGGGTCGAGCCGAGGATCCCGTTGATGTCCGTGGCGTGGCTGACCGACCAGATCGTCCGGGCCAGCCAGAGGTTGTACGCCTCTTCGGCGAAGCGGCGGCTGAGGTCCTGGTAGATCTCCTCGCGCCCCTCGGGGTTCGTGCGCCCCTCGTCGAGGAGCCGGTTGATCTCGGGGTCGGCGATCCGGCCGAAGTTCACCGGGGAGCCCTCGTACCACCAGTTGTACTGGGTGTCGGGGTCGGCACCGGGGTGGTTGCGCCAGCCGATCATCTGGAACTCGCCGGCGATGGCGGTGTTGATGGCGGTGGCCTGGTCACCGACCGGCTCGATCTCCATCTCGATGCCGGCGTCTGCCATCTGGGTCTGGATCTCCTGCGCCGAGAGGTTGCCGGACTCGGAGCTCACGAACGAGTAGGTGAACGTCAGCGGCGAACCGGTCTCCTCCTCGTACGCAGCAGCCGCTTCTTCGGCCTTGGCGACGTCGAACTCGGGGAACCCCGCCTCGTCCCCGAGGTGGCCCATCACGTCCTCGGCGAACGGGTCGTTGGCGATCTCACCGATGCCGCCGCCGCGGACCTCCTTGAGGAACTCGCGGTCGAGGGCGTGGGACACCGCCAGGCGCGCGTTCTTGTTGTCGAACGGCGGCTTGGAGGAGTTCATCATGAGGTAGGTGACCTCCCCGAACGCGTCGGACTCGACGTTCTCGATGTCGCCCGCCTCGGCCAGCGGGCGGAGGCGGTCTGCCATCTGCTCGGTGTCGGACGTGTGCATCATGTCGAGCTGCCCGCTCTCGAGGGCGTTGATCCGCTGCGCGATCTCGTTGATCGGCCGGTAGGTGACCTTGTCGAGGTAGGGCAGCTGGTTCCCAGCCTCGTCCTGCTGCCAGTAGTTCGGGTTCTTGACGGCCGACAGCTCCTGGTTCACGGTCCAGTTCTCGAGCATGAACGGACCGGTCCCGATCATGTTGTTCGCACAGCCGGTGTCGTCGGCGTCGAGCTGCGCCCGGCCCACGATGCCGACTCGCGAGCTGCCCCACAGGAACCAGTCGAAGGACACCCACGGGCGCTTCGTCGTCACCACGACGGTGTTCTCGGGCGTCGTCACGACGTCGGCGATGTCCTGGAAGACGAAGAGCAGGAGCAGCGGCGACCGTGCCGGGTAGGCGCCGCGCCAGGAGTTGATGTTGTCAGCGATGATCTGCGCGTCGAGCGGGGTGCCGTCATGGAAGGTGACGCCCTCGCGCGGCGTGATCGTCCACTCGGTGTAGTCCTCGTTCGGCTCGAGCGACTCGGCCAGGTAGGGCTCGAGCTCGCCCGCCTCGTTCGGGGCGGTCAGCGTGTCGTAGAGGGTCTTGGCGACCTGGATGCCGGAGATCGCCAGCTGCGCCTCCGGAAGGCAGTAGCCGCCGTTGGTCTCGGCCTCGAGCCCGTAGACGACCTCGCCGCCCATCACCGGCTCACCGTCGTCCTCCGGGGCCGGCTCCGCCGCCCCGTCGTCCTCGGCGACCTCGTCGCCACCGTCGTCGCCGCCGCCACCGCAGGCTGCGGCCACGAGGCCGAGCGCGAGCAGCAGCGCGAAGAGCTTGACAAGTGTTCCTGACGCCGTGGATCCGGCGCGTCGTGTGAGCACGAATACCCCCTGGTGCTGGTGTGGGTGCGACCGGTCCGCCAGCACGCTGTGCGACCCGCCCGATTTGTCGGATTGTGACGTTCGTCACAGA
>CADCSY010000032.1 GCA_902805555.1 uncultured Acidimicrobiales bacterium | reverse complement strand
TGGTGCTCGAGCACCGGCGGGGGCGCCGAGGGCGGTCCTGCAGGCACGCCACCCCCGGCGGACGGCGGCTCGGCCGGCGGTGGCTGCACCCAGGCGCTGCCGCCGGGTCCTCCTCCCGCTCCAGGGGAGCCACCCCCCGCCGCCCCCTCACCGTCCGGTCTGCGGCCGGGCCACCTCCTCGGCCACCCCTCGCCCATGGTGCGGAGCATGCCAGGCCCGCCCGATCTCAGCCGTACACGACCTCCCACAGGACCAGCCCCTGGGGCGGCGCCGGCGGGGCGGACCGCGCCCGGTCCCTCCCGGCGATGATCCCCCTGACGTCGCCGGCCCGGCGCTTGCCCCGTCCGACCTCGACGAGCAGGCCGACGATGCTGCGCACCATCTGCTGGCAGAACGCCGTCGCCTCGATGTCGAAGCGCAGCACCCCGTCGCCCAGGTCGAGCCACCGGGCCTCGAGGACCCGTCGGGTCATGGAGAACGCCACCCCCTCGGACACCTTCGGCTTCCGGCAGAACGCGGCGAAGTCGTGCTCGCCGAGGAAGGGGTCGGTGCCGAGGCGGAGCGACGCGAGGTCCAACGGCTCCACCACGTGCCAGGAGGTCGCCGCCAGGAACGGGTCGGGCACCGGCCGGTTGAGGATCGTGTACCGGTAGCGGCGGGCGACCGCCGAGTGCCGGGCGTCGAAGCCGGCCCCCACGATGGCCGCCCCCCGCACGACGACCGCAGGACCGAGCAGGTGGTTCACAGCGCGCTGGACCGTCTCCAGCTCGACGTCGCTCCTGGCGTCGAACGTCACCACCTGGCCCCATGCGTGCACACCGGCGTCAGTGCGACCCGCACAGGTCAGCCGCACCGGGTGGCGGAGCACCCGCTCGAGCGCCTCGGTCAGCACCCCTGCGACGGTGCGCACACCCGGGTTGAGGGCGAAGCCGGAGAAGCCGGACCCCAGGTACGAGACCACGAGCCGGACCCGGACCACCTGGCCGGGAGACGGCTGGGCGGGCGCGCCCCCCGTCGACGTCAACGGCGATCCCACGTGCTCACGGGGAGGGGAGCACGGAGCACCGGCCACGATGGGGGCCACCGGCACGGGGGCCAGCCCGCTCCACCCGTCCTCGGGGGGCGCGCGAGCAGCTCCTCACCGGTGCGGGCTGGCGACGGACGGCTCCGGGCACCGGTCGCGCGGTTCGTCGTCGGCGACGGTCGCCGGGCGCCCCGCCGGCCCCGGACGATCCGGCTCCGGCGGCCGTGCGAGGGCGAGCCGGCGGCTCGTCGCCGGTCAGACGAGCTCGATGCGGGCCATCGGCGCGTTGTCGCCGTGGCGGGGCCCGAGCTTGAGGATCCGGGTGTAGCCGCCGTTGCGGGTGGCGTAGCGGGGGCCGATCTCCTCGAAGAGCTTGTGCGCCATGTCCTTGTCGCCCAGGTAGGAGACGACCTGGCGGTGGTTGTGGACGCCGCCCTTCTTGGCCTTCGTGATGATCTTCTCGGCCACCGGACGGAGCAGCTTCGCCTTCGCCTCGGTGGTGACGATCCCCTCGGCCGCGATCAGCGACGCGGTGAGGTTGGCGAGCATGAGCTTCTCGTGGGTGCCCGAGCCGCCCATGCGACGGCCCTTCGTCGGCGTCCCGATGCGCTTGACCATCGCCCTACTCCTTCGTGCGCAGCGACAGGCCGCGCTCATCGAGCTTCATCATGACCTCGTCGAGCGACTTCTGGCCGAAGTTGGTGATCGCCAGCAGGTCGTCCTCGGTCTTGTCGAGGAGCTCGCCGACGGTGTTCACCTGCGCCCGCTTGAGGCAGTTGCGGGGACGCTCCGAGAGGTCGAGGTCCTCGATCGGCAGGTCGAGGTCGGGGGAGCCGCTGGCGGAGCCGCCGACCTCGCCGAGCTCGAGGCCCAGGGGGGCGTCGCTCATGTCGGCGACGAGGCCCACCAGGGAGCGAAGGGTGTCACCGGCGGACGCCAGGGCGTCACGGGGGGTGATCGAGCCGTCCGTCTCGATGTCGAGCACCAGGCGGTCGAAGTTCGTCGACTGCTCCACGCGGGTGGGCTCGACGTCGAAGGTGACCCGCCGCACCGGGGAGTAGATGGAGTCGACCGGGATCACCCCGATGGTCGGAGACGTGTTGTTCCGGTCCGCCGAGACGTACCCCCGACCCCGCTCGACGGTGAGGTCGATCGACAGGCGGCCCTCCTTGTTGAGGGTGGCGATGTGCAGGTCGCGGTTGAGGATCTCGATGTCGGAGGACGTCTGGATGTCCGCGGCGGTGACGTCGACCGGACCCCGGACGTCGAGGCGGATCGTCACGGGCTCGTCGCTCACGCTCGTGAGCACGAGGTCCTTGAGGTTGAGGATGATGTCGGTGACGTCCTCGGTCACGCCCTTCAGGGTGGTGAACTCGTGGAGCGCCTCGTCGAAGCGGACCTGGGTGACCGCTGCACCGGGGATCGAGGACAGCAGCGTTCGGCGCAGCGAGTTGCCGAGCGTGTGGCCGAAGCCCGGCTCGAGCGGGCCGATGGCGAACCGCTGGCGGTTCTCGCCGGCGTCCTCCAGGGGCTCGACCGACGGGCGTTGGATGACCAGCATGGGGGCTCTCTCCTCCGGCGAGGCGACGGTGCCGCACCGAGATGACGTGGATGGGCCCCGGGTGCGTCCCCCGGGGCGGTGGTGCGTGGTTGCGGGGGCTGCTACTTGGAGTAGAGCTCGACGATGAGCTGCTCTCGCACGGGCACGTCGATGTGCTCGCGGAGGGGGAGGTCGCGGACGGTGACCTGGGCGCCCTCGCCGCCGGCCTCGAGCCACGGCGGCACGGTCCGGTCGAGCGTCTCCATGTTGTGGCGCACGACGATCATGGCCTTGGCCTTGTCGTTCAGCTCCACGACGTCGCCCTTGCGGATCGTGTACGAGGGGATCGTCACACGGCGGCCGTTGACCTTGATGTGGCCGTGGCGCACGAGCTGGCGGGCCTGCGAGCGGCTGGCGCCCCACCCGGCCCGGTAGGCCACGTTGTCGAGGCGCTGCTCGAGCATGCGCAGGAGGTTCTCACCGGTGACCCCGCGCTGGCGGTTGGCCTCCTGGTAGAGGTTCCGGAACTGCTTCTCGAGGACGCCGTAGATGCGGCGGGCCTTCTGCTTCTCGCGCAGCTGGACGAGGTACTCGCTGTCCTTGCGGCGCAGCTGCGTGCGGCCGTGCTCGCCCGGGGGGTAGGGGCGACGCTCGATCGGGCACTTCATCGTGTCGCACTTGGCGCCCTTGAGGAAGAGCTTCATCTTCTCCCGCCGGCACAGGCGGCAGACGGGTCCGGTGTAACGAGCCATGTCTCTCCGTGCTCCTTCTCAGACCCGACGGCGCTTGGGGGGGCGGCACCCGTTGTGCGGCGTGGGCGTGACGTCCTTGATGCCGGACACCTCGATGCCCGCCTGCATGATCGAGCGGATGGCGGTCTCCCGGCCCGACCCCGGGCCCTTCACGAGGACGTCGACCTTGCGGACGCCGTGCTCCATCGCCCGCCGGGCGCACTGCTCGGCGGCCATCTGGGCGGCGAAGGGCGTCGACTTCCTCGACCCCTTGAAGCCGACGTTGCCGGCCGAGGCCCAGGCCAGGACGTTGCCCGACTGGTCGGTGATGCTGATGATCGTGTTGTTGAACGACGACTTGATGTGCGCCACCCCGTAGGAGACGTTCTTGCGCTCCTTGCGGCGGGGGCGACGACCGCCTGGCTTGGGCTTGGCCATTACTTGCGCACCTTCTTCTTGCCGGCGACGGTCTTCTTCGGGCCCTTGCGGGTGCGGGCGTTGGTGTGGGTGCGCTGCCCACGCACCGGGAGCCCGCGACGGTGGCGGAGGCCCTGGTAGCAGCCGATCTCCATCTTGCGCTTGATGTCCTGCGACACCTCGCGGCGCAGGTCGCCCTCGACCTTGAGCTGGGCCTCGACCCAGCCCCTGATCCGGTTGACCTCCTCGTCGGTGAGGTCGCGGACCCGGGTGGAGGGGTCGATGCCGACCGCCTCGCACAGGGTCTGGGCGACGGCCGGGCCGACGCCGTAGATGTACGTGAGCGCCACCACGAGGCGCTTCTCGCGCGGGATGTCGACTCCTGAGATGCGTGCCATGTGCTACCCCTGCCGCTGCTTGTGACGCGGGTTCGTGCAGATCACCCTGACGCTTCCGTGCCGCCGGATCACCTTGCACTTCTCGCAGATCGTCTTGACGCTCGGACGGACCTTCATGTGGACCTCTCGCTGCCCCGGGTGGACCGGTGCGCTGATGGGAGTACGGGTGGTGCTGGTACGGGTGGAGCAGGTGGTGCGGGACCGGACAGGTCGCCGGGTGCGTGCCGCACCTCGACTACTTGTAGCGGTAGGTGATGCGGCCCCTGGTCAGGTCGTACGGCGTCAGCTCCACCTGCACGCGGTCCCCTGGCAGGATGCGGATGTAGTGCATGCGCATCTTCCCCGAGATGTGGGCCAGGACCGGGTGGCCGTTGTCGAGCTCGACCCGGAACATGGCGTTGGGCAACGGCTCGACGACCTTGCCCTCCAGCACGATCGCGTCTTCCTTGGGCTTCGGCAGTGCGGTTCCTCCAGAGCGGACGGCGGGCGACGGATGGCCGGCGGCGGCTGCGCACGGCGACGTGCGCGCGTCCCTCCGGGCCGACCGACCATGTTACCGGGGTGACCCCCCGGGTCCAAACCCCACGTGGGCCCCGGTCGGGCCCGCTACCGGGGCAGCGTGAACACCTCGGGGCCGTCGTCGGTGACGGCGATGGTGTGCTCGGCGTGGGCCGACCAGCTGCCGTCGGCGGTCACCACGCTCCAGCCGTCGGCCAGCGTGCGGGTGTCGGGCGCCCCGAGGTTGACCATCGGCTCGACGGCGAAGACGTTGCCGACCCGCAGCTTCGGGCCCTTCCCGGGCGCCCCGTGGTTGGGGACGTCGGGGGGCTCGTGCATGGCGGTCCCGATCCCGTGACCCACGTACTCCCTGACGACCGAGAAGCCCGCTCCCTCGGCGACGGTCTGCACGGCGTGGCCGACGTCCGACAGCCGGCCGCCCTCCACCAGCTGGCTGATGCCCGCCGCCAGCGCCTGCTCGGTGACGAGGATGAGCTTCTCGGCTTCGGCGCTGATCGCCCCGACCCCGGTCGTGAAGGCGGCGTCGCCGTGGTAGCCGGCGACGACCGCCCCGCAGTCGATCGAGACGATGTCGCCCTCGTGGAGCACCCGGTCGTCGGGGATGCCGTGCACGATCACGTCGTTGGGCGAGGCGCAGATCACTGCCGGGAACCCGTGGTAGCCGAGGAAGTTGCTGCGCGCCCCCCTGCGGTCGATGACCTCACGACCGATGGCGTCGAGCTCGAGCGTGGTCACACCCGGGCGGACCGCGGCCCGGATGCGCTCGTGCATCTCGGCCACCACCTGACCTGCCTTGCGCATCTTGTCGAGCTCGTCGGGACCACGTCGCACCCGGACAGGCTACGGCCCTGTCGGCCCGCGACAAGCCCGACGGTTGATCGTGCCCCACCAGGCCGGCGATCCCGGCGACGGCCGGTCGGTCAGTGCCGCAGCGACCGCTGCCGGTCAGTGCCGCAGCGACCGCTGCCGGTCAGTGCCGCAGCGACCGCTGCCGGTCAGTGCCGCAGCGACCGCTGCCGGTCGATGACCCGGACGAGGCGGTCGCTCACCACGTCGGGGTCCCCGACGCCGTCGACCTCGACGAGGAGGTCCCGCTCGGTGAACCAGGCCATGAGGGGGGCGGTCTCGCGCTCGTAGAGGTCGAGCCGGCGGGTGATGGCCTCCTCGGTGTCGTCGGCCCGCTGGATCACGTCGCCCCCGCAGACGTCGCACGTCCAGTCGTACTTCGGGCGCTCGTCCACCGAGTAGTTCGCCCCGCAGTCGCTGCAGACGCGCCGGGCGGCCAGCCGGGCGAGGACCGCCTCGCGGGGCACCTCGAGGTTGACGGCGAGGTCGAGGCCACGGGGCTGGGTGATGTCGAGCAGGGCCTTGGCCTGCGCCACCGTCCGGGGGAAGCCGTCGAGGATGAAGCCCCGGGCCCGGGTGTCGTCGAGGCCGAGGCGCTCGTCGACGACGCCGACGATCACGTCGTCGGGCAGGAGGTCCCCGGCGTCCATGTACTCCTTCGCCTTCCGCCCGAACTCGGTGCCCTCACGGACCGCGGAGCGGAGGATGTCACCGGTCGAGATGTGCGGCACGACGTAGTGGCGGGAGAGCCGCACGCACTGGGTGCCCTTGCCCGCGCCCTGCCGACCGAGCAGGACCAGGCGGGCGCCGGGGATCACCGGCGACCCCCCGGTGCGACCGACGGGACCTGGCTGCGGCGGGGATGTCCGCCGGCCACTACTTCAGGAGGCTCTCGTAGTTCCGCATGATCAGCTGGCTGTCGATCTGCTTCATCGTCTCGAGGGCCACGCCCACGGCGATGAGGAGGGAGACGCCGCTGAACCCCTGGAACTGGGAGACGCCCCACAGGTTGAAGATGATCGCCGGGAGCAGCGCGACTGCGGCGATGAACAGCGCCCCGGGCAGGGTGATGCGGGAGAGGATCTTCGCCAGGTGGCGCTCGGTCTGGGGACCGGGCCGGATCCCGGGGATGAAGCCGCCCTGCTTGCGGATGGTGTCCGCCTGCTTGACCGGGTCGAACGTGATCGCCGTGTAGAAGTACGCGAAGAACACGATCATCACCCCGAAGATGAGGATGTAGGCGAAGCTGTTGGGCTGGAGCAGGTTGCCGTCGATCCAGGTCCGCACGTCGTCCCAGAAGCCGCCGGTGGGGAGCACGTTCGTGAGCAGGACGGGCAGGTAGAGCATCGAGCTCGCGAAGATGACGGGGATCACACCCGACTGGTTCACCTTGAGCGGGATGTAGCTGCTCTGGCCCCCGAACATCTTGCGCCCGACGACCCGCTTGGCGAACTGCACGGGGATGCGGCGCTGGCCCTGCTCGACGAACACGATGGCGACGAGCACGATGAGCCCCACCAGGATCACCCCGAAGAGCGGGATGAGGCCGTTCTCCGCCTTGACCCGTCCTCCCTCGAAGGGGATCGAGCTCACCACGCTGCTGAAGATCAGGAGCGACATGCCGTTGCCGATGCCCCGCTGGGTGATCAGCTCGCCCATCCACATGAGCAGGGCGACCCCGGCCGTGAGCGAGAGCACGATGAGCATCACCCGGGGGACGGTGAAGTCGGGGATGAGGTCGATCCTCGTGTCACCGAAGAGGCCGCCGCCCCCGTTGTGGAAGAGGAACGCGAGGCCCGTCGCCTGCAGCAGGGCCAGCACGACCGTGACGTAGCGGGTCCACTGGGTGAGCTTCTTCTGCCCCACCGCCCCCTGCTCGCGCCACTCCTCGAGCTTGGGGATCACCACCCCGAGGACCTGCATGATGATCGAGCTCGTGATGTACGGCATGATCCCGAGCCCGAAGATGGCCATGCGGGTCAGGCCGCCGCCGGAGAACAGGCTGAGGAACCCGAGCACGCCGCCCTCCTCGGCCTGCTGCTCGAGCTGCTGGACCGCCTCGAAGTCGATGCCCGGCGTCGGGATGTGGGACCCGAAGCGGTACAGGGCGATGATGAGGA
>CADCSY010000031.1 GCA_902805555.1 uncultured Acidimicrobiales bacterium | reverse complement strand
CCACTGGTGCACCGGCTCCGAGGAGGAGTGGCAGCAGCTCACCGCCGCCCTCGAGACCGCCGGCACGTTCACCCGGCTGAACCCCGACATCAAGCCGAACTCCTTCCACGCCGCCTCCGACCCCACCGACGTGGCGCGCGTCGAGGACCGCACCTACATCTGCTCGGTCGACGAGAAGGACTGCGGGCCCACCAACAACTGGATGGACCCCGAGCAGATGAAGGGCATCATGCGTGAGCTCTACGCCGGGTGCATGCGGGGCCGCACGATGTACGTCATCCCGTTCGTGATGGGCCACCTCGAGGCCGACAACCCGATGTTCGGCGTCGAGATCACCGACTCCGCCTATGTCGCGGTCAGCATGCGCGTGATGGCGCGGATGGGCAGCCCCGTGCTCCGACGCATGGAGGAGCTCGACGCCCGGTTCGTGCCCGCGCTGCACTCGGTCGGCATGCCGCTGGCCGAGGGACAGACGGACGTCGCGTGGCCGTGCAACGACACCAAGTACATCGTGCAGTTCCCCGAGGAGCGGGCGATCTGGTCCTTCGGCTCCGGCTACGGCGGCAACGCGCTGCTGGGCAAGAAGTGCTACGCCCTGCGCATCGCCTCGGTGATGGCCCGCGACGAGGGCTGGCTGGCCGAGCACATGCTCATCCTCAAGCTCACCAGCCCGGCGGGCGTCACCAAGTACGTCGCGGCCGCCTTCCCCAGCGCCTGCGGCAAGACCAACCTGGCGATGCTGAAGCCGACCATCCCCGGCTGGAAGGTCGAGTCCATCGGCGACGACATCGCCTGGATGCGCATCGGCGAGGACGGCCGGCTCTGGGCGGTCAACCCCGAGTACGGCTTCTTCGGCGTGGCTCCCGGCACCAACGAGCACACCAACCCGCACGCCATGGCGACCATCAACATCGGCAACTCCGTCTTCACCAACGTCGCGCTCACCGAGGACGGCGACGTGTGGTGGGAGGGCCTGGAGAACCCGCCGGCGCACGCGACCTCGTGGAAGGGCGCGCCCTGGACGCCCGACAGCGACGAGCTCTCCAGCCACCCCAACAGCCGCTACTGCACGCCCATCAAGCAGTGCCCGATCCTCGCCCCGGAGTACGACGACCCGCGAGGTGTGCCGATCGACGCCATCCTCTTCGGCGGCCGCCGCAAGACGACCATCCCGCTGGTGACCGAGGCCCGTGACTGGGTCCACGGCACCTTCATGGGAGCGACGCTGAGCTCGGAGACCACCGCCGCCGCGGTGGGCCAGGTCGGCGTCGTACGCCGCGACCCGATGGCGATGCTGCCCTTCATCGGCTACAACGCCGGTCACTACTTCGACCACTGGATCACCGTCGGCAAGGACAACGACGCGTCCAAGCTGCCGAAGATCTTCTACGTCAACTGGTTCCGTCGTGACGACGAGGGCGGCTTCCTGTGGCCGGGCTTCGGCGAGAACAGCCGGGTGCTGAAGTGGGTGATCGAGCGCATCGACGGGCAGGCCGCCGCCGTCGAGACGCCGATCGGTCGTGTGCCGGC
>CADCSY010000030.1 GCA_902805555.1 uncultured Acidimicrobiales bacterium | reverse complement strand
TTCTGGATGTCAGCCCACTTGGCCTCGACGTCGTCGAGACCACCGCACATGAAGAACGCCTGCTCGGCGACGTGGTCGTACTCACCGTCGGCGATCTTGTTGAACGCCTCGATGGTGTCGGCCACGGAGACCGTCGAGCCCTCGATGCCGGTGAACTGCTTGGCGACGTAGGTGTTCTGCGACAGGAACCGCTGGATGCGACGGGCCCGGTGCACGATGATCTTGTCCTCCTCGGACAGCTCGTCGACACCGAGGATCGCGATGATGTCCTGCAGCTCCTTGTTGCGCTGGAGGATCTGCTTGACCCGGATGGCCGCCTGGTAGTGGGCGTCCCCGATGTACTGGGGGTCCAGGATCCGCGAGGTCGACGTCAGCGGGTCCACCGCGGGGTAGATCCCGAGCGAGGCGATGTCGCGCGAGAGCTCGGTCGTGGCGTCCAGGTGCGCGAACGTCGTGGCCGGGGCCGGGTCGGTGTAGTCGTCGGCCGGCACGTAGATCGCCTGCATCGAGGTGATCGAGTGGCCACGGGTGGAGGTGATCCGCTCCTGCAGCTGACCCATCTCGTCGGCGAGGTTGGGCTGGTAGCCCACCGCGGACGGCATGCGGCCGAGCAGGGTGGAGACCTCGGAGCCGGCCTGGGTGAAGCGAAAGATGTTGTCGATGAAGAGCAGCACGTCCTGCTGCTGCACATCGCGGAAGTACTCCGCCATCGTCAACGCCGACAGCGCGACCCGCAGGCGGGTGCCGGGCGGCTCGTCCATCTGGCCGAACACCAGGGCGGTCTGGCCGATGACGCCGGCCTCGTCCATCTCCGCGATGAGGTCGTTGCCCTCGCGGGTGCGCTCGCCGACGCCGGCGAACACCGACACACCGCCGTGGTCCTTGGCGACGCGGGCGATCATCTCCTGGATGAGCACCGTCTTGCCGACCCCGGCACCACCGAACAGGCCGATCTTGCCGCCCTGCACGTAGGGGGTGAGCAGGTCGATGACCTTGATGCCGGTCTCGAACATCTGCGTCTTCGCCTCGAGCTGGTCGAAGGCCGGCGGGCGACGGTGGATGCCCCAGCGCTCCTTGACGTCGAGCGTCTCGCCCTCGGCGAGGTTGAGGCAGTCACCGGTGGTGTTGAACACCTTGCCCAGCGTCGCGTCGCCCACGGGGACCGTGATCGGCTTACCGGTGTCGGTGACCTGCGAGCCACGCACCAGGCCGTCGGTGGGGCGCATGGAGATGGCGCGCACCATGCCGTCACCGATGTGCTGGGCGACCTCGAGGATGATGGTCTGGGTCGCGTCGTTCAGGGTCAGGTCGACCTCGAGCGCGTTGTAGATCCCCGGCATCGCGTCGGTCGGGAACTCGATGTCCACGACCGGGCCGATGACCCGCGCGATCCGGCCCACGGAGCCCTGGGCGCCCGTCGTCGTCTCTTCAACAGTGGCAGTCATGTCTCTCACTCACTCCCGGCTTGTGCGTCGGCAAGGGCGTTGACGCCACCGACGATCTCGCTGATTTCCTGGGTAATGCCAGCCT
>CADCSY010000029.1 GCA_902805555.1 uncultured Acidimicrobiales bacterium | reverse complement strand
CTCGCCGCTCCCGCAAGCTGGTCGCCGTCCTCTTCCTCGACCTCGACCGCTTCAAGCAGGTCAACGACCGCTTCGGCCACCAGGTCGGGGACGACCTGTTGGTGGCCGTCGCCCACCGGTTGACCCACCTCCTGCGCCCCGGGGACACGCTGGCCCGTCTGGCGGGTGACGAGTTCGTCATCCTGTGCGACGACCTCGACCTGGAGGAGCAGGCGGAGGTGGTCGCCAACCGCATCCGCACGGCCCTGGACAAGCCCTTCCTCCTCGGCGACGCACAGGTGCGGGTCACGGCGAGCGTCGGCATCGCCTTCGCCGGGCGGGGTGAGGACCTCCCGGAGGAGATCCTGCAGCGGGCCGACGCCGCCATGTACGAGGCCAAGCGCGAGGGGGGCGCCCGCCACGGGCTCTCGAGCCCGCAGGCCGTGCAGCAGGCCGAGGACGCCAGGCTGGAGCGCGACCTGCACGGGGCCGCCGCGCGCGGCGAGCTTCGAGCCGACTACCAGCCGATCGTCTCGACCTCGGACGGGACCGTCGTCGGGGTCGAGGCGCTGTTCCGCTGGGACCACCCGACCCGCGGTCCCGTGCCGCCCGAGACCGCCGTGCCCTTGGCCGAGCAGTCGGGGCTCATCACCGACATCGGGCGGTGGATGCTCGAACGGGCGTGCCTGGACCGCCCCTGGGCCGGCCCGGACAGGAGCGAGCTGCAGGTCTACGTCAACGTCTCGGCCCGCCAGCTCACGTCCCGGGGCTTCACCAGCACCGTCTCGTCGGTGCTGGACGAGACGGGCACGCCGCCGGGCGTCGTGACCCTGGAGGTCACGGAGACCGTCTTCGTGGAGGACGAGAGGCGAGCGGCTGCGGTCCTCGACGACCTGAAGGCGCTCGGCGTGGTGCTCGCGCTCGACGACTTCGGTACTGGCTACTCCTCCCTCAGGTACCTCAGGCACTTCCCCGTCGACGTCTTGAAGATCGACCAGGACTTCATCGGCCAGCTCGGCCGGGGCGACAGGTCCTCGAAGATCGTCTCCGCCGTCGTCGACCTCGCGCACGCCCTCGACATGACGGTCGTGGCGGAGGGCGTCGAGACGGCGGAGCAGTACCGGGAGGTGCTCGCGCTCGGCTGCGAGTCCTCGCAGGGCTACTACTTCGCCCGACCCATGTCGGCGGACGAGCTCAGGTCATGCATCGGGACGGCGCGGAAGGGGGCCCTGTGCCTCCCCCGCCCAAACCTCGGTCCCCAGCGGACCGGTGGCCTGAGCCGCCAGGCCGTGGGTCACCCTGCACCGGGAGCGGTCACCCCGACGGCACCCGTCGCCGCGGCGGTGGTGGCTGCGGCCACCCGGCCGACCGACTCGGCCCTCACGGCGTGGATGTCGGCCTCGAGGGTGCGGCCGGCCGAGGAGAGGATGAACCCGGCGGCGAGGGAGACGGGGACCATCACGAGCATGCTCGCCTGGATGCCGTAGGTGTCGGAGACCGCGCCGATCAGCGGGAGGAACACGGCGATGCCGGGGATGGCGAACACCGACATCGTGGAGAACGCGGCAGCCCGGACCCGGGGCGGCGAGACGAGCGAGAGCATGGCGTAGAACGCAGGGGCGAGCGTGCCGATGCTGGCCGCCAGGAGGGCGTGCACCGCCACCGCCGTGGCGACGTTCGGGGCGTAGGCGAGGCCGACGAGGAGGATGCCGTCGACCACCCCCACGTAGGCGACGAAGCGCAGCAGGAAGCTGGGCCGGGTGGCGGCGATCCTCGACACCCACGGCAGGGAGACGATGACGCCGACGATCTGCAGCGGCTCGATGCCCGCGGTGATGATGCCCCGAGCCGCAGCGTTGAGCCCGAACACGTCCTCGTAGACGAGCGACAGCAGGTTCGGGATGCCGAAGAGGGCGATGCCGAGGAACGGCACCGCCAACCAGATCCGCCGGAAGGTCGGGATGCGCCCGAGCACGCGCATCGTCTCCAGGGGTCGCTCGGGGAGGTCCTCGGCGCCGGCCAGGGCGTCGTCTGCGCCCGCCGCCATCCGCTCGTGCGATCCCCGGACCGGCTCGCGGAGGCGCAGGCTGAGAAGCACGAAGACCACCGTCGGGACGGCGAAGAGGAAGAACGGCCAGCGCCAGCCCAGGTAGTAGGCGACCCCCCCGGCCACGGCAGGCCCGAGGATCTGGCCCACGGAGTTGGCCAGGCGGTGGAAGGCGAACACCTTCACCCTGGCTGCCGGCTCGTACCAGTCCGACAGCAGCGAGCTGTGCGTCGGGGTCACCACGGCCCGCCCCGCTCCCGCCCCGATCCGGGCCGCCACCAGCAGGGCGACGCTGACCGCGAGGCCCGTCCCGACCGAGAACAGCGCCCAGGTGGCGGCGCCGATCGTGGCGATGCGCACCCGCTTGCGACGGTCGCAGTAGAACGAGAGCGGGATCTCGATGAGGATCACCGCCACAGTCGTGGCCGCGACGAGGGCCAGCGCCGAGGCGTCGCTCAGCCCGAAGTGGTCCCGGATGTCGGGGAGCAGGACGGCGAACGCCGTGCGGTCGAGCTCGTCCACGGCGTTCAGCCCGAACAGCACGGCCAGCGGGAACACGGGGCGACCCATCGTGACCGCCGACGGCCGCCACTCGTCTCGCAGCCTGCGCAGACGGTCGAGGGGGGTGGTCGCGACCGTCTCGCCCTGGCCGGCCGAGCCGAGCGGCGGGTGCGCGGGATCGGCCGGCTGCGGTGCGCCCATCCCGACAGCGTGGCACCAACCCCGCCGACCGGTGCTACGACTGGGCCGACCCCGAGCGAAGGATGCCGCGATGCCCAACTTCGGTGACCACCAGTCCAGCGTCTACCTGGAGGGGATGTTCAACGGCGGGACACCCCAGCTCACCACGAACCTCGTGCAGCTCGAGGAGCAGGCCAGGGCGGCGCTGCCGGCCGAGGCCATGGGCTACATCGTCCCGAGCGCCGGCGACGGCGCCACCGCCAGGGCGAACCGGGAGGCGTTCGGGCGCTGGCGGCTCGTGCCGCGCATGATGCGAGGCGAGGTGGAGCGGGACCTCTCGTGCACGGTGCTCGGCACGGCGATGCCCGCCCCCGTCCTGCTCGCCCCCATCGGCGTCCAGACCCTGGCCCACCCCGAGGGGGAGCTCGCCACGGCACGGGCGGCCGCTGCGCTCGGGCTCACCTACGTCCACTCGACGGCAGCCAGCCACAGCTTCGAGCAGGTGGCGGAAGCGAGCGGGACCGGTTCCAGGTGGTACCAGCTCTACTACCCGACCGACCCCGACGTCTGCAGGAGCTTCCTCGAGCGGGCCCAGGCGAACGGCTTCGACGCCCTCGTCGTCACCCTCGACACGACGATGCTCGGATGGCGCCCGGCCGACCTCGACCGTGGCTACCTGCCGTTCCTCAAGAACGTCGGGGTCGCCAACTACCTCACGGATCCCGCCTTCCTCGCCAAGCTCGACAAGCCGGTCGAGGAGGACCCTGCGGCGGCCACGTCCCTCTGGGCGAGGATGTTCCCGAACCCCGGCCTGCGCTGGTCCGACCTCTCGTTCCTCCGGGAGCACTGGAGCGGACCGGTCGTCGTCAAGGGGATCGTCTCCGCCGAAGACGCCGTCATCGCCGTCGACCACGGCGTGGACGGGATCGTGGTCTCCAACCACGGCGGCAGGCAGGTGGACGGCTCGATCGCAGCGCTCGACGCGCTCCCGGCGGTGGCGGCCGCCGTGGGTGGTCGGACCACTGTGCTGTTCGACTCCGGCATCCGCACCGGGACCGACGTGATGAAGGCGCTGGCGCTCGGCGCCGACGCCGTCCTCCTCGGACGACCGTTCCTCTACGGGCTCGCACTGGGGGGCCAACAGGGCGTCGAGCACGTGCTGCGCTGCCTCCTCGCAGAGCTCGACGTCGCGCTCACCCTGTCGGGCTCGCCGGACCCGAAGACCCTGACCCCCGAGGTGCTCCAGCGCTTCTGACCGCTGCGCGCAGCACGAGCGCACCGGCCGGCATGCGGTCCTTCGTCGCTCCCCGCTCGCGCCGGCGATGCCCGACCGAGGCGATGGGGCGGCTGGGGCCGTGCTCGCTGCGCCTGTCGTCCATGCCTTGACAAGTTGTAGCGACCACTACACGATGTAGCGACCGCTACAACTGGAGGTTCGACCATGGCCGTCCTGCCGCATCCCGAGGTGCACCAGGTGGAGACAGCGCACGGCGAGGTGCGCGTCGTCGACACGGGCGGGAGCGGGAGGCCCGTCCTGCTCGTCCACTCCCTCCTCGTCGACCCCGACCTCTACGCGACGCTCGTGCCGCTGCTGCGGCGCCGCGGCCACCGGTGCATCGTGCCCGAGCTGCCGTTCGGCGCGCACGCCGTCCCGCTGGCCGTCGACGCCGACCTCACGCCACCTGGATTGGCGACGCTCCTCGTCGAGGTCCTCGACGCCCTCGGCGTCGGCGACGTCGACGTCGTGGGCGTCGACACCGGCGGGGCGCTCACCCAGCTCCTCATGGCGGACCACCGCGACCGCGTCGGGAGGGTGGTCCTCACCGCGTGCGACGCCTACGACGCGTTCCCGCCGCGGCACCTGGGCAGGTTGTTCGCCCCGATCCGGAACCGCCCGGGGCTGTGGGCGGCAGCGCAGCTCGGCAGGTCGCCGATGGTCCGGAGGCTGGTCAACGTGGCCCCGCTCACCCATCGGGGGGTCGACGCTGCGGCGGTCGGCCGGTGGACGGCCCCGCTCCGCAACCCGCAGGTCCGTCGAGACCTCGCGAAGGTCATGGACGGGATGCACCCCCGCCACACCCTCCGAGCCGGCCAGGAGAACACCACCTTCCCCCGGCCGGTGCTCGTGGCGTGGGGCGACGACGCCCGGGTGTTCCCCCGCCGCCTCGCAGAGCGCCTCGCCGAGGACCTGCCAGACGTCCGCCTCGTGACGCTGCCGGACTGCGGTGCCTTCGCATCGATCGACCAGCCCGACCTCCTCGCCGACCTCATCCACGAGCACCTCGGGAACGTCCCCGCGACCGCTCCCTGACAGGGCCCGGCCCGGACCTGCGGGCTCCGCTCGTCGGCCGTCGAAGCGGACCCGGCACGGGCGGGCGAGAGGGAGTGGACGTCCACCCGGCTGCGGCGGGCCGGAACGGGCAACCTCGGGAGGTGGGCGAGACCCCGTCGAGGATGTGGGACCGAGCGGCTGCGGGGTTCGACGAGGCGCCCGATCACGGTCTCCGAGACGATCACGTCCGAGGCGCGTGGCGAGCCCTCCTCCGCCGCGTCCTGCCCGAGCCCCCCGCCCACATCCTCGACGTCGGCTGTGGGACCGGCAGCCTCACGACGCTCCTCGCAGCCGACGGCCACCGCACGTCAGGTTTGGACATCTCGTCGGAGATGCTCCGGCTGGCTCGCGTGAAGGCCCGACCCGTGGCGGATCGGGTCCTCCTCTGCCGTGGCGATGCGTCACGGCCGCCGTACGCGGACCGCACCTTCGACGTCGTGCTCTGTCGCCACGTCCTCTGGGCACTGGACGACCCTGCGCAGGTGCTCCTCCGCTGGAGGCGGCTCCTGCGCCCGGGTGGCCGGCTCGTGCTCGTCGAGGGCCGGTGGACGACGGGGGCGGGCCTCCGGGGTGACGAGGCGCGCGACCTGCTCTCGCGCGCCTCGGGATCGCCGATCACCTACGTGGCGCTGGACGATGCGACGCTGTGGGGTCGGGAGATCGAGGACGAGCGCTACCTCGTCAGCAGCCGGACCTGAGACCCGGTCCGCGGCGTCCGTCGACGCGGCCCCTCCTCGGGGCGCCCACCCGGCCCGACCGGTACGTTGCCGGGCGGAGGTGTTCGCCGACCTGGTGGCGGCCCCCGCCTTCAAAGCGGGTGGGACGGGTGATCCCCGTCCGGCGGGTTCGATTCCCGTCCACCTCCGCCACGGCCCGCGGTGCACAGGGAGGGTGGCGGGGCGAGAGGCGCCGCCCTCCCGGCCGCTACTCGCCGCCCTCCCGCAGCTCGACCTCGGGCGACTCGTAGCCCTCGCCGGTCGTGTCGCCGTCGAGCCCCTCGAGTGCCTCCGCCGCCAGCTCGGCGGTGTAGGCGTCGGCATCCGGCTCCTCCTCGATGATCCCCTGCTCCACGGCCACTGCGACGGTCTGGTCCCAGAGCTCCTCGTCCATGACGCCGATGCCGCCGGGCGACGGCCACACGAGCTCGTTCGTCTCGGCGACCTGCCAGCGCTGGTGCGACTCACCCAGCGTCGGCCCGGCGTCGAGCACGTGGGCGACGCAGGCGTCGTGGTCGTCACGGCAGAACATCCACCCGCGCATCGACGCCCGCAGGAACGCCACCGCGGTCTCGCGGTACTCGTCGTCCTCGAGGCGCTCGGTGTCGGCCCAGATGGCGTCCTGCAGCATCGCCGTGCCCTCGTCGTTCCAGTCGATGACGGAGAAGTCGTCGGCCGTGTAGAGCTCCCCGGTCTCGGGATCGACGGTCTCGAGCAGCTGGGCGTACTCGTTGTAGGTCATCGCCTGGGCGGCGTCGATCTCCCGGGCGAGCAGCGCCGCCATGTCGAACTGCTGCTGGACGAGGGTCACGTCGGTCTGGGGGTCGATGCCCGCCTTGGTGAGCCCGGCGAAGAGCTCGAACTCGTTGCCGAAGCCCCAGTTGCCGACCTTCTTGCCCCTCAGGTCCTCGGGCCCCTCGATCCCCGAGTCGGCCCACGACACCTGGAGGGTGCCCGACCGCTGGAAGACCTGTCCGATGTTGGTGATCGCCTCCCCCTGCTCCCTCGACGCCAGCGCCTTCGGCACCCAGGCGATGGCGAAGTCGGCGGCGCCGGTGGCCAGCTGCGTCTGCGGGACGATGTCGACGCCGCCTTCGAGGACCTCGACGTCGAGCCCCTCCTCCTCGTAGTAGCCCTCGGCCAGCGCTGCGTAGTAGCCGGCGAACTGTCCCTGGGCGAACCACTGCAGCTGGAGCGTGACGGGCGTGGCCTCCGCCGACGATCCCGACGTCTCCTCCCCGCTCCCGCCCTCGGCGGTCGGAGCCGACGACACGTCTTCGTCGCCGTCGTCGTCGCCGCACGCGGCGGTGAGCATGGAGAGGGCCAGAAGTGCTGCGAGGGCGCGCACGCCCCGTGTCCTGCTCATCGGTGGAGCCTCCGTGGTGGGGTGGTGGGTGCCGTGCGTCGAGGTGCGGTCCGGCTCATGGCGACCTGCGGGCCGGCTGCCACGGCAGGAGCAGCCGCTCGAGGAGGTTGACGACGGCGAAGAGCGCCACGCCGAGCAGCGAGGCGACGGTGACGGCTGCCCACGCCCGGTCGTAGCGGGTGAGACCGGCGGACTGCGTGATGATCCCGCCGAGCGTCCCTTGCTCGCCGCCGAAGTACTCCGAGACGATCGCGGCGATGACGCTGAGCGACGCCGCCACCTTCAGCGAGGTGAGGAAGTAGGGCAGCGCGTTGGGCACCCGGACCTCCCACAGGATGCGCCACTCACCCGCCGCATAGGTCCGCATCAGCTCGATGGAGGTGGCGTCGACCTCGAGCAGCCCGCGAGCGGTGCTGACGAAGACCGGGAACAGCACCACCGAGAGCACGACCGCCTGGCGTGCCGTCGGCTCGACGCTGCCGAACCCCTTCAGGTACACGGGCGCCAGCGCAACGATCGGCGTC
>CADCSY010000028.1 GCA_902805555.1 uncultured Acidimicrobiales bacterium | reverse complement strand
GGGGGTCCTGTAGATGACCGGGCCGGCCGCCGGCACCCCCTCGTCGCCGCCCGTTCATCCGCCGTGCCCCCGCGGCCCGTACGATGCCGTTGCTGGTCCCGCCTGGGACCCGAGCAAGGGAGCGCTGCCATGGCCGGACTCGGAGCACCTGAGCTGCTCATCATCCTCGTCGTGATCCTCGTGCTGTTCGGCGGCGCCAAGCTGCCGAAGCTGGCCCGGTCGCTGGGCCAGGCCCAGCAGGAGTTCAGGAAGGGCACGACGGAGCAGGAGCTGGAGGAAGCGCGCGAGCGGGACCGCGACCGCGACCGCCTCACCTGAGGCCGGCCGCTCGCCTGCGCATCCGGACCTGCGGCCGATCCCGGTTCCACCACCGGGCACGGCGGGGTCGCTCACCGACCCGCTACTCGACGGTGACGATCCCCTCCATGTAGTCGTGGATGCCGCACACGTAGGGGTGCTCCCCCGGCTCGTCGAAGGTCCGCTCGAAGGTGTCGCGCTGGGCGAGGTCCTCGCTCCGCACGTCGAGCTCCCGGTCGACGACGGAGTGGATGGCTTCGTCCTTGTTCTCCCAGCGCACCGTCGTCCCCGCTGCCACGGTGACCTCGGAGGGCTCGAAGCGGAAGTCGACGATGTCGACCCGACCGCTGCCGTCGTCGCCGCCCTCGCTCGCGTTCGTCTCGTCAGCTGCGGGCGCGCTGGTCGACGACGACGTCGCTCCTGCGTCCTCTGCTGACCCGCCGTCGTCCCCGCCGCAGGCGGTGAGGCCCACGACGAGCAGGAGCTGGGCGGTGAAGGCTCGGGTGCGGCGGGACACGGGCGGCTCCGGCGATCGGGGGTGGTCAGGCCTCGTAGGCCATCTCGGTCTGGGCGAAGGTGTCGGGCACGGGGTAGCGGCCGAGGACGAAGAGCAGGATGGCCGCGTGCTGCATGTCGATCGGCTGGATGCTGGCCGCCAGGTCGATCGCTGCCTCGTCCTCGAGCTCGGGGATGGCGCTCAGGTACGTGGCTGCCGCTGTCTGCTCGAGCAGGAGCGCGACCTCCGCCACACCGTTCACGTCCTCGGCAGCGGCGAGCTCGTCGTCCACCGTCGACTTGAGGTCCTCGGGCGGTGACGTGACCTCCTCGAGGTCGGCCGTCACGAGCACCTCGTTCCAGGCGTCGAGGTGCGTCTGGTGGTGCTCCATCGCCGTCTCCACGAACGTGGCCACCGCCGGCGGGACCTCCCCGATGGCGCCGGAACCGGCTGCCTCCAGCGCTGCGCCGTAGGTCTGCACCGCGAGCACCTCGAGGCCGGCGGCCACCTGCGCCACGCCCAGGTCGCCCGCGGCGCGCTCCACGGGGCCGGCGCCTCCCTCCGCCTCGGTCTCGCTCTCCGACTCGGTGGGGGCCTCCCCCTCGGCGGTCGTGGTCGTGGCGTTGCCGGTGGCCGCCGTCCCGCCCTCGTCGCTCCCGCAGGCGGCGGCGAGGGCTGCGAGCGCGCCCAACCCACCGCCGACGAGCACCCTGCGCCGGGTCAGCGGCGCCGAGGCCACGCCGTCGAGGAGCGCTGCGTTCTCCTGGCTCTGCTTCTCGAACAGCTCGTTCATCGGACGGCACCTTCCTCGGGGGGGCTGGCCTTCTCCGTCGCCTGGAACGCGGCCGGGAAGGCGACGCTGCCGGCCGCCTCGGGCAGCGCAGCGACGTCGGTCGGGATCCTGACCAGGTCGGCCTGGCCGTTGGCGAGCAGCGCACCCACGGCCCGGAGGGTGGCGAGGTGCTGCGCCTCGACGCCCATGACGCTCGCCATGATCGCCTTGGACTCCTTGTCCTCGAACAGGGACATGTTGGCGACGTAGGTCGAGGTGGCCACCTCTTCGAGGACGGCGGCGAACTCGACGACGGTCAGGGCGTCGGTGAGCGTGGGGAGGGTCTCGTCGACGACCGCCTGGTACTTCGAGTTGGTCTCGGTCTGCTCCTCACCGCCGAGCGCCACCGCCTGGGCGTTGAACGCCGCACCGTGCTCGCTGTGCTGCTGCCTCGTCTCCCGGGCGAAGGTGGTGATCGTCTCGTTCGCCCGGATGAAGTCGAGGCCGAGCGCAGCGTCGTAGGTGGCGACCGCGAGGTTCTCGAGCGACGAGGCGGTGTTCAGGATCTGGGTGTCGACCGTGGCCTGCGCCGAGACCGGCTTGGCCACGATCCCGAGGAGGGCCGATCCGAAGGCGCCGCCCAGGAGGCCCCGGGAGGCGAGCCCGCCGACGCCGAAGCCGCCCTTCTTGAGGAGCTCGCGCCGGCTGGCGTCGTAGACCCTCACCCGGTCGAGGTCGACGGGTCGACCCCTCCGGGACGCCCCGATCTCCTGGAGGTCGGGCAGCGTCGAACGGGCGTCCCGCAGGGCGTCTGCCTGCAGGTCCTTCGACTCGATGAGCAGCTCGGTGAGCGCGCTCTCGTCGATGCTCAATGCGGTTCCCTTCGTGGCTGGATGCCGGACGCCGTCTGCTCGTGGCCGCGCCCGCCGGTCCGGGCCCGGGCGCCATGCCCGGCTGCACGTGCTTGTACGGGGGCAGGATGGCACGCGGATCGGACTTCGAGGTGCCGCTCCCCGACACCGCTCCTCGACAGCCGACGTGGGACGGGGCGGACGGGCACCGGGCCGGCACCTGCCGGCACGGGACGCCCACGACCCCGGCCGGAGATCCGGTGTCGGACCGTGGGCGTCCGAGACGGCGACACGCCGCTGGTCGACGGGGACGGCCTCAGGACGACAGCCCGAGGTCGGCGGCGAGGGTGTCCCTGCGCACCTTCCCGTTGGCGTTGCGGGGGATGGCGGGCACGACGAGCACCTGCTTGGGGCGCTTGTGGGGGGCCAGGGTCGTGGCGGCGTGGGCGACGACCTGGGCGGCGGTGGCCACGCCGACGACGGCCGCGCACACCCGCTCCCCCCAGCGCTCGTCCTCGAGGCCGAAGACCGCCACGTCGTGCACACCGGGACAGGTGCCGAGCGCCCGCTCGACCTCGAGCGGTGCGACGTTCACCCCGCCCGTGATGATGATCTCGCCGCGCCGGCCCTCCAGGAACAGGTGCCCGTCGGCGTCGAGGTGACCGGCGTCGCCCACGGTGAAGGCGTCGCCCCGCCAGGCCGCCGCGGTGGCTGCCTCGTCACGCCAGTATTCGAACCGGGCGTGCGGGGGGACCCGGCACCACACCGCTCCGTCGTCGTCGACCGCCAGGGACCGGCCGGGCCGCGCCCGCCCGACGGTGCCGGGGCGCTCCAGCCACGTCGGGGTGTCGCAGGCGGTGCACTGGCCCTCCGTCGCGCCGTAGAACTCCCACAGCACGCTCGGGCCGAACGTGGCGATGGCGAGGCGCTTCAGCGGCTCCGGGCACGGTGCCCCGGCGTGGGCGAGGAGGCGGAGGGAGGACCCGTCGAACCCCTCCCCGCCCCCGCCGCCGGGGCCGAGCAGCCGCTGGAGGTGGGCGGGGACGACGAAGGTGGTGGTGACCCCCTCGGCCAGTGCGGCTGCGAAGGTGGCGGTCGAGAAGCTGGGCGGGACGATCACGTCGCCCCCGGCCAGCAGCGTCATCGCGGCGAAGCGCAGCGGCGCGGAGTGGTGCAGCGGGCCGCACACGAGGTGGAGGTCGTCGTCGGCGAAGCCCCACAGCGTCGTCTCCTCCTCGACCCAGGCGGCGCCCGCCCGCTCGTCGGGGGCACCGAACCACACCCCCTTCGGCCGGCCGGTCGTCCCCGACGTGAGGTGCATCGGCCGCACGAGCGGAGCGTCGGCGACCGCCTCCGGAGGTCCGTCGAGCAGGGCGGCGGCGACCCGGGGGTGGTCGACGACGAGTGCGGCCTCGGCGTCGGCCTCCACCACCGCCCGCTCGTGGGGGAGGAGGTCCGGGTTCACCATCACCGGCACCACCCCCGAGCGGGTCGCGCCGAGGACCAGCACCACGACGTCGGGCGTCGGCGCCAGGCTGACGAGCACGCGGTCACCCGGCCCCAGGCCCCTCGCCCGCAGCCCGCCGGCCACCCGACGCTGCCCGGCCTCCGCCTCTCGTGCGTCGAGGCGGACGCCGGCAGGGCTCCACCCTGCGTGCCTGCCACGAGCCGGTGCCACGCCGCAGATCCTGCTAGCCGAAGAAGACCTCGGCCACCTCGTGGTAGAGGCTCGGGTCCATCGTCTTCAGCTCGCCCACGGCGTCGGCCAGCGGGACGCGGACGATGGCGTCGCCCTTGCTCGACACCATCTGCCCGAACGCCCCGTCGTGCACCGCGTCGATGGCTGCGATCCCGAACCTGGTCGAGAGCACCCGGTCGAACGCCGTGGGGGTCCCGCCCCGCTGGACGTGGCCGAGGATCGTCATGCGGGTCTCGAACCCGGTCCTGGCCTCGATCTCGTCGGCGAGGACCTTGGCGATGCCCCCCAGCTTGACGTGCCCGAAGGCGTCGACCTCGGCGTCCTGCAGCACCAGGCTGCCCTCCTTCGGCTGGGCCCCCTCGGCCACCACCACGATCGAGGCGAAGCGTCCCTTCTCGTGGCGGGCCTTGAGCCGGGCGCACACCTCGTCGATGTCGAAGGGCTCCTCGGGGACGAGGATCATCGAGGCGCCGCCGGCGATGCCTGCGTAGAGGGCGATGTGGCCGGCGTGGCGACCCATGACCTCGCACACGATGACCCGGTCGTGGCTCTCGGCCGTGGTGTGCAGCCGGTCGATGGCGTCGGTGGCGATCTGCACCGCGGTGTGGAAGCCGAACGTGACGTCGGTGGCCGAGAGGTCGTTGTCGATGGTCTTGGGCACCCCCACGACCCGCACCCCCTCCTGGTGGAGCTTGCTCGCCACCCCGAGCGTGTCCTCACCGCCGATGGCGATGAGCGCCTCGATCCCGAGGTCGCTGAGGGTGGCCCGGCACGCCTCGACCCCCCCGTCGACCTTGTAGGGGTTGGTCCTCGAGGTGCCGATCACCGTGCCGCCCCTCGGCAGCGTCCCCCGCATGACCTCGACGTCGAGCGGGGTGGTCCGGCCCTCGACCACCCCCCGCCAGCCGTCGAGGAAGCCGACGAGCTCGTCACCGTGGATGCGCTCCCCCTTGCGGACGATGGCACGGATGACCGCGTTCAGGCCGGGGCAGTCGCCGCCCCCCGTGAGCACTCCGACCCGCATGGACGTCCCCCCGAGACCCCGGCCATCAAGGGCAGATGACCCGCTGCCGACACCCTAGCGATGGGAGCTCGACCGGTCGCCGTGGCGCTGGGGGCGGCGCTGGTCCTCTCGACGTGGGTGCAGCCGACCACCGCTGGCGCCGCGGTGGGGGCCGAGCCACGGGAGAGCGCCGGAGCCAGCGCCAGCTCGCTGGCCGAAGCCGCAGCCGAGCTGCGGGTGGTGCGGGCCGAGCTCGTCACCCGCATCGCGACGCTCACGGACGAGGCCGAGGGTGCCCACGCCCGGTTCGTGGCCGCCCAGCAGCGAGAAGCCGCAGCCGAGGCCGCCGCCGCCCACGCCGGGCGCGCCCTCGCCGAGCACGCCGTCGATGCGTTCGTGCACAACGGGTCCCTGGCCCCCGCCGGGCGCCTGCGAGGCGGCCTGTTCGCCGAGGTTGTGGGCGGCGTCGACCGGGCGGTGGTCGACGAGGTCGCCGTCGCCGCTGCCGCGGCCGCCGATGGACGGGTGGCCGCTGAGGCTGCGCTCACCGAGGCCGCCCGTGCCACTGCCGCGCTCGCGGAAGCGCGCCGGACGCTCGAGTCGAGCATCGGGGTGGTCGATCGGCGGGCGGCCGAGGCCCGGGCCGAGGACGATCGCAACGCCGTCGCCCGGCGGGTGGCCGAGCAGGAGCAGGCGCGCCAGGACGAGGAGCGAGCGGGGCAGGCGTCGCTGCGGGAGGCGGAGCGCCTGGCGGGTGCGGCAGCCGCAGACGCCGGTGCGCCGTCCGGCACCAAGCCGGCGTCGGTGCTCGCCGGCGGTGGCCCGCCCGTCGGCCCTCCACCGGTGCGGACGGCGGCCTCGCGAGGCCAGGATCGGGTGGCGCGCGCCACCGCGGCCGAGGTCGCGCTGATGACCAGCCACCGGTTCGGTCCGGTCACCGACGTGCCCGCCGGGGGTTCACGCACCGGTCAGGTGGTCGAGGGGATGGCCTCCTGGTACGGACCGGGCTTCGACGGTCGGCCGACTGCGAGCGGGGCTGTCTTCGACCAGCAGGGGTGGACCGTCGCCTCGAAGGAGCTGCCGCTCGGCACGATCCTGCTCGTCACCCGCGGCAGCCGGTCGGTGCTGGTGCTCGTGAACGACCGCGGTCCCTTCGTGGCGGGTCGCGTCCTCGATCTGTCCCGTGGGGTCGCCGCCGAGCTCGGGACGATCGGGGTGGGGGTGGCGCACGTGCGGGCCGAGGTGGTGCGCCTGCCCTGATCGACCGGTGGGCTCCGCAGCCGAGGCCGTTACCCTGCGCCGCATGGTGTGCCCGTCGTGCCAGACCGTGCTGTCGATCTCGAGCCGGGAGGGCATCGAGATCGACTTCTGCCCGCAGTGCAGGGGGGTGTGGCTCGACCGGGGCGAGCTCGACAAGATCATCGAGCGGGCCGCCGTCGAGATGGGCGGAGCCTCGGCGCCCGCCCCGCCGCCGTGGGCGGGCGACCGGGACGACGACCGCTCCCGCTACCAGGGCCAGCTCCGGTACGACGACCGTGACCGTGACCGCGACCGGGGTTGGGACCGGGACCGGGACGACAGGTACCGCAGCGACGACCGCCACCGCGGCAAGAAGAAGCGTCGCTCCTTCCTGGACGACCTCTTCGACGACTGACCCGTCCGTCGAGGCCGTCCTCGGGCTCAGGTCTCCCAGGCCAGGGTGCGGTCGACGGCGCGACGCCAGCCCTGCCAGGCGCGGTCGGCGGCGCCGGCGGGGGCCGCCGGTTCGAACTGGCGGTCGAGCGCCCACTGCCGACCGACGTCGTCCAGGCTCGACCACACGCCCTCCGCCAGGCCCGCCAGCCAGGCCGCCCCGAGCGCCGTCGTCTCCGGGACGGCCGGGCGGGCGACGGGGACCTGCAGCTGGTCGGCCTGGAGCTGGAGGAGCAGGTCGTTGGCCGAGGCTCCGCCGTCCACCCGCAACGACGTGATCGGGTGCCCCGACGCCTCGCTCATGGCCTCGACGACGTCCCGGGTCTGGTAGGCGATCGACTCGAGGGTGGCCCGGGCCAGGTGGGCGGCCGTCGTCCCGCGCGTGATGCCGAGGACGGCGCCTCGTGCGTACGGGTCCCACCACGGGCTGCCCAGCCCCGTGAAGGCGGGCACCACGTAGGCACCGCCGGTGTCGGCGACGGAGGCGGCGAGCGCCTCGCTCGCGGCTGCGTCCTCGATGAGCCCCAGGCCGTCGCGCAACCACTGCACGGCGGCGCCGGTGGCGAAGATCGAGCCCTCCAGCGCGTAGGTGGCGCCGGACCCGCTGAGGCTCCACGCCACCGTGGTGAGGAGGCCGGGGACCGGTTCGGGCACGACGTCCCCCACGTTCATGAGGACGAAGCTGCCGGTGCCGTAGGTGTTCTTCGTCATGCCAGGGGCGGTGCACGCCTGGCCGAACAGGGCCGCCTGCTGGTCGCCGGCGATCCCGCTCACCGGGGTCCCGGCAGGCACCCCGACCCCCTCGACGGTGACGCCGAAGCGCCCGCTGGACGGTCGCACCTCGGCCAGCGCCGAGCGGGGCACGCGGAACAGGTCGCAGAGCTCGTCGGACCACGAGAGGGTGCCGATGTCGAGCAGCGACGTCCTGCTGGCGTTGGAGACGTCCGTCGCGAACGTGGCCCCAGCGGTCAGCTGCCAGAGGAGCCACGTGTCGACGGTGCCGAGGGCGAGGTGCTCGTCGGCCTCCACGCCGCCCTCGTCGACGAGCCACGCCGCCTTGGTGGCGCTGAAGTACGGGTCGAGGACGAGCCCGGTGCGGGACCTGACCAGGGGCAGGTGGCCATCCGCCTCGAGCGCCGCGCAGCGGTCCGCCGTGCGGCGGTCCTGCCACACGATCGCCCGGTGCCGGGGGCGGCCAGTCCGCCGGTCCCAGGCCACCACCGTCTCGCGCTGGTCGGTGATGCCGAGGGCAGCCACCGGTTGGTCCAGGGTGGCGACCAGCTCGGCCAGCGTCGTCTGCACCGCCGACCAGATCTCGTCGGCGTCGTGCTCGACCCACCCGGGGCGGGGGTAGTGCTGGGCGAACTCCCGGTACGACCACCCAACGGGCCTTCCGGCCTCGTCGACGGCGAAGGAGCGGACCCCCGTCGTCCCGGCGTCGACGGCGATCACCACGGCCACGCCGGGGACCGTAGCGGCCGGGCCCACCCACCCCGGCGGCCGCGCCGAGGTCGAGGGTGGGCCGTGTCCGTCCGCGACCGGGCCACGGCGTCAGCCTCGACGGCGGCTCGGCGCATGCGCGGGACGGCGGCGATGCCGCCAGCGATGCCGAGCCCCCTCCCTGGGGTCGCTCGGCTCAGGGGGAGGGGGCGGCGGCGGCGGCGCCGCCGACCTCGGCACGCATGCCGACCTCCGCCCAACGGGCGTCGGCGATGCGAGCGAGGGCGGCGACCTGGCGGCGCTCCCTCGCCCGGAGCGGCCGGCCGCTGCGCCCGAGCACGAGGTGCAACCCGGCCGAGGGCAGCGGCGCCCAGGCCACGTCGTCCGGGCCTGTCTCCCCCGCCGCCACCCGCTCGGAGGACCGGCTCCCCTGGAGGAACGCGCCGAGCCACGCAGGGGACGGCGCCGGACCGGTCGACGCCCGCAGGCGGACCTGTGCCAGGTCGACCATGGTCGCCCAGTCGGCGGCGAAGTCCTGCTGGGCGTGGCTCACGAGCGACGCCAGCAGCTCCTCGCCGGTGGCCGCGCCCACGAGCGTCGCCGCGGTCTCGAGGGCGTCGAGGCGGGGGTCGCGCAGCGCATCGGATGCAGGACGGACGTCCTCGACGTCGACCCCGTCGACCGCCTTGATCTCCGCCACCAGCAACCCGAGGAGCGAGGCGTCGGGGAGCCGGACGACGAGCTCGTCGATGGCCCGGCCCGCTCCCCGCTCGAGGATGTCGATCCCGACGACGTCGCCTCGCACCGCGCCGATGCGGCTCGCCACCTGGCCGAGGGCGCCTGGCCGGTCGGGCATCCACACCCGGACCACGTACGTGTCCATGGCGGTCACGCTACGCAGCCTCCGTGAACTCCCCGTTTCGGGGCGGCGACCACCTGTCGAACCAGGCCGGGCCGCTCACGCCCGCCTCAGCCGACGGCAGCCGCCCGAGCGTCGGCGCTCGCGCCGCCGCCGTCCCCGACCCCGATCGGACGGATCGGGGTGGTGAGGATCGGTGTGGTCTCCACCGGCGGGACGGCCTCGGGGTCGTTGCGCTTGGCGTACTGGTTCACGTACTCCTGGCCCGACAGCGCCTTGAGCTCGAACATGATCTCGTCGGTGATCTGGCGGAGCACGGTCGGGTCCTCGGCCTTGGCCTCGTAGCGCCTGAAGTCGAGGGGGCGGGAGAACCTGACGGTGACGGGGCGGAACGCGTTGGGGCGCACCTGGCCGATCGGCTGGGCCTCGCGCGTGCCGACCATGGCGACGGCCACGACGGGCACGTGGTTCGACAGCGCCAGGCGGGCCACACCCGTCCGGCCCCGGTACAGGCGGCCGTCAGGTGATCGGGTGCCCTCGGGGTAGATGCCGAACAGGCCGCCGGCCTGGAGCACCTCGGAGGCTGCGTCGAGTGCGCCCTGTGACGCCGAGCCACCGCTGCGCTTGATCGGGATCTGTCCCAGTGCCCGGAAGATCCACGCCGTCTTCGGGTCGTCGAAGTACTCGGCCTTGGCGACGAAGGTGACCCGGCGGTCGACGACGAGTGGCAGGAAGATGGAGTCGGAGAACGAGACGTGGTTGCTGGCGAGGATGACGCCCCCGGTCCTCGGGAGGTGCTCGAGGCCCTCCACCCGGACCCGGTAGAAGAACCGGAGCAGGGGCGTCAGGACCGCCTTCAGCATCCAGTAGGTCACGGCGGCGACGTTAGCCCGGCGGGCTCGAGCCGACCTCGACCCGCCGGGGTGTCCTTGACCGACCGGTCAAGTCCCCCGTACCTTCCGGGCGTGGCGCACCCGACCGTCGAGGAGCGGCGCCTCACCGCACGAGGCCACGAGCGGCGCCGCCAGCTGATGGACTTCGCGACCCTCCGCTTCGCCGAGCGCGGCTACCACCCCACCTCCGTGGCCGAGATCGTGCAGGGCATCGGGGTCGGCAAGGGCGTCTTCTACTGGTACTTCTCCTCGAAGGAGGAGCTGTTCCTCGAGATCCTCCGGGAGGCACAGCAGGCGCTCCGACGGGCGCAGCGCCAGGAGATCGGCGACGAGCCCGACCCGCTCCGCCGCATCGAGCTCGGGATCCGGTCGTCGATGGCGTGGCTCGACGAGCACCGCCACGTGTTCAACCTGTTCCAGTTCGCGGCGACCGAGGAGCGCTTCGCGCCGGCGTTGCGCCGGGGGGGCGAGGTGGCGGCCGCCGACGCCGTGCGCCACGTCAAGGAGGGGATCGTCGAGGGCCGGATCCGTGACGGGGACCCCGAGGTCCTCACCAACGCCGTGCTCGGGGTCACGAACCAGCTGGCGCGGGTCTTCATCCACGAGCGGGGGGAGCGGGGCGCCGACGTGGCCGACGCCGCCGTCGCCTTCTGCCTGGAGGGGTTGCTGGCGCCGCCGTCCGCCCCCCCGCAGCCGGCGGGCACGAGCCCTCGGGCGCCGGCGGGCTAGAGCTTCGGGAGGGCGCGGCGCAGGTTGCGCACCGCCTGCTGGATGCGCTTCTCGTTCTCGATGAGCGCGAAGCGCACGTGGCCGTCGCCGCCGGGGCCGAAGCCGACACCAGGTGACGTCGCCACCTGGGCCTCGCGCACGAGGAAGCTGGCGAACTCGACCGAGCCCATCTCGCGGTACGGCTCGGGGATCGGAGCCCAGACGAACATCGTCCCCCGGGGCTTGACCACCGGCCAGCCGATGCGGTTGAGCCCGTCGCAGAGGGCGTCCCGCCGGGCCAGGTAGGTCTCACGCACCTGGTCCGGGAAGTCGTGGGCCTCGTTCATGGTCACCGTGGCCGCGATCTGGATCGGCTGGAACGTGCCGTAGTCGAGGTAGCTCTTGAGCTTGCCGAGGGCGGCGACCACCTCGGGGTTGCCCGCCATGAACGCCACCCGCCACCCGGCCATCGAGAACGACTTCGTCATCGACCACAGCTCGACGGCGCACTCCTTCGCTCCCTCCGCCTGGAGGATCGAAGGCGGCCGGTAGCCGTCGAAGCCGAGGTCGGCGTACGCGAAGTCGTGGACCAGGACCACCTCGCGATCGCGGGCGAAGTCCACCACCTTCTGCATGAACGGCAGGTCGACGCAGGTGGTCGTCGGGTTGTGCGGGAACGACAGCACGATCACCCGCGGCTTCGGCCACGAGTACTCGTAGCGCTCGCGGAGCACGTCGAGGAAGTCGTCCTGCGGGTCGCGCCCGGCGTCGGTCCCGTCGAGGGGGAGCCCGAGGGGCATCTCGCGCACGTCGGCGCCGGCGAAGAGCGGCCCGTAGATGTGGATCGGGTACGACGGGGAGGGGACGAGCGCGGCGTCACCGGGACCGAGGAGGGTCCACATCAGGTGGCTGAAGCCCTCCTTGGCGCCGATCGTGTTGATCACCTCGGTCTCGGGGTCGAGCACGACGCCCAGCTGGCGCTCGTAGCGGGCGGCGAACGCCTCCCGGAGCTTGGGGATGCCGCGGCTGGCGGAGTACCGGTGGTTCCTGGCGTTGCCCGCGGCCTCGGCCAGCTTCTCGACGGCGATGTCGGGCGACGGGAGGTCCGGGTTGCCGAACCCGAGGTCGACCACGTCGTGGCCCTGGCGCCGGGCCTCCTTCTTCAGCCCGTCGATGATGGTGAACACGTACGGCGGCAGCGACGTGATGCGACGGAACTCCATCGATGCAGGGTAGTTCCGGCGCCCGCCCGCTCCCGGGACGAGATGCGCGACGCCGCGTCAGGAGCGGCAGCGGGTTGCGCCCGGGGTTTGAGGGGATCATGGAGCGGTGACCGATCGCACCATCGACATCGTCGTCGAGATCCCCCGTGGCAGCCGGAACAAGTACGAGATGGACCACGAGACCGGGGTGATCCGCCTCGACCGGCGCCTGTTCTCCGCCACCGTGTACCCGGCCGACTACGGCTTCGTGCCCGACACCCTGGCCGAGGACGGCGACCCCCTCGACGGCCTCGTCCTGCTCGAGGACGCGACGTTCCCGGGCTGCTGGGTGACGGCCCGCCCCGTCGGGATGCTGAAGATGGAGGACGACGCCGGCCCGGACGCGAAGCTGCTGTGCGTGCCGGCCCACGACGTCCGCTGGGACAACGTGAGCGACATCTCCGACGTGCCCAGGCAGCTGCTCGACGAGATCAAGCACTTCTTCGACGTCTACAAGATGCTCGAGCCGCACAAGCACGCGACGACCGAGGACTTCCTCGACGCCGACGCGGCCTGGCTCGAGATCGAGCAGAGCCGGGCGAGGTACGTGCCGCACTGACGCCGGCGCCGTGGTGCTCGACGCCGGGTGCGTGGTGCTCGACGCCGGGTGCGTGGTGCTCGGACGCCGGGTGCGTGGCTCGGACGCCGGGGGCGTGGGCTCGGACGCCGCGGCCGTGCCGCACTGACGCCGGAGGCCTTCTGTTCGAGGCCGGAGGCCTGCCCGTCGGATGGCGGGGGTGCCCGGGTCGGCCTCGTCGCCCTCAGCCCGGCAGGGCCTCCCGGGCGAGGTGGGCCGCCCCCACCGCGCCGGCGTGCTCCCCCAGCGCAGCGGCCAGGATCGTGACCTGGGGCCGGTGGGTCCCGCCGAGGAGGCTCGCGGCCGTCGCGTCGCGCACCGGGTCGAGCAGGGTGTCACCGGCCTCCACCAGGCCGCCGCCGATCACGCACGTCCCCACGTCGGCGATCGCCACCAGGTTCGCGAGACCCATGGCGAACCAGCCGGCGAAGTGGCCGAGCACGGCCTGCGCATCGCGATCACCCTCGGCCGCGGCCTCGGTGACGTGCTCGCCGCGGACCTCGTCGACGTCACCACCGGCGAGCTCGAGGAGGCGACCACCCGAGCCCCGCTCGGCGGCGTCCCGCCCCATGCGGCCGAGCCCGCTCCCCGAGGCGTAGCGCTCCCAGCACCCGCGCCGCCCGCAAGGGCACGGGATCCCGTCGGCGTCCACCACCATGTGCCCCGGCTCCCCCGCGAAGCCGTTCCGGCCCCGGAGGAGGTGGCCGTCGAGCAGCAGGCCCCCACCGATCCCGGTGCCGAGGGTCACGAGCAGCACGTCGTCGGCGCCGACCGCCACGCCCGCGACGTGCTCACCCCACAGGGCGCAGGTCGCGTCGTTGTCGACCCGGACGGGCAGCCCGGTCAGCTCCTGCAGGCGGGTGGCAGCCGGGAGCTCCACGACGCCCGGGAGGTTCGGGGCGAAGCGCAGGTTCCCCTGGCGGTCCACGAGGCCTGGCATGCCGGCGCCCACGGCGACCACACCGGGAACGGTCGCCCGCAGCCGGCGCGTCGTCTCCGCCATGGCGGCCAGCACCGCCTCCCCGCCGGCGGGGGTCGGTTCCCGGTGCTCCGCCAGGATGTCGCCACCGGCGTCGATCACGACCCCGAGGACCTTGGTGCCACCGACGTCGAGTCCCACGGTCGGTGCCGCGAGGGCCGGCTCGGTCGTCACCACCGGAGACTACGGGCCACCTTTCGACCCGCCGTCCGCGTCAGTAGCGCAGCAGCGCCCCGATCCGGCCGAGGACGTCGAGGTCGGCGTTGCCGACGCAGATCTCCACGCCGCACGACTGGTTGAGCGCCTCCTCGACGGCCTCTTCGACCACGTCTTCCACCTGGACCATCTCCGACCGGCACACCGGGCACGACCTCCCGACGCAGGCGATGTGGCCGCAGGCGCTGCAGCGCCACCCCGGGGCGACGTACCCGTGGGAGACGAGCAGGGTCTCGACCCGCCGCTCGACGATGGCACGGAGCGTCGCGTCGAGACCGGTCACGGCCTTGCGGCCCGCCCCCGAGGCCTCGCGGAGCCGCTCCACCAGCTCGGCCTCCTTGCGCCGCTCGACCTGGGCCTCGATCTCGAGGGCGGCGGCCAGGATCTCGGCCTCGCTCGACCCGACGGGGATGTTGCAGCGTGCCTCGAGGCGCTCCTGGAGGTACGGGTGCAGGACGTGGACGAGGTCGGTGCCGAGCTCGTCGGGGGAGCTCACGATGAGGCGGTCGAAGCCCTTGCTCTGGAAGACCTCGAACGCGACCGCCGCGGCGTGCCGGAGGTGCTGGTGGAGGAGGGCGGCGGTCCGGTTCGCGACGCGGTCCTTCGTGTAGCTGTGGTCGTCGTCGTCACCGCGAGGGAGCTGCTCGAAGAGCTCGCTCGAGTCGATCAGCTGGCCGAGCTCGAAGAGGAACATCCGGGCCCGCTGGCGGTCGACGAGGAGCATGCCGAAGCGCTCGTACTCGTCGACGACGCCCTCGAGCTGGCGGACGGCCGGCGTGTGGTTGACCGACACCTGGCTGCGGACCCGCACCGGGAGCTCGACCACCCGCCAGAGGCCGCTGGCCGTGCAGGAGAACATGGCGAGGCCGCGGACGTTGGAGCGGTCGAAGCCGGCCTTGACGTGGTCCTCCATGCGGTCGAGGTCGGAGGAGACGGAGTCGTCGCCACCGTGGCGGGCCCGTGCGTCCCGGAACAGCAGCTCGAGCTCGCGCACCACGTCGTCGAAGCGGGGGTGGCGACTCCCGTCCACGTCGAGGTAGCACGACGTCACGAGCCCGGTCCCGCCTCGGTAGCCCGCGAGCTCGCGGATCTCGGCCTCGGTGATGGCGACCACGGCACCTCCTGGGGTTGCTGGTCCTGCGATGGTAGGCACCGGGGCCACGGCACCGCTCCGGACCAGCACCCGCCACCGAGGCTGGCCATGCCGGACGCTCGCCGGCCGGTCGCAGTGGACGTGCTCAGGCGCACCCCGTCCACGACGGGGCGACGGTCAAGCCGCCGGGTCGGCCGCCTCGCACCTCCGCTTCAGCTCGTCGAGGGCGGTCGTCATGATCTTCCCCTCGGCCCGGCGCTTGATGAAGCCCGGCAGCGGCACGGCCATCTCGACCACGAGGTGGTACGTGACGAAGGTCGCGTCCGGGTTGCCGTCGACCGCGTCGAAGACGTACTCACCGTCGAGCTTGCGGACCACGTCGCCTCGCTCGAGGACCCAGGCGATGGTGCCGGGGGTGCTGTGGTCGTAGCGCAGCGTGTAGCGGGCGCTGTGACCCATCGCCGCTGCCCGGTAGTCGACCCTGAGCGGGCGACCCTCGCCGTCGCGCTCGATGACCGTGGCCTGCTTGATGTCGCGGGCCCACTCCGGGTAGCGCTCGATGTCGAGGGCGACAGCGAGGCAGCGGTCGGGCGGCGCCGCGATCTTCACGTGCTCGGTGGCCTGGTCGGTCATCACCTTCGTCGTCTCCTCCTCGGAAGGGACTGCGGTCGCACAATCATGGCCCGGCAGGCGGTCCCACCCCAGCCGGGGGGCCGCCAGCGGGGCCGGCGCCCGGCCGGCCGGCGCCGCCCCTTCCGGCCCTGGAGGGGAACGTACCGTGCCGGGCCGCCCACAGTCCGCATGCTCCGATGCCGAGGGTGGGGACGAGGACGCCGAACGCGAGCGGCGTGAAGGGGCGCAGCGCAGCGGTGGCGAAGGCCACGACCGTCTGGACGGCGAGGCAGCCCAGGAGCACTCGACGGACCGCCGGCGGGGCCGAGCCGGTGAGGAGGAACAGGCCGGCCACGGAGAGCTCCTCGTGGCGGCTCCTGCTCGCTGCCAGGACCATCGTCGCGGAGAACGCGACGAGGCCGACGCCGAAGAGCAGGATGTCGAGCACCGCCACCGGGGTGGCCAGCCGGGCCGGGAGCGCCGCCGCGGCCACCGCCGACAGCGTGAACGCGCCCGTGAGCGCCACCGTCAGCGTCACCAGGCGCTCCCCCGCCGCCTGCGACCCCCTCACCCCGGTTGCACGACGGGGGCGGCGGCGTCCGGCGGCTCGAGCACCAGGGCTCCCCCCTCCAACCTCCCGCGGCGACCGGTGGCCAACCAGCCGTCGGCCCCGAGCCCCGGGGCGCCGGGCGGCGCACCGCACGAGCGGACGAGCACGTCGCCGTCGTCGACGGTGATGCTGACCCCCGGGAGCGGACGGCCGACCGAGCCCGCAGGTCCGAAGCCGGTGACGATGCCGCCGGCGGCTTCCACGGAGAGGGCGGCGCCGACGGGGGACGGGGTACCGATCGACGACGCCCCGCCGACCCCCCCGACCGCCTCGCCGACGTCGTCACCCAGGACCAGGACGTGCTGCGCGCCCGGAGGGAGGTGCCGCCGCAGCCGGCGCCGCCTGGGTTGCGGTGCCGGCGGGCCAGGGTCACCGGAGACGGTCCAGGTCGGGCCGTCGGCCGACGGACGCGCGGCCGTGGCGGACGTCCACGACGCAGCACCTGTCAGGGCGGGGACGACCACGGCCAGCACCGCCTCCGCTGCGGTGCCCGCCGCAAGGCTGACCTGCAGGCCGTCCTCGGGACCGATGCCGGCGGCCTGGGCGAAGGAGCGGGCGGCGACGAGGAGCGACGCGTGGGTGTGGTCGACGCCGGGAGCGCGCAGCACCACCTCGTGGCGGTCGCGGGCCGCCACCAGCACCTCGAACCGGTCCGGGTGCCGGTCGTCGATCGCCGCCCCGGCCACGGCCAGCGATGCGAGATCGAGGGCCTGGCCCCGCCCGCCCGCCGCCACGGCGCCGGTGGCGGCGGCGAGGAGCAGGACGACCGCCCGGTGCCGGGCGGGCGCGGCAGGGTCGAGGGCGAGCGTCGCGCCGGCACCGAGCCCGTCGCTGTCGAGGGCGACGGCCGCGTGGCGGACCGTGCGCACCACGCTGGCCCAGCTCGTGGTGCGGCGCCCTCCGTCGGCGGCCAGCTCGACCGCGGCCGGCCGGTCCCGGTGGAGGTGGGCCGTGGCTGCGAACGTGGCCGCGACGGTCCCGCGTCCGGTCAGCACCCGGGCATCATCCCAGGCCCCCGAGGGCTTCGTGCAGCCGGCGGGCCAGCAGGTCGTATGTGAACTCCGAGACGGCCCGCGCGCGACCGGCCGCCCCCATCGCCGTGCGCAGGTCGGCATCGTCGAGCAGCCGTGCCAGCACCCTGGCCACCTCCTCCGGGTCGTCGGGGCTGGCCACCACGACGCCGGTCTCCCCGTCGACCACAGCGTCCGCGGCGCCGCCGCTGGCGCCGGCCACGGCCGGGACCCCGGCTGCCGACGCCTCGACGAACACGATCCCGAAGCCCTCCTGCTCGAGGCCCCCCCACCGGTTGCGGCACAGCATGGCGAAGACGTCGGCGCAGCCGTACACACCGGGCAGGTCCGCCCCGGGCACCTTGCCGAGGAACCGGACAGGGGCGCCTGTGCTCGCCACCAGCCTGCGCAGCCGCGACTCGTCGCGACCTCCGCCGGCGATGGCCACGGTCAGCGCCGGGTGCTCCCGGCCGAGCGCCGCCGCAGCCCGGATGAGCACGTCCATCCCCTTGCGCGGGACGAGCCGGCTCACCGACACCACGAGGGGTCCCGATGCCGGGAGGCCGAGGCGCTCGCGCACCGCAACCTTCTCGGCCGGCCCGAGCGGCACGAAGTGGTCGGTGTCCACGCCCGGGGGGACGCACACCGTCGGCAGGGTCCGGCCGGCGGCCCGGTCGGCCTCCGCCTGCGGGTAGGAGCCGCCGGCGACGATGAGCTGGGCGCCGCGCAGCACCCGGCCGAGCAGCGCCCTGGACCCCGGCAGGCGCCCCGGCACCGTGATCTCCGCGCCATGGAGGACGAGGGCGTACGGCAGTCCGAGGTGGGGACCCAGGGCGCCGACGGGCAGGGCCGGGTCCAACACGAGCCCAGTCGCACCGACCTCGGAGGCAAGGGCCCGCACACGTCGCGCCAGGGCGGGCGTGGGCAGCAGGACCGCAGCCGGGTCGCGCACCACACGGAACCGCTGCTGCGCGTCGAAGTCGGCGGCGTCGGCGTGGGCGGTGGTGAGGACGGTGAGCTCCTCGGGGGGGAGCCGGCGCCACAGCTCCCACAGGTAGGACTGGATCCCACCGACCTTGGGCGGGAAGTCGTTGGTGACGAGGAGGTGGCCCACGGCTGCGCGGGACGGTAGCAGCCGCCTCCTGCTGATCCGGGAGCGGTCGGAGGCTCATCCGGTCCTCCGGCGGTGGCGGAGCTGGGGGACGAGGCCACCGGTGCCGAGGAGCCGGACGGCCCGGGCCTCGGCCGCGTGCAGCACGACCGCACCCCCCGCCGGCCGGTCGCACACGAAGCTCACGAGGCAGTCACGGCAGGCGCTGGTGTGGCGGAGCTCGCAGGTCCCGCAGTCGATCGTGAGCACCGCTCCCGCCGCCTCCTCCTCCTCCGGTGGCACGGCCTCCTCGTCCGCAGCCTCCGGCTCCTCGAGCTCCCGTCGCGCCCGCCGTCGAGTCGTCGCCACCCCCGCCCGCCGGCGGGCCAGCTCGTCCTCGCCCACCTGGCCTTCGCCGGCCTCGCCGGCGTCGTGGTTCGTCCTGATCCCCACGTTGCGTCCCCTCGTCGTCGTCAGCCCCGCCTGTGGGGGAACCTAACGACGCCCTGTGACAGCGCCCCGGAGGGCGGCAACCGGGTCCTCAGCTGCGCAGCACCCCGACGAAGGGCACCACGCCGAGCGTGTTGGCTCCGAGGCGCCGGGCGCCGTCGCGCACCCGGCGGTCGTCGGACACCACGACCACCGGGCGCTCGACGGGCACGACCTCGAGGAGGTCGAGCAGGACGTCGTCGGCCTCCTCGTCCGGGGCGGTGAAGCGGACGTGGACACCGAGTCGACGACCCGCGTCGTGGGGCGACGCACCAGCGGCGCCGTCGAACACGACCTCGAGCTCTGCGCCCGTGCGGGCTGCGACCCCGCCGGCGGCGTCGAGCAGCCAGCGGCGCTGCGCCGGGAGCGCCAGGTCGCTGCGGGTGCTGATGGTGACGTTGTAGCCGTCGACGAGGACCAGCACCCGAGGCAGGCGGAGGAGGTGGTCGGCCGCCGACGCCGTGTCGTCGAAGACCGCCGGGGGGAGCCTCGCCGGCGCCCGGGCCGCGCCGGTGACCGCTCGTAGGGCGACCCGCGACCGGTCGGTGCCGCTCGCCACCGTCCCCTCGGGCGGCCACCCGGCCGGCCTCACAGCCTCGCCCGCCAGCGCGTCTGCCGCCCGTCCGAGGGCCTCGGTCAGGGTGCCGACGGCCTCCTCCGCGGCTGCGATCGCGGCGGCCGCCTCGTCGACCGAGCGCGGCTGCACCTCGGCCACCTCGGCCGGCTCCGCAGCCTCGGCTTCCGGCAGGTCGGCGCCGGTGTCCGCCGGCGCCGCTGGGCCCGCCCCTGACCCGGCGGCCTGCTCCTCGGCTGCGGCCAGCGCCGTCTGCGACGTCGCCAGCTCCTCGTTCTCGTGCAGCGCACCGGCCGGGGGGTGGGAGCGGTCGGCCTCGAGCTCCTCCACCCGCTTGCGGAACCGGCCCAGCTCGGACGTGGCGACCCGGCGAGCTCGGCGCTCCTCGCCGAGCTGCCGGCGGAGCGAGTCGAGCTCCAGGCGGGCCGCCTCGAGGGACGCCTGGTTGCGGTCGAGCGCCGCCTGCACCAGCGCGAGCTTTCGCAACGCAGCCCCCTCGGCCCGGGCGTCGGTGGCAGCGGCCGCCGCGTCCTCCGCGGCGACGGACAGCGCGGCGAGGGAGGCCGACCAACCTTCGGGCCGCTCGAGGAACAGCAGCGACGCCTCGTCGAGCGGCGGAGGGGCACCCGCCGCTTCCAGGGTGGCGAGGACCCGCTCCCGGAACTCGGCGTCCTCGTCGAGCACCCGCCGGACGGCGGCCAGGGCCGGCTCGGGCAGCCGGGCGAAGCGCAGCAGGGGCCGCAGGGGGCCAGGGACGGGCAGTGGCGGGCTGGCTCGCCGACCGGCGCGAGCCGCGTCGACCGCGGCCTGGCAGGCCGCCCGCACGAGCGCATCGGGGGCGCTCAGGCCGGGGACCCCTCGTCGGTCACTGGCCGCTCGGTCCGGGAGGCGATCGGCTCCACCGCACGGGCCGACCCGCACCAGCGGCAGGAGACCTCCTCGACCAGCTCCTCGAGGACCTCGGTGCCCTCCACGGTCAGCTCGCCGCCGACGGTGTAGTGGTGGAACGAGCGGGTGCGTCGCGTGGCGGTGACGTCGAAGCGGGTCAGGTTCCCGCAGGCGCCGCAGCGGTATCGGGTCGGCACGGCCGGATCGTAACGGCCGCCGGCACCGCCGACTCGTCCACCCCGGGGAACCCTTGTTCGCCGAACAGGCGTTCGTTACGGTGGCGCTCGTGGCCTTCCACCAGCGCTCCTTCGACGACATGGGCACGCCGCTCCACGACGTGACCTTCGTCGTCGTCGACGTGGAGACGACCGGTGGCTCACCCGACGAGTGCGCCCTCACGGAGATCGGGGCGGTCAAGCTCCGGGGGGGCGAGTGCCTCGGCACCTTCTCCACGCTCGTGAACCCGGGGGTGGCGATCCCGCCCGCCATCACGGTGCTCACCGGCATCACGACTTCCATGGTGGGGCCTGCGCCCCGGGTGGACGCCGTGCTGCCCTCGTTCCTCGAGTTCGCGGCCGGAGCGACCCTCGTCGGCCACAACGTCCGCTTCGACCGCGCCTTCCTCGACGCCGCCCTCGTGCGGGCCGGCTGGCCGCGCCTCCCCCACCGCTTCGTCGACACCGTGGCCCTGGCCCGCCGCCTGGTCGGTGACGAGGTGCGCAACTGCAGGCTGTCGACCCTGGCCGAGCACTTCCGACTCCCCCACCGCCCCACCCACCGCGCGCTCGACGACGCCTTGGCCACCGGGCACCTCCTCCACGCCCTCCTCGAGCGAGCCGGCAGCCTCGGCGTCGTCGGCCTCGACGACCTGCTGGAGCTGCCGACGGTCAAGGGGCACCCGCAGCTGGCCAAGCTCCGCCTCACCGACGGGCTCCCCCGGACGCCAGGTGTGTACCTGTTCCGTGATGCCGGGGGGCGGGCCCTCTACGTCGGCAAGGCCACCAACCTCAGGTCCCGGGTGCGCTCGTACTTCTCCGGCGAGGAGCGGCGGAAGGTCGGCCAGCTCCTCCGGGAGACGGTGGCGATCGACCACGTCGGCACCGCCAACCCGCTCGAGGCGGGCGTGCTCGAGGTCCGCCTCATCCACCAGCTGCTGCCGAGGTTCAACCGCCAGTCCACCACGTGGAAGCGCTACGCCTACGTGAAGCTCACCCTCGACGAGCGGTTCCCGAGGCTGTCGGTGGTGCGGGCGGTGCGGGACGACCGGGCCCTCTACCTCGGGCCGCTCCCGTCCACCGGGGCGGCCCGGCGCGTCGTGGAGGCGATCCAGACCGCCACCCCGATCCGGCGCTGCTCGGGCAACCCCGGACGCCGAGGGGTCCGGGCGGCGCCGTGCGCAGCGGCGCAGATCGGGGTGGCGAGGTGCCCCTGCGACGGCGAGATGACGGAGGAGGCCTACGCCCCGGTCGTCGCCCACGTGGTGCGGGGCCTCACCACGTCGCCCCAGCTGCTGCTCGACCCGCTCAGGACGCGCATGGAGTCGCTGGCCTCCGCCGAGCGGTTCGAGGAGGCAGCCGACGTGCGGGACCGGGCCTCGGCGCTGGCCGACGCGCTGCGCCGCCAGCGGCGCCTCGACGGGCTGCGCAGGACCGGGACCCTCGTGGTCGAGCTCGGCGGCAGCACGGTCGAGCTCTCCGCCGGCCGGCTCGTCCGGAGCTGGGGAGCAGGACCCATCGCCGACACCCTCCCCATCGACTCGGGCAGCAGCGGTCCGAGTGCGGACCCCGGCAGGCCCGTGCCGACGGAGCTGGCCGACGAGCTGGCGTGCGTGGCGGCCTGGCTCGAGCGGGAGGCGCACCGCCTCCGGGTGCTCCGCTGTGAGGGCGAGCTCGCGTCCGACCTGTGGCCGCTGCCCCGGTTCCAACCCGCAGCCGGGTCGGCGGCGGGCCCGAAGGTGCTCGCGCGCCAGCGCTAGCCTCCCGCCCGTGGTGGCCGCCTTCGTCCTGATCCACGCCGAGCCGAAGCGCATCGCAGGGCTGGCGCAGGAGCTGGCGGACGTCGGCGGGGTGGCGGAGGTCTACTCCACCGCAGGCGACGCCGACCTCGTCGCCGTCGTGCGGGTGCGCCACCACGAGGAGCTGGCCGAGGTCGTCACCGGCCGGCTCGCGGCGCTCGACGGCATCGTCGACACGAGGACGCTCATCGCCTTCCAGGCCTACAGCAAGCACGACCTGGAGACCATGTGGAGCCTGGGGGGCTGAAGGTGGAGATCAGGGAGATCCAGCCGCACGAGCACGAGGCACTGGCGGCGATCACCGTCGCCGCCTACCGGGCCTCGCACGAGGCGGTGCTCGACGCTGCGTACGACGAGGAGCTCGCCGACGTCGCCACCCGGGCCGAGCAGGCGGTGGTGCTCGTGGCCATGGACGGCGGACGGGTGGTGGGGGGCGTCACCTACGTCGGCGACGCCGTCAACCCGCTCGCCGAGCACACCGATCCCCACGCCGCCAGCATCCGGATGCTCGCCGTCGACCCGAGCGCGCACCGCACCGGCATCGGTCGCCGCCTGACCGAGGCGTGCACCGCCCGGGCCGCCTCCGAGGGCAAGGAGTCGCTCGTCCTGCACACCATCGAGCAGAACGACACGGGGCTGGCCTTCTACGAGGCGCTCGGCTTCGAGCGGGTCCCCGAGCTCGACTGGGAGCCAGAGCCCGGGGTCCGCCTGGTGGGGCTGCGCATCGAGGTCGCGTTCGGGGGCTGAGTCAGAGCGGCCGGCGCATGAACACCCGACGGGTGACGTCGAGACCGGCGGCTGCTTCGTGGTCGCGCAGGGCGAGCAGCCCCGGCGTCAGCTCCTCCTCGCGCAGCACCACGAACCCGAACCGCTCGTAGTAGGGAGCGTTCCAGGGCACGTCGAGGAACGTCGAGAGGGTGACGCCGGGCGACCCTCGGCCGGCCGCCCACGCGGTGACCACCTCGAGGAGCTCGCCGCCCCGGCCCTGGCGTCCGGCCGAGGGCTCGACCGACAGCTGCTCGAGGTGGGCGACGCCGTCCACCTCGAGGGCGAGCGCATAGCCCACGGGCCGGTCGGCCCCGTCGACCGAGACCCACGCCGTCCCGGCGGCCTGGTACCTCGCCAGCACCGGGATCGGGGCGGGCTCGTCCTCCGCCACCGACTGCAGCCCCACTCCCACGAACAGCGCACCCGACGCAACCTCGATCTCCTGCAGCCGAGGCAGGTCGTCGGCGCGGGCCCCACGGACCCGGCCCGTCATCGAGCGGTCCAGGCACCACGGCCGTCGGGCCGGACCTCGGGGGCCGCGGCGTCGCCCCCGGCGGGTGGGGTGCCGAGGACCGGCAGGGTCATCGGTTGGCGGCCCAGGTGGCGGCCGCCTGGGACGTGGCCACGAGGTGCTGGAGGACCGCCTCGGCCCTGCCGTCGTCGAGCGCCGCCTGTGCTGCCTCCACACCGTCGGCCAGGTCGTCGACGAGGCCGCCCACGAGGAGCCCCGCCGCCGCGTTCAGCACGACGATGTCACGCCGGGCGCCCCGAGCGCCGGCCAGGAGGTCCCCGAGGATCGCGACGTTGGCGGCCGGGTCGCCCCCGGCCAGGTCACCGGGGTCGGCACGGGCCAGTCCGAGCTCGAGAGGGTCCACGGTGGAGGAGCGGACCTCCCCGTCCTGGAGCTCGAGCACCGTCGAGGTGGTCGTCGTCGTGAGCTCGTCGAGGCCGTCGTGGCCCGCCACCACCATGGCTCGCTCCGCCCCCTTGCCCTGCAGGACCCCGACCATCGTGGGGGCCATGCGGGGGTCGCTCACCCCGATCACCTGGCGCCGCACGCCGGCCGGGTTGGCGAGCGGGCCGAGGAAGTTGAACACGGTGGGCACGCCCAGCTCCCGGCGGACGGGCCCTGCGTGGCGCATCGCCGGGTGGAACCGCGGCGCGAAGCAGAAGCCCATGCCGACGTCGGTGACGCAGCGGGCCACGCCGCCCGCTCCGAGGTCGATGGCGACGCCGAGGGCCTCGAGCAGGTCCGCCGAGCTGCTGTTGGCGCTGGCCGCCCGGCCGCCGTGCTTGCAGACGGGGACCCCCGCCCCGGCGACGACGAGCGCCGCCATCGTGGACACGTTGAGGGCGTGCACGCGTCGGCTCGGTGCGCCCCCGGTCCCGCACGTGTCGACCGCATCGAGGTCGGCCGGCAGGCGCACCTGGACGGCGGCGGCGACCATGGCCTGCACGAGTCCGGTCATCTCGTCGACCGACTCGCCCTTGCACCGCAGGCCGATGATGAACGCAGCCGTCTGGGCGGGGGTGGCTGCGCCCTCGAGCACCTCGGCGAGGGCGGCGGCGGCCTGCTCGGACGTGAGGTCGGCCCCGGCCACGAGGGCGCGCAGCACCGTCGGCCACCCGCCGAGCTCCGCCAGGGTCTGCGCTGCCACCTCGGGGCCGGTCAGGCCGTGCGGCGGCGCTGGCGCACGAGCCGCCGCCGCTCGCGCTCCGTGGCGCCGCCCCACACACCGTCGCGCTCCCGACCACTGAGCGCGTACTCGAGGCAGGCGACCTTGACCGGGCACACGGCGCACACGGCCTTGGCGGGAACCGCCTCGTCGTCTTCGACCGGGTAGAAGATCTCCGGGTCGAGGCCCTGGCAGGCGGCGTGCTCGCGCCAGTTCTGGTTCATGGAGGGGGTCACGTCCTTGCGGTGAGACTCGTGCCTGCAGCGCCGCCGGCGCTGCGAAGGGGGAAGTATGGTGCAGCCCCCCTCCGCCAGTCCAGATCGCCGGCAGCGAGCGGAGGTGCGGGTCTCGGGCCCCTCGGCGGGCCTCACCCCCGGCGAGCGACCCCGGCCCAGCGCCTGCAGCAGCCGCCGGCTGCTGGGAGCGAGCACGTGGATGGCATGCTCGTCGCATGGCCTTCGACCGTGCGGCAGCCCTGCGACGCCTCGCCGACGAGCCCCTCGACGTGCTCGTCGTCGGCGGTGGCATCACCGGCGCTGGGGTGGCCGTCGACGCCGCCGCCCGGGGGCTGCGGACCGGCCTGGTCGAGCGCCACGACTTCGCGAGCGGCACGTCGTCGAAGTCGTCGAAGCTCGTGCACGGGGGCCTGCGGTACCTCCAGCAGCGCGAGTTCCGCCTCGTCTACGAGGCGCTCGCCGAGCGACAGCGCCTGCGCCACACCGCCCCCCACCTCGTGCGGCTGCTCCCGTTCCTGATCCCCGTGTTCGGCAAGGGCGGCGTCATCAACCCCAAGCTGGCGAAGGCGCTGAACAGCGCGCTGTGGATGTACGACCTCACCGGTGGCGCCCGCATCGGCAAGCTGCACGAGCAGATCTCCGCTGACGAGGCGGTGGCCCACATGCCGACCCTGCGGCGCGACCGAGTCGTCAGCGGCTTCATCTACCACGACGCGCAGACCGACGACGCCCGACTCACCCTCGCCCTGGCCAGGACGGCCGCCGACCTCGGGGCCGCAGTCGCCAACTGGACCGCGCTGGTCGGGTTGGAGAAGGGACCCGACGGCGCGGTCACCGGGGCGACGATCCAGCCCGGACGGGGACCCGACGAGCCCGACGGCCCGCCGATCACGGTGCGGGCCAGCGTGGTGGTCAACGCCGGGGGCGTGTGGAGCGACGCAGTCGCGGCACTCGACCTCGGCCACGACCCCGCGACGATCCGCCCGGCCAAGGGCATCCACATCACGGTGCCGTGGGACAAGGTCCGCAACGACATCGCCGCCGTCGTGCCGGTGCCGAAGGACCGCCGCTCCGTGTTCGTCGTGCCCCAGGGCGACCGCACGTACATCGGCACCACCGACACCGACTACGACGGACCGGTCGACGAGCCCACGTGCACCGCCGAGGACGTCCGGTACCTGCTCGACGCCATGAACGCCAGCCTGACCGAGCCCCTCAGCGAGGCCGACGTGGTCGGCACCTGGGCCGGTCTGCGGCCCCTGGTCAGCGGGGCGAGCACCGCCGAGAAGACGACGAAGACGAAGGACCTCTCCCGCCGCCACAAGGTCGCCCGCTCGGCGAGCGGGGTCATCAGCGTCACCGGGGGCAAGCTCACGACCTACCGCAAGATGGCTGCCGACACCGTCGACGCCGCCGTGGAGGTCCTCGGCCGCGGTGGCCGGTCCAGGACCCGCAGGTTGCGCCTCCACGGGGCGGAGGGCCACGCCGAGCTCCTCGAGGCGGGCGCGGCCGCCCGACTCGGGGTGGAGGCGGACGAGCTCGCTCGCCTGGCGGGCCGCTACGGCGGCGACGCCCGAGCGGTGGCGGCGATGATCGCCGGTGACCCGGCGCTCGGGATGCCGCTCGTGGACACGCTCCCGTTCACCCGGGCGGAGGCGCTCTACGCCGCCCGCTACGAGATGGTCGGCAGCCTCGACGACCTGCTCAGCCGGCGCATCCCGGCCCGCTGGCAGGCCAGGGATGCCACGGCGGACGCGGCCGAGGACGCAGCCGGGCTCGTGGCCGGCGACCTCGGGTGGGACGAGGCCCGCATCAGCGCGGAGGTCGAGGCGCTCCGCTCCTCCATCGAGCGGGAGCGCACCGACGCCGAGCTCCCCCGCACCGCGACCACCGCCACCACCGGAGCCTGACGTGACCGACCTCCGCCCCTCCCCCGGCACCGTCACCCCGCCCATCGCGCTCGAGGGGGGAGGTTCGCCAAGTGGCCACCTGCTGGCCGAGCCGGTCCCGGTCGACGCTGCCTTCCTCGACCGGCTGACCGAGGTGTGCGCCACCGTCGAGACGTCCGACCCGGCGGCCCTCGCCGAGGCCGGTCGCGACTGGTGGCCCCTCGCCATGACCTGGGCGCTCGAGGGGGACGTGCCCGGCCTGCCGTCGGCGGTCGCCCGCCCGGCCGACGCCTCCGAGGTCGCCGCCGTGGTGGCGCTGTGCAACGAGGCGCGGGTGCCGCTCACCGCAGCAGGCGGGCGCAGCGGCGTGAGCGGGGCGAGCGTGCCGGTGCACGGCGGCGTCGTGCTCGACACGACCGCCATGTCGGGCATCACCGCCGTCGATCCCGTCTCCGGGACCGTGGACGTGCTGCCCGGGACCTTCGGCGACACGTTGGAGGAGGAGCTGCGAGCCGCCCACGGGCTCACCCTCGGGCACTGGCCGCAGTCGATCGCCCTCTCCACCGTCGGGGGGTGGCTCGCCTGCCGCTCCGCCGGCCAGCTCTCCACCCGGTACGGGAAGATCGAGGACATGGTGGTGGCGCTCGACGTGGTGCTGGCCGACGGCACCACGGTGCAGACGGGGGGCGCCCCCCGGGCCGCCGCCGGGCCCGACCTCAACCAGGTGTTCGTCGGCTCCGAGGGGACGCTCGGCGTCATCACCTCGGCCCGGCTCCGCTGCCACCCAGCCCCGGCCACCACCCGCAAGGCGGCCTACGCGTTCCCCTCCTTCGTCGCCGGGATCGAGGGCCTCCGCACGATCCTGCGTCGCGGCGCCACCCCGGCGGTGGCCCGAATGTACGACCCGATCGAGGCGGACCGCAGCTGGTCGACGGGGGACCAGGCCGTGCTCCTCGTGCTCGACGAGGGCGACCCGGTGCTGGTCGACGCCACGATGACGGTGGTGGCCGAGGCCTGCGCGGACGCAGCACCCATGGACGACGGGCTCGTCGACCGGTGGCTCGGGCACCGCAACGACGTGTCCGCCCTCGAGGCGCTCACCCGGAAGGGCTTCGTGGTCGACACCATGGAGATCGCAGGACCGTGGTCGAAGCTGCCCCGGCTGTACGAGGCGGTGCTGGCGGCCCTGCAGGGCATCGACGGGATGAAGGCGGCCTCTGCCCACCAGTCCCACAGCTACATCGACGGCGGCTGCCTGTACTTCTCCTTCGCCGGCCGTCCACCGTCGGACGAGCGGGAGTCGTTCTACGTGCGGGCGTGGGACGCGGCCACCGCCGCCGCCCTCGCCGGGGGCGGCGCCCTCAGCCACCACCACGGTGTCGGCCTCAACCGCAGCCGGTTCATGGCCGAGGCCCTCGGCGACGGCATGCAGGTCCTGCAGTCGCTGAAGACGGCGCTCGACCCGAACGGGATCCTCAACCCGGGCAAGCTCGGGCTGGCCTCGCCGTTCGGCGTCCGTGCCTGGCCGAGCACCTGAGCCCCCCTCCCCGCTGCGCACCGGCGGCTGAACCGACCGCCACCCCCGGGAAGCGCCGCCAGGAGCAGGTGTCCGCGACGCGGTGGCTGGACCGGCCGGCGCACGACGGGGGGCCGCCAGGACGAGTGGCCGGGCGACGGTAGCCTCGCCCGCCGTGACGCCTGCCCGACCTCGCAGCACGGGCGGGGTCGTCCAGGCCCGAGCAGTGGTGCGAGGGGCCGCCGTCGCCGTCGCAACCTGCCTCCCGCTGGCGCTGGTCAGCCGGGCGGTGGCCGACGAAGACGGGGGGTCGCCCGTCACCGCCCTGTTGTTCGTCCTCGTCCTCGCCGGGCTGGCCTTCGGGGGCCTCGTGGCCGCCCGGGCCGCCGCCGTGGCCCCGTTCACCAACGGCGGGCTCGCCGCTCTCCTCGCCTTCGTCGCCATCCAGGGCGTGGCGCTCGTGGTCCGAGGCGCCGACGGCGACTCGACGTCGGTCCCCGGCCTCGTGTTCAACGGCCTCCTCGCCTACGGCTGCGGCCTCGCGGGTGCGGCCGCGGCCACCCGGCAGGCCCGCTCGCCGGGCGCCGGCTCGCCGACGGGGGGGCCGGGCAGGTGAGCACCGGCAGCGGGATCCTCGTGGTGGACGTCGGCACGAGCGGCGTCCGGGCAGCGGTCGTGCAGCCCGACGCCTCGATCGCCGTCGTGCACCACCGTGAGGTGCTCCCCAGCACGCCCCAGCCGGGCTTCGTCGAGTTCGACGCCTCCGCCATGGCGGCAGCAGCGCTCGAGGTCGCCGGCGCTGCACTGGGTGATGTGGGGTCGGTCGCCGCCGTCGGGATCGCAGCGCAGCGTGCCTCGACGATCGTGTGGGACCGGGCCACGGGTGAGCCCGTGGGTCCCGGCATCTCCTGGCAGGACCTCCGCACCGCCGGGATGTGCCTCGTGCTGCAGGGCCAGGGTGTGCGGGTGGCACCCAACGCCTCGGCGACCAAGCTCGCCTTCCTCCTCGACATGGCCGACCCGGAGCGCACACGTGACCTCTGCTTCGGGACCGTCGACACCTGGATCGCCTGGACGCTCTCAGGGGGCTCCACCCACGTCACCGACCTCGGCAACGCGGCGGTCACCGGCATGGTCCACGGTGACGGCTCGGGCTGGTCGGAGCACGTGCTCGAGGTGCTGCGCGTCCCGACGGGCGTGCTCCCTGGCATCGTCGACTCGACCGGCGTCGTGGGCGAGGCCTCGGCCCTGTCGGGAGCACCCCCGATCGCCGGCATCGCCGGTGACCAGCAGGCGTCGCTCGTCGGCCAGGGCTGCGTGCGGCCCGGGCTCGCCAAGATCACGTTCGGGACGGGGGGGATGCTCGACCTGTGCGTGGGGCCTGAGCGCCCCGACTTCGCCACCCGGGGCCCGGGCGGCACCTTCCCCATCGTCGCCTGGCGGGACGGGGGGGTGCCCACCTGGGGGCTCGAGGGGATCATGCTCTCGGCCGGCACCGCGGTGGAGTGGCTGCGCGACGACCTCGGGATCCTCGACACCGCCGAGCAGTCGCATGCGGTGGCGCAGACCTGCGACGACGCAGGCGGGGTCGTGTTCGTCCCCGCGCTCCTCGGCCTCGGCACCCCCGACTGGGACTACGGGGCGAGAGGGGCGCTCCTCGGCCTCACCCGGGGCTCGTCGCGACCACAGGTCGTGCGGGCCGTGCTCGAGGGCGTCGCCCATCGCGGCGCCGACCTCGTGGAGGCGGCGGAGACCGACAGCGGGGCGACCATCCCGAGCCTCCGGGTCGACGGTGGGATGAGCGTCAACCCGACGTTCGTCCAGGCGCTGGCGGACGCCTCGGGCAAGCCGGTGGAGGTGTCACCGGTGACGGAGGCCACGACCCTGGGGGCCGCGTTCCTCGCCGGGTTGGCGGTTGGCACCTGGTCGGGCTGGGACGACGTAGCGGCCACCTGGTCGCCGGCGGCCGCGGTCGAGCCCCGTCGCCGACTCGACCGCGAGCGCTGGCTCGAGGCGCGCCGTCGGGCGACAGGCTGGGACCCCGACCTGTCGGCGCTCGAGTTCTGAGGGGTCGGGAACGACCCGACGTGCAAGACTCGCGACGACGGTGAGCCGGCTGGGTGGCCGCGGCACGACCCGATCGTGTCGAGGAAGGTCGGGGCTCCAGAGGGCAGGGTGCTGGCGAGACGCCAGTCGGGGTGACCCGCAGGAAAGTGCCACAGAGAACAGACCGCCGATGGCGGCCCGGGGGACCGGGTCGCACAGGTAAGGGTGAAACGGTGCGGTAAGAGCGCACCAGCACCCCGGGTGACCGGGGTGGCTCGGCAAACCCCACCCGGAGCAAGGTCAAGCGTGGGACGGCCGGCCCGGCCGATGTCCCCAGGTG
>CADCSY010000027.1 GCA_902805555.1 uncultured Acidimicrobiales bacterium | reverse complement strand
GATCCCCCGCTCGGCGTGCTCCGCCAGGAGGGTCAGCGCCTCGATGTCCTCCTGGTAGTAGACGTCGCTGTGCCACTCCGAGAAGCCCCATCGCGCCTTCTCGTCGAGCCACGCCTCGATGCGCTGGCGGCCGCGGGTGGCGTGGGTGCGTCCCGTCTCCCCCGTCACTGCGAACGTCGCCCCCGGGAGCGCCCGCCCGGCGAGGTGCTCGAGCGTGTGGTGGATGATCCGGTGGTTCTCCGTCCAGAACCACTTCTCGTCGACCACGCCGGCGGGCAACGGGTCGGTGTACCAGTAGCGGAAGCGGAGGAACCGCTGCTCGATCGCTGACCGCAGCTCCGGTGCGAGGTCCCGCCGGTGGCGCTGCCAGAGGGCCATGAGGGCGAGCAGGTCGAAGTCGCTCGTGTCGAGGAAGGCGTCGATCTTCTCGAACGTCCGGGCGAAGTGCTCCGGCCCGATCGTGCGCGCGTCGAACGCGAACGAGCGGTCGCGCTCGGCACGGGTGGCGTGGGCGAGCACGTTCGCCGGCGACGTCGGCGACAGCTCCTCGGTGGCGAAGGCGAGGAACGCGTCCTGGCGGTCCCGCCACGCCCGTCGGTCCACGTAGCCGTTGCCGGTGCCGAGGCTCCCGCCGCGACCGCTGCCGCCGCTCCGGTCGTCAGCGCCTCCTGCGACGGCCGATCCGACGGTTTCTCCCAGCACCAGCGCCCAGGTCAGCGGGATCGCCAGCAGTGCAGCAGCGCGTCGCACGTCGTCCACCCCCCGGTCGCCGAGCGGGAAGGTAGTGACGGGCACGAGGAGCGTCAAAGGGCGGGCCGGTCTCGTGTCGCACCTGAGCGGTGGTGCGTCGTGCAAGGTCGCCGCAGCCAGCGGCCCGGACGGTCACCACCCGAGGTCGGAGTCCACCGCTGGGAGGTCGCCGGCGGCGATCTGGACGAGCAGCTCCGGGAGGCGGCGGGGTCCGGTGTCGACGGCCTGGTCCCGCAGCTCGGCGCTCGTCCACCAGCGGATGTCGCGGATGCCTTCGGATCGGCCGCGCTCGATCACGTCGGGCGCGACGTCGAAGTGGCTGCACCTGCACAGGTAGTAGCGCTCCTCCTGCACGAAGCGTCGGCCCTCGACCAGGACCGTGCCGCCGGCGCGACTGCCGATCCGTTTCCCGATCTCCAGGTCGCTGCGGTCGAGCTCCTCCCTCAGCTCCCGCCGCGCCGTCGCCAGATCGGACTCTCCGGCTTCCTGGCCGCCGCCGGGTGGGACCCACCACGTCCGGCCGACGGCATCGTCGCCGTACTGGCACAGCAGCGTCCGCCCCTCCTCGTCGAGCACCAGCACCCGGACAGCCGCCCGGACGGGGAGAGCACCGGGCTCCTCTCGGATGGCGACGCTCCACGCCCGGAACAGCGCAGCGACCGACTGGTACCTCTTGGCAGGATCACTGGCGCACGCTCGCATCGAGATGTCGAAGAGCGAGTCGCTGCCACGGAAGTCATCGCGCTCCGCTGCGTCGTCGCGCTCGCAGCCGAGCAGCACCTGGGCGAAGCGTCCGAGCGTGAACACCGTGGTGCGCTCGTCGATCGTCGCGCCCCGCTGCCACTCCTCGGGCGCCATGAAGGCACTGGAGCCGTACTGGCGGTCGGTCTCCAGCACGAAGGGGCCCGGCCGGTACAGGTCGAGGTCGATCAACGAGAGGGCGTGTCGCTCGAAGTCGTAGATGAGGCAGCCGTCGTAGAGGTCCACGGCGACGAAGCCCGCCCCGGTGGCAGCCACGTTCGCATGGATGAGCTGGCGCAGGGCGTCAGTGATCTCGGGCACCGGCAAGCGGAGGAACCGCTGGTACGGCGAGCCCGGATCGTCACGGCCCGGGACGGTCGGATCGAACTTGTCGACGAGCACGTCCCCCGACGCCCAGCGCTGGACGGTCGCCAGGCCGTCCGGCGTCCTGAGGTGGTGGAGGACCGGCGGGACCGAGGGGTGCGACACGGCTGCGTGGAAGCGGATCGCCGACTCCAGCCACCCCACCGACTCGTCGTCCGTGGCGTGCTTCACCACGAGACGCCCGGACGCCGTCTCCACGCCGACGATGGTCGTCCGGGAGTCGACCCTGTCGCCGAACTGCCGCACGACCCGCCCGACGGTGGGCAGGAACGCGGACAGGGGCACGTCGATGTGCCCGGGCCACCGCAGCACCAACCCATCATGACCGGCGTGCGCGGTGAGGTCGTCCTCGACGCCGACCGCCTTCTCCAGCAGGTCGAACGGCAGATCGGGAGCCGTCAGGGCAGCGCGGCCTCGCATATGAGCCACAGCACCTTGGCGTGCTGACGGCCGTCACGCCCCAGAGGTGCGTCCTCCGGGAGGACGGCGTTCAGCTGCCACCAGCCGATGTAGGCCGCGACCGCAACGGCAGCTCGGCGACGGGCCTCTGCTCGCGGCATGCCGGTGCTGTGCAGCTCCCCGGCGACGAAGTCGATGCGCCGGGAGGTGACCCGGCGGACGGCGGCGGCGACTTCGGGGTGGGCGATGTCGCGGAACAGCTGGGCGACCGGATCCGGGCCGTCTCTCGGGTTCAGGACGAGCGTGAGCAAGACCCGCAACCGCTCGCGCGGGTCGTCCAGGGTGCCGAGCTCGTCGATCACGGCGCTTGTCTGCTCGAGCTCCCACAGCTCGAGGGCGGCCCGGACGAGCTCCGCCCGATCGGAGAAGTGCCAGTAGAAGCTGCCCTTGGTGGTGCCGAGCGCAGCGGCGAGCGGCTCGACGGCGACCGCGGCGACACCGCCGGCGGTGAGCGCCCGCAGCCCTGCTGTGGCCCACGCCTCACGCGACAGGCGTTGGCTCGGTGGCATGACCGTACGGTACCGTACGGGAACGGACCATACGGCGACGTACGGAAAGCAGGTGGGTCATGCGCAACATCCACGAACGGCACATCGCTGCCTCGGCCGAGCGAGTGGGCGCAGTGGTCGAGACACTCGCGAGCGACCACGACCAGTTGTGGCCGGGCGCGACCTGGGCCCCGATGGTGCTCGACGGTGGTCTCGAGCCGGGGTCACGCGGCGGGCACGACGGGATCCGGTACGCCGTGACGGCGCATGAAGCGGGGCGCCGGGTGGAGTTCGCCTTCGACCGGTCGACGGGCATCGACGGCACTCACGCGCTCACCGTGGTCGACCTGGGCGACGGCACCTCGCTCCTGCGTCACGTGCTCGAGGGCCGGGCGCACGGCCCCATGGTCCTGCTGTGGCCGCTGGCGGTGCGCTGGGCGCACGACGCGCTGGTCGAGGACGCCTTCGACCTCGCCGAGGCGGCGCTCAACGTGGGCCCGACTGTGCCCGCACGGTGGTCCCCCTGGGTCCGGCTGCTGCGCAAGGCACTGCCCGCTGCCACCGACCGCGCCGACGTGCGCCAGGTGGTGACACCGGCCGAGCTCATCAGTGCAGCCGGGCTCCCCTCCGTCGACTTCACCGACACCTTCGCCCTGCGCCTGCCGGCGGGATCCAGCCGCGACGTCGAGGACTGGCATCGCGCCCTCATCACTGCCGGCACCCCGGCCTGGGTGGCCGCCCTGATGGCCGTGCGCAACCGCGTGGCCCAGGGTCTGGGTCTGGACACCGCGGGAGGGTCGAGCGACACCTCTCCCTTCACCTTGCTCGGGCGGGTCGGCAACAGCCTCGTCGTCGGCGCAGACGACAAGCACCTCGACTTCCGTGGCGTCCTGCGCGTCGTCGGTGACGACCTGCAGTGCGCCACCGTCGTGCACGAGCACAACGCGACCGGCAAGGCGTACTTCACCGTCGTGAAGCCGTTCCACCGACGGATCGTGCCGGCTCTACTGCGGCGTGCCCGCCGGAGCGCGCAGATGACGCCGGCAGCGCCCTCCAGGGAGGCGACGTAGAGGGACTGTCCAGCAGCGGTCTCGACTCGCTGGCGGCCGTAGATGGGACCACCGACGTGCCGAGCTCGGCGCCGGGTGCCCCCCCCCGCATCCACCACCGCCAACGCCGTCGGGCAGCCTCTGCGATCGACAACAGTGCTGCCGAGCGCCGAGCTGTCGCCTCGACGTTACGGAGCAGCAATTTGCAGAGGCGACGAGGCGAAGCGAGAAGGGCGGAGACGGCCTCGCAGTGGTGAACGGGCCACATGAGAGTGCGCGTCATCGAGCTTCACCTCACGGTGTCGACCAGAAGGGCCGGTCCGATCGGCGCCCGCAACTGATTCTCACGGTGGTTGCTGCTCGGCGGTCACGCTCGTCGAAGGACGGGCCTACGCCCGCACGGCAGCGTCACCCGCCTCAGACCGCAACCTGGCGGCGAGATCCTCGACGGAGGTGAGCTGCGCTCGCAGCGCGACGCAGCGCTCGTCTGCACGCGCGGAGAAGGCGGCGAGGCGCTCGAGCAGCTGAGCCTGTTCGGTCTCCTCCGGCCCGGCGGCGAGGCGGTCCCGGGTGTCGAGCAGATCGCAGATCTCCTCGAGGGAGAGCTCGAGCGGCTTGAGGGACTTCACCAGGCAAAGGCGGTCGATGTCGTCCTGGGTGTAGAGACGGAACCCGCCCGGCGAACGGCCCGACGGCGGCACGAGGCCGACCTCGTCCCAGTGGCGGATGGTGCGCAGGGAGAGACCTACGACCTCGGCCACCTCGCCGATCTGGTGCATCCCGTCGATGGTCATCGCTGCCGTGTCAGTGCGACGACGCGAGGGAGCCGGTCGTGCGACCGTGGAGCTCGGCGCTGTGCTCGTTGAGCCCGATGAGGGTCGCGTCGATGCCGTGGGCGGCGAACTTGGCGACGACGGCGTCGAGTGCCGCGACCGCAGAGGTGTCCCAGATGTGGGCGTCGTCAAGGTCGATCACCGCTGCGTCGACGTCGTCGGTGTAGTCAAAGAGGTGCAGGAGCTCGTTGGTGGACGCGAAGAACAGCTGCCCGGTGACGCGGTAGATGCGGGTGCGAACGTCATCGGGGTCGAGCATGCTCGTGACGTCCGCGATGTGCGCGACGCGACGGGCGAAGAAGATGGCGGCCAGCACGACGCCGCCGGCGACGCCAAGGGCGAGGTTGTGGGTCACCACCACGATGGCCACGGTCACCGCCATCACCGCCGTCTCCGTGCGCGGGGTGCGGCGCAGCTGACCGACCTTGATGCTGTTCCAGTCGAAGGTGCCGACCGAGACGAGGATCATCACCGCGACGAGGGCCCCCATCGGGATCGCAGCGATGAGATCACCGAAGGCGAGGATCCCCACGATCAGGAACAGGCCGGCGGACAGCGTCGACAGGCGAGTGCGGCCGCCCGACTTCATGTTGATCATCGACTGACCGATCATGGCGCAGCCGGCCATGCCCCCGAGGAACCCGGTGGCCACGTTGGCGATGCCCTGACCGCGCGACTCGCGGTCCTTGTCGGAGCGGGTGTCGGTGATGTCGTCGATCAGCTGCGCCGTCAGCAGCGACTCGAGCAGACCCACGACAGCAAGGGTGAACGCGTACGGGAAGATGATCCTGAGCGTGTCGAGGTTGAACGGCACATCCGGTAGCCCGATGCCGGGCAGCGACTCCGGCAGCGCACCCATGTCGCCGACGGTCGGGACGGTGACGTGGAGCAGCGCTGCGCCGAAGCCGAGCACGGCGATGGCCACCAGCGGCGCAGGCACGGCCTTCGTGACCTTTGGGAGACCGACCATGATCGCGATGCCGAGGGCGACCATCACGTACACAGCGACGCCCTTCCCGACGAAGTGCTCCAGCTGCGCGAGGAAGATGAGGATGGCGAGCGCGTTCACGAACCCGACCATGACGGTGCGGGGGATGAACCGCATGAGTCTGCCGACGCCGAGCGCGCCGAGTGCCACCTGTATGAGACCGGCGGCGATCGTCGCCACGAAGAGGTACTCGACGCCGTGCTGCTTCACGAGCGACACCACCACCAACGCCATGGCCCCGGTGGCGGCGGAGATCATCCCGGGTCGTCCGCCGGTGAAGGCGATGATCACCGCGATCGAGAACGACGCGTAGAGCCCGACCTTGGGGTCGACCCCGGCGATGATCGAGAAGGAGATCGCCTCCGGAACCAGCGCCAAGGCGACGACCAGGCCGGAGAGGAGGTCGGCGCGGGTGTTGGAGAACCAGGTGCTGCGGATCCGTTGCAACGGGGTCCGCCGGGGGGCAGCAGCAGTTGTGTTCACGCAAGCCTTCGGGGGAGAAGCCGCGCGTCAGTGCGCCGCCGTTGGGATGGGGGATGCGAAGGCGCACCCCAACGAGCCCCGGGTCGACCGGACCGTGCGGAGCCCTCGCAGAGGGAGCCCTACCCTACTCTTACGTGAGGGAACGGTGCACGCCTGAGACCCGAGCATGAGGGGTCCGCACTCGGCGGCGCGAGGTCCGGCTCGTCTCGGCCTCTGGACGGGTGGTCGAGCACCAGCCCAGGCCCGTCGAGTGGCGGGGCCGTCGGCGCCCCGGAGGGCCAGGTCGCGCCGGAGGAGCTGGAGCAGAGACCGGGCCCCAGAAGCGCCAGAGAGGCCCCTCCCGACACTCCGGGAAAGGGCCTCTGACCTGGACTTCTTCGTTGGTGGCGGGGGCGGGATTTGAACCCGCGACCTTCGGGTTATGAGCCCGACGAGCTACCAGACTGCTCCACCCCGCGGCGTACCGGCGACGATAGCAGCGGCGTCGGCGGGCGCCAACCGGGGTCCACCACGGGGCGCCGGCCGGGTCCTAGGTTCGGCGCATGCGCCGCCGGGGACGCCAGGCCGAGCTCGAGGCTCGACTCGCCCGACTGGAGCAGCGGGTCGACGACGTCGAGGACAGCGTCGACCTGGCGCTCGCGCCTGACCTGCTCGACGACCTCACCCAGCGGGTCGGCGAGCTGTCGTTGACGGTGCCGACGCAGGAGGACCTGCTCGACCTCCGCCTCCAGACCGCGCGGGTCGCGACCGAGCTCGCCCACCTCGCAGCCGAGGTCCGGGCCTCGATCGGACGGCTCGACGCCGAGTCGAGCGAGGACCTCGCCACGGTGCAGGCCGAGCTGGATGCGCTCCACCAGACGGTGGCATCGCTCGCCGAGCACGTCCCGACGGCACCCCGCACCCTGCTGCGCAAGGTCTGACCGCCCGAGAGCACCTCAGGCCGTGGCGTCCGCGGTGGTCGTCGGGGTGGTCGAGCCGGCCAGGCCCTGGGCCCGATCGACGAACGCTGCGGCCTCGGCCACCTTCTCCTGGTACAGGCCGAGGTCGCCCTCGTCGAGCGCCTCCTGGGCCTCGTCGAACGCCGTGGCGGCGGCGGCGAGGAGCGCGGGGACGTCGTCTCCGGGGTCGACCGGCGGGTCTGCCGGCGGGTCGACCTCCTCATCGCCGGGCGGCGGGTCCTCCTCATCCTCCCCTTCGACGGGTGACGTGTCCTCGAGCGTCTGGGGAGCGTCGTCGAAGAGCTCGACCAGCGACTCCCGCAGGGTCGGCGCCACCGCCACCTCGCCCTGGTAGACGACGATCACCCGTTCGAGCTCAGGCGTCCGACTGGAGGTCGACTCGACGTACAGCGGGCGCACGTAGAGGATCGACTCCTCGATCGGGATCAGCAGGAGGTTCCCGTAGCTGAGGTCGGAGCCCTCCTGGCCGAGGAGCGTCTGGAGCTGGGCGACCTCGGGGTCGGACGAGATCGTGCCTCCGATGAGGGCGGGCCCGTCGGGGAGGTTGCTGCGGGGGAGCACGAACGTCCGCAGCTGCCCGTAGCTGTCCGGGTCGCTGCTGGCGGTCATGAAGGCGGTGAGCTCGCGCCGGGTGTCGTCCTCCGAGCTCGGCACGAACGGCCGCAGCATCACGAACTGCTGGGACTCGGCGTCCGGGAGGCGCAGCAGCTGGTAGTACGGCTCGAAGCGCTGCGCCCTGGCCGGGCCGGCCGGGAGCCCCGTGGTGGGGTCGATGCTCTGGCTGGCCGGCGCGACCTCGTTCCCAGGCGCCTGGGCGACGTCCCACCGGTCGTTCTCGTTCAGGAAGTCGTCCGGGTCGCTGACGTGGTACGGGCCCCACATGTTCGTCTGCACCCGGAACAGGTCCTCCGGGTAGCGGAAGTGGGCGGCCAGCTCGTCGCTGATCTGGTCGCCGTCTGTGAACAGGTCGGGGAAGGCCTGTCGGTAGGCGGCGATGACCGGATCGCTGTCGTCGATCACGTAGAAGGTGACGGTCCCGTCGTAGGCGTCGACGACGGCCTTGACCGAGTTGCGGACGTAGTTGAAGCTCCCCCGCAGGTCGCTGCCGTTGGGCAGGTCGTTCGTGTTGGCCGACTGGGCGTAGGGGTAGCGGCTCGACGTCGTGTACGCGTCGACCACGTAGCTGATCCGTCCGTCGAGCACCACGGCGTACGGGTCGCTGTCGAAGCGCAGGAACGGGGCGAGGGACTCGACCCGCTCCTCGATGTCCCGCTGGTAGAGGATCTTCGAGTCGCTGCGCAGGTTGGCGGAGATGAGCGGGTTGATGTCGCCGAAGCGGAGCGCGAACGCAGCCCGCCTGAGGTAGCTGCCGATGTCGACGCCGTCCTCGCCTTCGTAGGCACGGAACTGGGTCTGGCCCTCGACGTCCTGGAAGTCGATCTCACGTCGCTCGGTCCCGGTCACCACGTAGCCGTCGAGGCCCTCGCCCACGTAGATGGCGGGCTCGTCGAGCGCGATGTCGGCGTTCTCCCGGACGGGGATGTCGGCGAGGAGCAACGCCGGGCGCCCGCTGGCGAGCTTCGAGTTGGCCGGCGAGAGGGCGACGCCGTACCCGTGGGTGTAGGCGAGCGTCCGCGCCTCCCACGAGGTCTGCGGGACCCCGCCGGTGTCGAGCTCGCGCGTGGAGACCATGACCTGGGTGGTCTCGCCCTCGATCTCGTAGCGGTCGACGTCGACGTCGCGGATCTCGTAGAAGCTGCGCACGCCCTGGATCTGGCGGTACGTCTCGAGCAGCACGCCGGGGTCCCACAGGCGGATGTTGCGGACGATGTCGGCGTTGTCGCCCAGGGTGTCGCTGTCGATGTCGCCGGTGTTGGAGAACCCGTCGGACTCGACCTCGTCGAGGTTGAAGGCGGCCCGGGTGGCGTCGATGTTGCGCTGGATGAACGGTCGCTCGCGCGAGAGCTGGTCGGGCACCACCCGGAAGGTCTGGATGAACGCGGGGACGATGCCCCCCACGACCACGGCGACGACCGCCCAGAGGCCGACGCCGAGCGCCGGCAGCACCCAGCCCTGGCGGCGGATGTTGACGATGAACAGCACGAAGGCGGCGAGCGAGATGAGGATGAGGAGGTTGAGCGCCGGCAGCTGGGCGTTGACGTCGGTGAAGGTGGCCCCCTGGACCGCCCCGCGGCTCGAGAAGTTCAGCTCGTAGCGGGCGAGGTAGTAGCCCACGGCGCGGATCAGGGCCAGGAGCCCGAGGAGCACCGAGAGGTGGCCCTTGACCTGCCGGCCCACCCGCTGGGACGGCGCCTGCACCCGGATCCCGCCGTTGAGGTAGTGGGCCACAGCCGTGACGATCGCGATGATGATGACGCTGGCGAAGGCCCAGTCGACGACGAACGTCAGGAACGGGAGGCGGAAGACGTAGAACCCGATGTCCTCACCGAACTGCGGGTCCGGGATGCCGAAGTCCTGGGCGTTGGTGAACAGGAGCCAGCTGTTCCACTGCCCGGCGACGCCGGCGCCGGCGATCACCGCGAACAGCAGGCTCACCAGGAGGCGCACGAGCGACGTGCGACCACCCACCAGCTCGCGGTAGCGCTCGATGACCTCCTCCTCGGGACCGGACGGGCGCAGTGGCGGCGCGAGCCGGTCGGCGATCAGGAGGTTGACGTAGAGCAGGACGAAGAAGATCCCCGTGAAGATGACGCCGAGGGCGACCCGGGCGCCGAGGATCCCCGTGAAGACGCTCTCGTAGTCGAGCGAGTCGAACCAGAGGAAGTCCGTGTAGAAGCCGGCGATCCCCCTGAGCGACGTGAGCAGCACGAAGAGCGCGACTGCGAGGACGACGAGGCCGACCCGCCCCCTCGAACCGAGCGAGGGCCGCCGGCGGGGGAGGTCGGGGGTCGCGCGCATGTCGGGAACCTACCGGTTGGCCGGCAGCACCAGGCAGCGGCAACCAGGGTGTGCCGGGGGGTGCAGCTGCCCCGTCGGGAAGGCCTCCCCCTTCGCCGTCGGCCCGGCCAGCACGTTGTCGGCGCAATCCGGGCTGCACCCGACCTCCGGATCGACGACCCACTGGAGCTCGGCGTCGTCGGCAGACGCGAAGGACCCGGCTGCCCACGCGGACAGGACGTGGTGGCGGGCGAGCGGCTCGATCCGCGCCGTCTTCCACTCCCGGTAGGCCGCCGAGACCGCGCCCGCGACGGCAGCCTCGTCACCTCCGCCGTCGTCGAGCGCGCGCGCGAGACGGGGGCGCAACCCGGCGACGAGATCGGCTCCCATGGCAGTGGCCATGGCCTGCACCTCGGCGGCGGGGAGGGAGCCCCCACCCGACGCAGCAGCCGCCGCCAGCACCTCCACCGCCACGCGGGCACAGCGCGCGGCGTGCTCCTCCGCCGGCGGCAGGAGGACGTCCGGGCCGGGCACGCCCTTCGCCTGTCGGAGGTCGTCGAGCAGCTGGTTCTGCTCATCGGCGAGTGCCCGCTTCAGCGCTCGTGCGAGCGCCCGCTCGTGGGGCTCCACCTGGCCGTCGCGCTGGTCGAAGGCGGCGGTGACCGCCGCAGCAGCATCGTCCACGGGCACCTCGGCGGGCACGTCGACGGTCGCGGGTCCGGGCCGCCCTCCTGCGTCCTGCTCGGTCGGGGGATCGCCGGCCCCCGCCACCGTGGCCGCTCGATCCTCGGGCAGCTCGCTGATGGTGTGGTCCGCCTCCTGCTGGGCCGCGCCCCCGCCGTCGGCGCCGAGGTCGACCTGCGCCGCCTCGCCGGCGACCGGCCCGGCGCTCGCACCCGGTTCGCCGGACCCCGGGCCTGCGTCCACCACAGCCCCCTCGCCGACGGGGGTGCCTGCCGCCCCCGGCAGGACCTCGTCGACGACGTCGACCGCTTCTCCCGCACCCGCCGCAGCAGGATCGACCACCTCTCCGGCCGGCGGCTCGACCGCCGGTGGCTCCGGAGGCAGCAGGCGGACGCCCTCGAAGCGCTCGCCAGCGTCGACGACCTGCACCGTCGCCGGCGCCGGGCTCCGCCTCCGCCGGCGCTGGCCCGCGCGCTGCGCGACGGGCTCCTCGGCCACCGGCGCTGCTCCGCCGGCTGTCCTCTGGTCGTGCACGACGGCCGCAGCAGCAGGCGGGTCCGGGATGCGGCGGCGGGGCGCAGCGCCTCGTTCCGCCTCGGGACCGGCGGCGGCGTCGGTGGGCGGGTCGGTGCCGGCGGGCGGAGCCTCGGGACCTGCTTCGGTCGCCACGCCCGCCTCGGCGGCTTCTGCCTGAGGGCGAGGGGGCACGGCGACGAGCCCGGCGTCGACCGCGGCCACCACCTCGGCCTCGAGCTCCTCGAGCGTCAGCTCCGCCGAGGCGGCCACCCGCAGCCCCGCCGTCTCGGCCGCCGCCCTGGCTTCCGGCTCGGACACCACGAGGTCGGCCATGGCGACGTCGAGCACCCCCTGCACGCCACGGCAGGCCTCGAGGAGGCGCTCACGGCCGGCCCGGAGCTGCTCGAGGTGCTGCTGGCCGAGGCGGCGTCGGCGCCCGAGGTCCCGGAGGATCCGCTCCCGGACGACCTGGGCCTCGACCACCATCTGCCGGCCGCGCTCCTTGGCCGCCTCGACCTCCGCCGAGGCAGACGCCACAGCCGCCGCTCGGGCCTCCTCGGCGGCGCGGTCCGCCTCGTCCCGCCGCACAGCGGCCGCCGACTCGGCTTCTGCGCTCCGTTCGGCGATGTCGGCAGCCGCCTCGGCACGCAGCCGGGCGATCTCCTCGCTCGCCTCCTGCAGCAGTCGAGCCACCTGCTCCTCCGCCCGGCGACGGATGTCCGCAGCCGCCTCCCGTGAGGCCTGCAGGACCTTCGCCATCTCCAGCCCGAGCGCCCGCTCCAGCTCCTCGCCTCCGAGCTCGCGTGGGACGGCCCTCGACTCAGCGGCCGCCAGGCGGTCCTCGAGCGAGCGCCCGTTGGCCCGCAGCTCTGCGAGCTCGGCGCCGATGTGGCCGAGGAACGCCCGGACCTCGTGCGGGTCGTAGCCGCGGAAGCTCGTTGCGAACTCCTTGCGCGCCACGTCGTCGGCGCCGATCACCCCAATCTCCGACATCACCCGAGCGTAGGACCGGGCGCCGGGTCCGTCAGCGGATCGAGAGCACCGTGGCCCGGCCGGTCGGGGTGCGCTACGTCGCCACCTGGTCGTCCTCGACCGGGACGAGCGGGTCGCCTCCTGCGTCCTCGAGGACCCGGAGGGCGTCCTCGAGCGTGTCGACCGCCTCCACCCGGAGGGCACCGGACACCTCCCTGCGGGCCTGTTCGAGGTTGGCGCGTGGCACGAGGAACAGCTCGATCCCTGCCTCCTCCACGGCCACCCCCTTCTGGGGGGCACCACCGATCGAGCCGATGCGGCCGTCGAGGCCGATCTCTCCTGTGGCCGCCACGTCCTCGCCTCCGGTGAGCTCGCCCTCCGTCAGGCGGTCGAGGACCTCGAGGGTGAAGGCGAGGCCGGCCGACGGCCCTCCGATCTCGTCGGAGTCGATGCGCACCTCGTAGGGGAAGTCGAGGACGAAGTCCCTCGTCTGCAGCAGCACCCCGAGGAACGGCCGGTCGCGGACGTCCGGGTTGGCGCCGAGGACGACCCGCTCGTCTCGCTCCTCGCCGTCGGCTCCCTCCACCCGCAGGACGACGACGTCACCGGGGGACCGCCCCTCCAGCGCCTCGCTCACCTCGAAGCTGAGCCCGACCTCCCGGTCCCCGACCGCCACGATCGTGTCGCCCGACTCGAGCGCACCTGCTGCGGGCGTGCCGTCGACCACCGTGTCGACGATCGCGCCGGTGCCCTGGATGGCGTCGAAGCCGAGCGCCTCGTAAGCCACACCGAGCGCCGCCTGCTTGGACCCGTCCATCGCCTCGAGGTTCGTCGCCCGGAGCCTGCTCGGGGGCGTCCCGGGGGGGAGGACGACCTCCTCCTTCACCACGTCGACGGTCGGGTCGAGCCAGCCGAGCAGCGCGCCGAGCGCGCTCGTGCGCTGGAGGGAGACCGTGGTGAGGAAGATCGCGCCGTCAGGGTCGAAGCTGGGACCCTCGGTGACCGACACGAGCGGCGCCGTGCTCACGGGACGGCCCGGGGCGATCGCGTAGTACGGCACCTCGACGATGGATGCGGCGGTCACGCCGAGCAGCACCAACGCGACGGCGGCGGCCACGTAGCGCCACCACCTGCGGGAGTGGGTGCGGCCATCGGGTCCCGGCGCCACAGGAGGTGGCGGTACGATCGGCGTCACCGTGGTCACGTTCCTGGTCTGCCTCGTGGTGGTCGGGGGGGCATCGATCCTCATCCTGCGGGTGACGCTCCAGGATGCGTTCCAGGGTGCCACGGACGACCCGCCTTCCGACGGCGAGGCCGCACATCCGCCTGCCGACGAGCCCTCCGGTCAGATCGGCGGGACGAGCGGTCCGCAGGACGTGGTGTCGCCAGCAGCCGTCCCGCAGGACGGCGAGGCGGTCGGTGGCACCCCGCCAGTCGGCGCAGACCCGGACGACACCGTGCCGGCCGCCGCCCACCGACAGGCCACAGGACCGGCGGGCGCCGACACGCTCGAGGCCGACGACCGGCGCGAGCCGGCACCGGTCCGTGCCGCCGCGGGAGCGGGGGCGGGCATGGACAGGGCCGCCGGGGGCGACCGGGTCGCAGACCACGACGACGCCGGTCGCACCGAGGTCGACCCGGAGGCGCCCGGCGTGGCGCCGGTGCGGGCCCGGTCCGCCTGGTCCGGCTTGCGAAGCGGGCAGACGGTCGAGCACCAGGGTGCCCCGGAGGAGGAGACCGCCGACGCCACCGTGCTCGTCGAGGACCGCCCGACCGAGGCGGGGGATCCCCCTGGTCCGGACCGCACCCACCTCGTGTCGGCGAGACGGGCCAGCGGGACCTTCTCCACCCGGCCACCCCGCCCCACGTTCGGGCGCCGGCTCACCGCCAGGGCGCTCGGGGCGCTCAAGCTGCTCGCCCTCCTCGCCCTGGTGGGGACCTTGGTCGCCCTCGCCCTCGGCGCGACGGCGGTGCTCCTGTCGCTCGCCGTCCGGGCGGCGGTCGGCAGCTGATTCGCTCCACGACGGGAGGCGGACCCGCAGCGAGCTCGTCCCAGCCCCTGGCACGCCCGCCGCTCCCGGCACACTCGTGAGGTGGACGCCGACCGGGACCACGTCGAGACCGCGGTCGCAGGCCGCCGGGAGGCGGCGGTGGTGGCCGGCCACGTCGGCGACGAGGTGACGGCCCGAACCCTGCTCGACGACCCCTCCCCCTCTGTCCGTGCGAGCGCCCTCGCCGCACTGTCCCGCCTCGGAGCCACGACCGCCCACGACCTGCACCGGGCGCTCGGCGATCCCGAGCCCCCGGTCCGTCGCCGGGCGCTGGCGCTGGCGGTCGCGCACCCGGCGGTGGCCATCGCCCCCCTCCTCGCCGACGCAGACCCCACGGTCGTGGAGCAGGCGGCGTGGGCGTGCGGCGAGCGGGAGGCCGCCGAACCGGAGACGGTGGCGGCCCTCGCCCGGGTGGCGACCGACCACGACGACGCCCTGTGCCGCGAGGCAGCGGTGGCCGCCCTCGGAGCGGTCGGCGACCCCGCGGGCCTGCCCGCCGTGCTCGCCGCGACGCACGACAAGGCGACCGTCCGGCGTCGCGCCGTCATCGCGCTCGCACCGTTCGAGGGGCCCGAGGTGGAGGCTGCCCTCGACCGGGCACTCGGTGACCGGGACTGGCAGGTCCGCCAGGCCGCCGAGGACCAGCGGAGCTGACCCGAGCCGCAGGTCACGCCCGGGTGCGAGCACCCAGGAACATCACCTTGAGGGAGTCGTAGGACTCCAGGCAGCGGCCGGCGCCGAGGACCACGCACTCGAGCGGGGCCTGGACGAGGCGGACCGGCAGACCCGTCTCCTGCTGGAGCCTCGTGTCGAGGCCCCGCAGCATCCCCCCGCCACCGACGAGGTGGACGCCCTGCTGGATGAGGTCCTGGGCGAGCTCCGGCGGCGCCTGGCCGAGGCAGGACACGACCGAGTCGCAGATCGCCTTGACCTGCTCGTCCATCGCTTCGCGCACCTCCCCGGGGGCCAGCACGACGGTCCGCGGAAGGCCGCTCGTGAGGTCGCGGCCCCGCACCTCGGCTCGTCCCTCGCCGGGGGACGCACAGGCCGAGCCGATGGCCAGCTTGATGTGCTCGGCGGTGCGCTCGCCGATGGCGACGCCGTACTCGCGCTTGACCCAGGCCTGGAGGGCGACGTCGAGGTCGAAGCTGCCGACGCGGATGGCCCGCAGGGCCACCACCCCCCCGAGGCTGATCACCGCCGTCTCGCTCGTCCCGCCCCCGATGTCGACCACCATGTTCCCGAGCGGCTCGTTGATCGGGAGCCCGGCCCCGACCGCCGCCGCGACCGGCTGCTCGATGAGCTGGGCGTCGGCTGCGCCGGCACGTCGGGCGGCCTCGGTCACTGCCCGGCGCTCCACCTCGGTGATGGCCGAGGGGACGCAGATGAGCACCCGGGGTCGGTTGAAGCGGTTGACGCCGGCTCGCGCCAGCAGCAGCCGGATCATGCGCTGCGTCACGTCGAAGTCCGTGATCGCGCCCTGCCGGAGGGGACGCACCGCCTGGATGTAGCCCGGCGTCCGCCCGATCATCTGCCACGCCTCGTGCCCCATGGCCAGCACGTCGTTCGTGTTGACGTCGAGGGCGAGGACGGAGGGCTCGTCGAGCACGATGCCGCGCCCGCGCGCGTACACCAGCGTGTTCGCCGTGCCGAGGTCGATGGCGAGGTCCCTGGTCGTGGCGCTACCGCCTGCGGGCGTGGGGAGCCGACCGGAGCCTGCCGAGCGCTGCCGCACCCCGACGGCGGGGCGCGGGCGCCTGCTGCTCGGGTGCGAGGGCGGCCATCTCCCGGCTGAAGGCGTCGATGCCGTACTCGAGGGAGGTCGGCTTGCGGTGCCGCAGCAGGAGCACCGCGCAGCCCACCAGGCTCAGCACCAGCGCCGCCACCAGGAACAGGATGCTGGTCACGCCTGCTCCCCTCGACCCAGGTCGGAGACCTCGCGCAGCTCCTTGGCGTCGAGGCCCCAGTCCTCGCCTCCGTCCCACGCCTCCTTCTTCCAGATCGGCACGGTCGACTTGAGCGTGTCGATGAGGAAGCGGGCGGCGTCGAACGCCTCACCCCGGTGCGGGGCGGAGGCCGAGACGACCACGGAGGACTCGCCCACCAGGAGCGGGCCGGTGCGGTGGAGCAGTGCGACCCGCCCGAGCGCCGGCCAACGCGCCCTGGCCTCGCCGGCGATGGCCGCGAGGCGGGGCTCGACCTGCCCGGCGTAGGCCTCGTACTCGATGGAGGTCACACCCGGTCGACCCTCGGCGTGGTCGCGGACGGTGCCGCTGAAGGTGACGGACGCGCCGCAGCCGGGCACGACCACCCACGCTGCCACCTCCCCCACGGGCAGGGGCTCGCCCGTCAGCGCGACCCAGTCGCCCCCACCGGGGGTCTCGCCGCCTCCCGCCGCCCGCACGGGCGCCACACTACGGGTGGGGCGGCGGCGGCGGGACCCGAGGGCGTGGAGGCGCGCGCCGGTCGTAACCTCAGGCCGTGGAGCCGACCGACCCCGACGATGCGGCCCAGGGCCCCCGGGGGACCGGCGGCGAGGACGGGTTCGACGATGCGGTCTTCAGCACCCCGCTGCCCCCGGAGGACCGCATCTGGCGCCACCCCTCGGAGCTCGACCGGTCCGGGGGGCAGCCTCGGTCGACCGGTCGGCGCCGCACCCCGGGCGGGAGCCGCTGGTTGACGCCGCTCGCGTCGGGGCTCGTGGGCTCGGTGCTGACCGTGGGTGCCGTCGTCATGTCGGGGGGGATGGCCGACGAGCCCGGGGTGCGCGAGACGATCGTGAAGGAGACGGTCGCCCCCATGCCGGCCCTGGCAGCCGGGGTCGGCCGTGCCGGCACCGGCTCCGGTGGGGGCGTCGTGCGCATCGCGGCGGAGGTCAGCCCCGCCATCGTCCGCATCGAGGTGCGCGGCGACGTCGACGGGAGCGGGTCGGGCGTGGTGTTCCGGGACGACGGCCACGTGCTGACCAACGCCCACGTGGTGGACGATGCCGAGCGGATCATGGCCGTCCTGGCCGACGGGACGGCGCTGGAGGCGGAGCTGGTGGGGGCTGACGAGACCACCGACGTGGCCGTGGTGAAGGTGGCTCGGGCGGAGCCGATGCCGACGGCGCTCGTCGGCTCGGCTGCGGGCCTGGCCGTGGGCCAGCCGACGGTGGCCATCGGGTCGCCGCTCGGCCTGCTCGGGGGGTCGTCGGTCACCACCGGCGTGGTCAGCGCCCTCGGCCGTGAGGTCGCCAGCCAGGACGGGCCACCCCTGCTCGACATGATCCAGACCGACGCCGCCATCGCCCCCGGCTCCTCCGGCGGAGCGCTGCTCGACATGAGAGGGACCGTCATCGGCATCACGACCGCCATCGCCGTCTCGCAGGTGGGGTCGGAGGGCCTCGGCTTCGCGGTGCCCATCGACCTCGCCGTGCGGATCGCCACCCAGCTCATCGACCACGGCCGAGCCGTGCACGTCTGGCTCGGGATCGAGGGGCGCAACCTCGACGCCGCCGATGCGGTCGACGCCGGCCTCCGGGGCGGCGCAGAGGTCACCGACGTCGTTCCCGGCAGCCCCGCCGAGGCGGGTGGCCTCCGGTCCGGCGACATCATCGCCGCCGTCGGGGACGTGGCGGTGCCGTCGATGTCAGGGCTGGTCGTGGCACTGCGGGAGCGGCTGCCCGGTCAGGTGGTCACGCTCCGGGTCCTCCGTGGCGACGAGGAGCGGGAGCACCAGGTCACGCTCGAGGAGCGACGCTCCTAGCTCGTCAGGCCTGACGTCCCCCGACCTGACGGAGCGCCCGCAGCCTCCGGGTGGCCACCGCGGCGAGGCCGGCGCCGGCAGCGAGGAGCGACGCCGCGGCGACACCGAGCGCGAGCTCCTGGCGGCGCTTGGGGCTCAACCGGGACCACGGCGTCCCGGGGGTACCCGCGACGTAGGCCTCCTCGTTCGAGTGCGTCGGCTGCCAGCCGGCTGCGGTGATGCGGTCGTTGGCCACGGCCCAAGGCGCCGCGGTGTAGGCGACGAGCCCGGGCGGGGTCTGCCCGAGCCGCAGCCGCCAGCTGACCGAGGCCAGCGCCCGCGCCGCGGGAGCCGGAAGGGGCAGGCGGGGCGGACCGCCGGCCAGCGCCCGCACCGCCGGCGCGTCGAGCCAGCCGTCGGCGGCGACGTTGCACGGCCCGTCGAGGCGGACCCGGCGCACGAGGTCGACGGCCGCTGCGAGGTCGTCGACGTGCACGAGCTGGAGCGGCGCGGCATCCACGCCGCTGCGCAGGCCCGACGTGGCCCGGAGGGACCGTGCGAGCCAGCTCTCCTCGCCGCCGCCGACCATCACCGCAGGCCGCAGGACCGTCACGGTGGTCGACGGGTGGCCGGCTGCGAAGAGCTGGCACAGGCGCTCGATCTCCGCCTTCTGCACGGCGTACGCGAGCTCGGGGTTCGGCCGGACGGGAGCGGCCTCGGTGATGGGCACCGGGTTCGACGGCCAGGCGCCGTAGACGGTGGCACTCGACATCACGACGAGGTGCGCCACCCCCGCGTCACCAGCGGCTTGCAGGAGCCGGCTCGTCGCCGCCGCGTTGGCCCTGCCGGTGTCCTCGTCGTCGAGCTCCTGGCCCACCGTGAACGCCAGGTGGATCACCGAGTCGGCGCCTGCGACGACCTCGTCGACGGCGGCGGTGGCGAGGTCGAGGCTGCGCAGCTCCACCTTCGGACCGACCGGCCCCTCGGGCTCGCGCAGGTCGACCGCCACGATGCGGGCGATCGCCGGATCGGCCTCGAGGAGGCGCACGACCCGGCGGCCGAGCACCCCCGACGCGCCCGTCACCACCACGACGGTGTCGGGTCCCGCGTCGGTTCCGGTCCTCACCTGCCTACGATGCCCTCGTGGCAGACGGCGGTCCAACTGGCAACAACCCCTTCGAGGGGGTGCCGTTCTTCGGGGACCTGGCCAAGATGCTGAGCGGCCAGGGCGGCATGGGCCTCGACGCCGCCCGCCAGCTCGCCCAGCAGATCGCCTCCGGAGGCGTGACCGAGGCCAACCCCGACCCGGGCGAGCGCATCCGCCTCGAGTCGCTGACCCGGGTGGCGGAGATGCGGGTGGCCGACCTGACCGGCCTCCCCATCCCGACCACGGGTCGCCCGGTCAGCATCGTCCCCGTCACCCGGGCCGAGTGGGCCCGCCGCACCCTCGATGCCTACCGGCCGTTCCTCGAGCGCCTCTCGCAGTCACTGTCGTCCACTGCGGCCCTCGCCGCCGCCGACGACGAGGACGACGACCCGACCGCTGCGATGCTGGGTGGGCTCTTCTCGATGATGGGCCCCATGCTGTTCGGGATGCAGTCGGGGGCCATGGTCGGCCAGCTGGCCAGCCGGTCCCTCGGCCAGTACGACCTGCCCCTCCCCCGCCCCGCGTCGGACGAGCTCGTGATCGTCAGCGCCAACCTCGACGCCTTCGCCGAGGAGTGGAGCCTGCCCGGGGAGGACCTCCGGCTCTGGCTGTGCCTGTCGGAGCTCGCCACCCACGCCGTGCTGGGCGTGCCGCACGTTCGAGCCACCCTCGAGGCGCTGGTGCTCGAGCACACAGGTGCGTTCCGCGTCGACCCCGACGCCCTCCAGGACCGCATCGGCGGCGTCGACCCCACCGACCTCGCAGGTCTGCAGAGCGCGCTCGGCGACCCCTCGGCGCTCCTCGGCGCCATCCAGTCGCCCGAGCAGCGGGCGCTCGTCCCCCGGATCGAGGCGCTCGTCGACACCGTCGTCGGCTACGTGGACTGGGTGGTCGACACGATCGGCACCACCCTCATCGGCTCGTACGGGATGCTCACCGAGGCGCTGCACCGGCGGCGGGTGGAGGCCTCCGAGGGGGACCGCTTCGTGGAGCACCTCTTCGGGCTCGAGCTGGGCCGGGCTCAGTACGAGCGGGGTGCGGCGTTCGTGGCCGGCGTGGTCGAGCGAGCGGGCACCGCCGGGCTCGAGCGCCTCTGGTCGTCGGCTGCGATGCTGCCGACCCCGGCCGAGGTCGACGCCCCGGGCCTGTGGTTGGCCCGCATCGACCTCTGAGGAGCGGGCCCCCCGGGTCCCGCGCTGGCACCGACGGCCTCGGCGTCAGCGGTCGACGACCACCAGCTCCGCCCCCCTGATCTCGCCGTCGACCAGGTCGAGCACGGCCACGGTGTGGTGCGGCTGCGCCCGCCGCTGGGTGGGTGAACCGGGGTTGCAGAGGCGCTGGCCCTCGACCCCCTCTGCGAGCAGCGGGATGTGGCTGTGGCCGAAGACCACGAGGTCGGCGTCGGGGAAGCGCCTCGCCATGCGGGCCTCGCGACCCTTGCGCTGGCCGCTGTCGTGGACGACGGCGACGTTGACCCCTCCGAGCTCCACCTCCAGGGCCTCTGGCAGGCGGCCCCGGAGCGACAGGTCGTTGTTCCCGAGCACGGCGTGCACGGGAGCGAGCCGGCCGAGCTCGTCGAGCAGGTCGCCGGTCGTGATGTCGCCGGCGTGCACGATGGCGTCTGCGCTCGCCAGCAGCTCGAGGGCGAGAGGAGGGAGGCCTCGTCCCGACCTGGGCGTCAGGTGGGTGTCGGCGATGGCCACGACCCGCACGCCCCCTCCCTACCCGCTCGGGGGACCGGAGCCGTCGTCGCCACCGGCCTCGCCGCCGAGCACGGCGAGGGCGAACCCGGTCACCCGCTCGTCCAGCAGGTCGGCGGCCCCCGAGAGGAGGTGACCCTCTCCTGGCAGGAGGAGGAGCTCCTTCGGGCCCCCCGCCAGGTCGTGGACGAGCCGGCTCGCCAGGTCCGGGAGGATGGCGTCGTCCTCGCCGTGGATCACGAGGATCGACGCCTCGAGCTCGTCGACCCGCTCGCAACCCGGAGCCTGGGTGGCGAGCGTGACCACCCCTGCGCAGCGCCCGGCCAGCGCGATGCCGGCGCTGACGGCCACCGCCCCACCGAAGGAGTGCCCGACGGTCAGGACCCGCTGGCAGCCACGCTGGATCAAGAGGTCGGCGAGGAGCACGACGTCGGCGACGCACGCATCGAGGTCACCCGGGCGCCGGTAGTGCAGGCGGATCCCCCCGGTCCGCTCCGCCACCCGCTGGTAGAGGCCACCCGACGGCCCCGAGAGCCCGCCGAGCGCGCCACCCACGAAGATGGCCACCGCCACCTCGCCGTCGCCGAGCCCGCCGTGGCGGATGCAGGGGATCACCCCGGCGAAGGTCGCCACCTCGAGCAGCGACACGTCCGTGGCGAGCACGGTCTCCTGGACGGCGAGCAGCGGCGGGAGGGTCACGCCCCCGTAGGCGCCGGCCCCCGGCTGCCCGGGCCCGGCGTCCCCGTCCACCTCCACGACCGTAGCGCTCAAGTCGGGCCGAACCGGCGCCGATGCACCTTCCGTGAGCGACCTCTCCCGCCTCCTCGAAGACGTCTACGGCGACCCGGGCGCGCACGTCGACGCCCCACCCCCCGCCGACCCGCAGTCGCCGCCCGGCCCCGCCGACTGGCCGACGGACGGTTCGCTCGACGACGCCACCGAGGCGTGGTTCGCAGGGCAGCCGGGCAGCGGCGAGCACACCTCGCCGGATGACGACGCCACGGCGCTGCAGCAGCTCCCGTCCGCCGGCGGGTCGACCCGTGGGTGGTCCCGCGAGGACGACGACATCCTCCCGAACCGTGGAGGCAAGCACGCGAGGCGCCGGGGCTCGGCCTCGACCCCCTCGGTTGAGCCCATCACCGGGCCGACGATGGCCGTGCTCACCGCCGAGGGCCCCGCACCGACGCGTCGCGGGCGGCTCCGCCGCCGCTGACCTCCGGCGCCTGCGACCACCCAGCAGGTGCGCAGGACGCCAGCAGGTGCTCAGGACAGGGTGCGAGGCCGCTCGTACTTGTAGCCCAGACCCCGGATCGTGACGATGCGGCTGGGGGCGCCGGGATCGTCCTCCACCTTGCTGCGGAGGCGCTTGACGTGGACGTCGAGCGTCTTGGTGTCCCCGACGTAGTCCTCCCCCCACACCCGGCTGATGAGGGTGTCCCTCGGCAGCACCCGGCCGGCGTTTGCGAGGAGGAGCTCGAGGAGCTCGAACTCCTTCAGCGGGAGGCTCACGTGCTCGCCCCGGATCACGACCTCGTGGCGCTCGACGTCGAGGGCGACGTCGCCGACCTCGAGGACCCCCCCCAGGTCGTCGAACGGCTGGCCGTCCTCCCGGTGGCCCCGGCGCAGGTTGGCGCGGATGCGGGCGACGAGCTCGCGGAGGCGGTACGGCTTGGCGACGTAGTCGTCGGCCCCGACCTCGAGGCCCACCACCGTGTCGATCTCCGACGCCTTGGCCGTGACCATGATGATCGGCACCTGCGATCGGCTCCTGATCTGGCGGCACACGTCGATGCCCGAGATGCGGGGGAGCATCACGTCGAGGAGCACGAGGTCGGGCTGCACCGCATCGAAGCGCTCGAGCGCCTCGGCGCCGTCGCGAGCGACCTGGACGCCGAAGCCCTCTCGGTCGAGGCCGATCACGAGCGCTTCGACGAAGGACTCCTCGTCCTCCACCACGAGGATGACGGGACGCTGCTCCGGGGGCGAGCTGCTCACGCGGTCTTCTCCTCCCGTGTCGTGCCCGTCGACGGAGCCGCCAGGACGGGTGGCTCCGGCGAGCCGACTGCGGTCGCACCTGCGACGGGCGGCGGAAGGGGCTGGGATGGGATGGCGCCCGTGCCGGTCGGCAGCCGCAGCGTGAACGTCGAACCCACACCCTCGCCGGAACGCACCTGCACCTCACCCTGGTGGTTCGTGGCGACGTGGCGGACGATGGCGAGGCCGAGGCCCGTCCCGCCGGTCCCGCGACTGCGGGCCCGGTCCACCCGGTAGAAGCGTTCGAAGACCCGTTCGAGGTCGCTCTCCGGGATGCCGATCCCGTGGTCGAACACGGTGATCTCGACCCACCCGGCCTGGACCTTGGAGCTGACCTCGACGCTGCTCCCGAGGTCGCTGTACTTGCAGGCGTTCTCGAGGAGGTTCCCCACCGCCGAGACGAGCTGGCGACGGTCGCCCCGCAGCGTGTGGCGGCGGGCGACGCCACTGACGTCGATGTCGATCTTCCGCGACTCGGCGATCGGTCGGACCCGGTTGACCGCCTCCGTGACCACCGCGTGGACCGCCACCGGCTCGTGCACCGCCGTCTCCTCGGCCTCGATGCTGCTGAGGTCGAGGAGGTCGTCGATGAGGCGGGCCACCCGGAAGGCCTCGCCGGTCATCCGCTGCGCGAGGCGGTTGTTCACGGCTCCGTCGGGCTCCGCGGCGATCGTCTCGGCGAGCAGCCCGAGGGCTCCCACGGGGGTCTTCAGCTCGTGGCTGATGTTCGCGACGAAGTCACGGCGCACCGCCTCCAACCGCCGTCGCTCCGACACGTCGTCGATCACGGCGACGGCCCCGCCGACCGCCGTCCCGTCGTCGAGGCAGACGGAGGTGAGGACCAGCAGGCGTCGCGGGGGCCCGAACAGGTCGAGCTCGCGCCGCTGCGGCACCCCGGCCAGCGCCGAGCTGAGGTGGTCGCCGATGGCCCGCTCCACGAGTGCGTCGGCGTGGCGGGCGCCGGCGAACGCAGCGGCGGCACCGTTGCGGAACACCTCGTTCCCGTCGGCGTCGCACACGACGACCCCTTGCGGGATGGCCTCCAGGGCCCGCTCGAGGCGGGCGACACCGGCGGAGCACGCCGCCGCGCTCGCGGCGTCCGCGGTCGACGACGCCCTGAGCCGATGGACCTCCGAGCGCAGCACCCGGGACTCCCGGTTGGCCCGCGCCAGGACCACGACGGCGACCAGCGCCACCACCAGTGCTGCGGCCGCCACCCCGCTCACGTCTGCCGCTCTCGGCCTTCGGCCGGGCCGCTCGGGCCACGCTCCCGCTGGTCGCTCATGGCGTCCGTTCCCACCCTGCTGCGGGGGCGAGGGTGCTCAGCTCGACGACGTCGGCCACGTCGGATGCCGGCGCAGCCGTGATGCCCTGCAGGACGGTGACGGCGGCGTAGCCGGCGTTGACGAGCGCGGTGTCGGACTCGGCTGGCAGCTGCTCGCCGTGCTCGCGCAGCTCCATCTGCAGCCCGCTGCCACCCTGCGCCTCGACCAGGGCGGCTCGCACGGTGCCGAACGGGGCGAGCGTCGCCCACCGCACGCCCCGCACCTCTTTGAGGGGGAGGTTCGGCACGTTGAGGTTCACGACCGTCTTGGCCGGTTGCCCGAGGAGCCAGGCGAGCGCCCCCCCGGCGAGCTCGGCTGCGGTCTCCCAGAGGTAGACCTCGCCGACGCCCATGCTCACGGCCAGACCCGAGATGCCGAAGTTCGCACCGGTCAGCGCCGCGCCCACCGTGCCCGAGTGCAGCACCGCCCGACCGGTGTTCGGCCCGGGGTTGATCCCCGAGACCACCAGGTCCGGGACAGGCCCGAGGCCACCGAGGCGTGCCGCCATGACGCACAGCGCAGGCGGCCCCTCGATCCCGAAGCAGGGGATCCCGGTCAGCCCGTCGAGCTGGCGGTCCTCGAGGACGATCGTGTCGTCGACGTGCAGGCGCCCGAGCGCCGCGCTGCTGCCGCTCCGGTCGTCGAGCGGGGCGGCGACGACGACGTCGTGCCCGCCCGCCACCACCGCTCTCGCCAGCGGTCCGATGCCCGGCGCGTCGATGCCGTCGTCGTTCGTCACCAGGATCTGCACGTCAGGCTCCCCGACCGTCGGCCGTGCCGTCAGCGGCCTCCTCCCCGCCCTGCGCGACCTCGACGGCGACCGACAGCATCTCGCTGCGGGCGTTCTGCGCAGCGAGGCGGGCGGCCCCCGTGTGCTCGGGCAGCCAGCCCGTGACCATGTACCGCACCCGCTCGGCGATGTTCACGCCGTGGTCGGCGATGCGCTCGTAGTAGCGCCCGACCAGCGCCAGCTGGACGGCCGTCTGGAGCTGCATGGCGCTCGTCTCGTGGCTCTCGAAGATGGACTGGATGTAGTCGGCGTGGAGCGCGTCGACGGTGTCGTCCATGTCGTCGAGCGCAGCGGCGAGCCCGTCGTTGCGGTCGACGTAGGCGTCGATGCTCAGGCGGAACAGGCGGTGGACCTCCTGGCCGAGGCGGGTGATGAGCCCCCTGACCTTGGGGTCGAGCTCCGCGCCGTACATCCGCCGGGCGGCCTTCATGATGTTGGAGACGAGGTCGCCCGACCGCTCGATCTCAGCCACCATCCGCAGCGCCGCGACGAGCGCCCGGAGGTCGGTGGCCATCGGTTGCTGCAGGGCGAGCAGCTGGTAGCACCGCTCCTCGATGTCGAGGGAGAGGGTGTCGAGCACGTCGTCGCCCTGGATGATCTCGTTCGCCGTCTGCAGGTCGCCGTCGAGCAGCGCGATCGTGGCCTTGCCGAGGGCCTCGGTGACCATCGAGGCGAGGCGCACGATGTCGTCGCGGATGAGGTCGAGGTCGTGGTGGAACGACTTGCGGATGTCCTCCATGGGCTACCTGATCTCCGAGGCGAGGTAGGCGGGATCGCCGGTGAGGAGGTAGCGGAGCCGCTCCCCCACGATCACGGCGTGGTCGGCGATGCGCTCGAGCGCACGGCCGGTGAGGACGGCGGCGACGGCGAGGTGGGTGGCGCCCGGCCCCTCGAGCTCGAGGATGTGGCGGAGCAGGTCGGCGTAGTGGCCGTCCATGCTCCGGTTGCGGACCGCCAGCGTGTGCGCCGCATCGAGGTCCTGGGCCGACCACGCCCCGAGCGCCGTGCGGTAGAGGTCCTCGGCGAGCGCAGCCATGTCCACGAGGGTACGGAAGATGTCCGGCTGCGAGGCGAGCAGGGGCTGCTCCGGCGCCTGCTTCACGACCCGCAGGGACAGGTCGCCGATCCGCTCGAGCTCCTCGAGCATGCGCAGCGCCGAGACGAGGAAGCGCAGGTCCGAGGCGACCGGTGCCTCGCGGCGGATGAGGTCGTAGGTCCGCTCCGTGAGCGACACGACCATGGCGTCGATCTCGTCGTCGGCTGCGAGCGCCTGCGCAGCGAGGCCGAGGTCGCCGGTGGCGAGCACCGACCGCATGCGCCCGATCGCCTCTCCGACGCGGACAGCCGTCACCTCGACCTGGAGCCGGACCTGCTCCAGCTCTCCCGAGAAGCCGGCCCGCACCGGGCTCAGCCGAACCGGCCGGTGACGTAGTTCTCGGTCCGGGAGTCGCTCGGGTTGGAGAACATCTGCTCGGTCCGGTCGAACTCCACGAGGATGCCGGTACGGGTGTCGCTCACCTCGTTGACCTCCGCCGTGAAGAAGGCGCACATGTCGCTCACACGAGCAGCCTGCTGCATGTTGTGGGTGACGATGATGATGGTGTACTCGCTCTTGATCTCGGCCATGAGGTCCTCGATGCGCCCGGTCGCGATCGGGTCCAGGGCCGAGGCGGGCTCGTCCATCAGGATCACCTCGGGGTCGGTCGCCAGCGCCCGCGCGATGCACAGGCGCTGCTGCTGGCCGCCGGAGAGGCCCATCGCCGAGGACTTCAGGCGGTCCTTCACCTCGTCCCAGAGCGCCGCCCGCCGCAGCGAGCGCTCGACCAGGTCGTCCATGTCGCCCTTGTGCTTGGCGATCCTGGGGCCGAAGGCGATGTTGTCGTAGATCGACTTGGGGAACGGGTTCGGCTTCTGGAACACCATCCCGATCCGCCGACGGACCTCGACCGGGTTCACCTGCGAGTCGTAGAGGTCGATCCCGTGGTACTTGATCGACCCCTCCACCCGCGCGGTGTCGATGAGGTCGTTCATCCGGTTGAAGCAGCGGAGCACGGTCGTCTTGCCGCAGCCCGACGGGCCGATGAACGCCGTCACCTGGCGCTGCTTGACCGTCAGCGACACGTCGCGGACCGCACGGAAGGCGCCGTAGTACACGCTCAGGTCGTCGACCGCGAAGACGGGGTCCGTCTGCGGTGCCGGCTCGCTCCGCGGCACCACCGGCGCCACATCGGGGGCGGCGAGGTCGATCTTGGGTTGGTCGATCGTCCGCTGCTCGGGCGACATGTCGCTCACCTCTTCTTCTCGTAGCGGTTCCGCAACAGGATCGCCGCGGTGTTGGCGAACAGCACGACGACCAGGAGCACGAGGATGGCCGCCGGCGCGTTCTCCGTCTGGAACGCGCCGGGCTGGCCGGACCAGTCCGTGATGATGATGGGCATCGCCGTGAAGCGCTCGTGCAGCTGCGCAGGGTCGAGCAGGCCGCCTGACTGCCCGAGGCGGCCCGTGACCGCCCCGACCAGGATCAGCGGCGCCGCCTCGCCGAGCGCACGGGCGAGGGACAGGATCGTCCCGGTGATGATGCCGGGGGCGGCGTAGGGCAGCACGTGGCTGCGGACCACCTCCCACCTGGTGGCGCCCACGCCGAAGCCCGCCTCGCGGATGCTGTCGGGCACGGCCCGCACGGCTTCGGAGGCGGTGATGATGACGAGCGGCAGCACCAGCACGGCAAGCGTGATCCCGGCCGCCATCGTGGTGCGGCCACCGGTGAACGTGCGCCCCCCGAGGAACGGCAGCCACTCGGGGAACAGTGCGAGCGTCTTGACGAAGATGGCGAAGCCGAGGATCCCGTAGACCACCGAGGGCACCCCGGCGAGGTTGCGGATGTTGATGGCGATGAACCTGGTGAAGCGGGTGTCGGGGGCGTACTCCTCGAGGTAGACCGCTGCGCCGATGCCGATCGGGAAGGCGAGGACGACCGTGAACACGCCGATCCAGAACGTGCCTCGCAGGCCCTGGAAGACGCCGGCCTCGCCCGCCTGCGACCGCAGGGTGCCGCTGAGGAAGTCGACCGGGCGGTCGGCGAGCACCGACCAACCGTCGTGGACCACGTCGTAGAGCAGCACCCCGATCACGAGGAGGCTGAGCAGGATGGCGAGCGAGATGAGGGCCTTGAAGACGGCGCCCGCGATGTCGAGCTGGCCGCGCTCGAGGCGGGCGCGCACCGCGTCGGCGGTCACGGCGGGGTTGGCGAGTGCCACGGCTGGCTCCTAGTACTTCTGCCGCACGCGGCGGACGAAGCGGTCGGCGAAGACGTTGAGCAGCAAGGTGATGAGGAACAGCAGCATCCCGATGAAGAACAGGCTCTGGAACGTGAGCGCGGCCCCCCTCACCTGATCGGTGCCCGACGCCAGCGAGGCCATGCCCCCTGTCATCGTCTGGCCCTGGCCGAACGGGTCGAAGCTGCGCAGGGCGCCACCGCTGGCTCCTGCGGCGATGAAGACGACCATCGTCTCCCCGATGGCCCGGGAGACGCCGACGATGAAGGCGGCGACCAGGCCGGACACCGCAGCGGGGATCACGACCTTGACCGACGTGGTCACCTTGCGGGCGCCCATCCCGTACGACGCCTCCCGCAGGGCGTTCGGCACCGAGCGCATGGCGTCCTCGGCGATCGAGGCGATCAGGGGGATGGTGAGGATGCCGACCCCGATGCCGGCGGCGGCCAGGTTGAACTGGTTGGAGGAGGGCACGATCCGACCGACGATCTCGGGCGAGATGAACGTGAGGGCGAAGTAGCCGAGCACCACGCTCGGGATCCCGGCGAGGATCTCGAGGGCGGGCTTCAGGTAGCGACGGACCCTGGACGTGGCGTACTCGGACAGGTAGATGGCGGCGCCCATCCCGATCGGGATGGCGACGAGCATGGCGACCCCGGTCACGAGCAGGCTGCCGACCACGAGGGTGAGCACGTCGTACTGGCCCCGGCGGGGGAACCAACCGGTGGTGAGCAGCGACGCCCACTCGACCTGGGTGATGAACGTCCACGCCTCCCGGACGAGCGAGAGCACGATCAGGCCGCTGATCACGATGCTCAGCACGGCGGCCAGGCGGAAGAGGTAGCGGATGCCCCGCTCCTTGCGCATGCGACGGCCGTCGCCGCGGAACGAGGCGAGGCTCAGGTCCGCATGTGGGGGTGTGGCGGTGGCCATGTGTCGCAGTCTCGCCTGTCGTCGAGGGCCGTCGGAAGTGGGTGCAGCTGGAGGTGAGGTGCAGCTGGAAGGGGGCGGGGGCGGGCCGAGGTCGGCCCGCCCCCTCGTGAACCTTCGGGTGCAGGCGGCGGGTCAGCCCTCGCGGGTGCCAGTGGTCATGGCCTCGAGCGCCCCGGTGCTCTCGCTGAGCTGGTCCTCGGGGAGGGCGACGTAGCCGACCTACTCGACCGCGCTGATGCCCTCGCCCAGGTAGTACTCGACGTAGGCGGCGACGGCGGGGTTCTCCTCCATGGCCGTGGTGCTCACGTAGATGAACAGCGGCCGGGAGATCGGGTAGCTGCCGTCTGCGATGGTCTCCGCAGTGGGGGCCACGCAGCCCTCGCCGCCGTCGACCTCGAGCTCCTTGACGCCCTCGCCGGCCTCCTCGGCGAAGGCGAAGCCGACCCAGCCGAGGGAGGTGTCGCTGCCCTCGATCCCCTGGATGATCGTGTTGTCGTCGGGCGAGGACTGGTAGTCGGGACGGGTCGTCTCCTCCTGGTCCTCGGTGATCGCACCGGCTTCGAGCTGCGCCTCGGCGATGTCGCCGAAGACGATCTCGATGAAGCTGTCGTAGGTGCCCGACTCCTCGCCGGGGCCGACGATCTCGAGCGGGGCGTCGGGCAGCTCGGTGGTCGAACCGAGCTCGGTGGCCAGGGCCTGTGCGTCGCTCCAGTTCTCGACGCCCTCGGCCTCGGGGCCGACGAGGGCGTACAGGTCCTCGAAGGTGAGGCAGGTCACGGCGTCGTTGGCCGGGTTGGTCAGCACCGAGATGCCGTCGAAGGCGACCTTGAGCTCGATGAACTCGATGCCGCTCTCCTCGCAGGCCGCCACCTCCTCCTCGTCGATGGGCCGAGAGGCGTCGGAGATGTCGGTCTCGCCGTTGCAGAACAGCTCGAAGCCGTCACCGGTGCCCGGACCGTCGACGTTCACGACCACGTCGGGCTCGACCTCCTCGAACAGCTCTGCCACCCGCACCGAGATGGGCTGCACGGTGGACGAGCCGGAGACGTTGATCTCACCGGAGAGCTCGCCGCCGGTGGCTCCGGACCCGGACGGGTCCTCGCTGGCCCCGGAGTCCGAGGACTCCTCCGTCTCGGTGTCCTCGGCGGCGACGGGGTCGTCCTCTTCGTCGTCCCCGCAGGCGGCGGCGAACAGGGACAGCGCCATGAGCATGGCGGTGAGGCGCACGAGGCGGCTCGGTGGGAATCGCAAGGGGGGTTCCTCCTGTGGAGGCGACGGTGGTCGCCTGGACGGGGTCGCTGGTCCTCACGCAGCGTCAGGACCGAGGCGGACCGTAGGAGCCGCAGGTGACAGCCGCCCGGATCAGGCGTGAACGGAGCCTGAACACGGGGGGAACGTTCGTGGTGCGGGAGGGGTGCAAGAGGTGTCGGGTGGGTGAACTCGCCCGCGGGCACCCCCGTCAGACGGCTGGAGGGACCCCGAGCTCCACCAGCAGGGCCCGCACCCGCGCCCCGATCTCGTCACGGATCGGACGGACCGCCTCGACGGCCAGGCCGGCAGGATCCTCGAGCTCCCAGTCCAGGTCGCGCTTCCCGGGGAAGGTCGGGCAGGCGTCTCCGCAGCCCATCGTGACGACGACGTCCGAGGCCCTCGAGACCTCCTCGGTCCAGCGCTCCGGTCTGGCACCCGCGATGTCGATGCCCACCTCGGCCATGGCGGCGGCGGCTGCCGGGTTGACCTCCACCGCCGGGTCGGAGCCTCCTGACCAGCCCACCGCCCGGCCGTCGGCGAGGTGGTCGAGCCAGCCCAGGGCCATCTGCGACCGTCCGGCGTCGTGGGTGCACGGGAACACCACGACGGGCCGCCCGTCCGGGAGGCGATCGTCGCTGCGGGAGGGATCAGGCATCGAGGACCTCCTGGAGCGAGGGCTCGGGGTCGGGGAAGAGGATCCGGGCGACGCCGACGGCCAGGCCCACCGCGACGAGCTGGGCGAGGACGAACAGCGGTGCGGAGGCCGGCCTGATGCCGGCGAAGGTGTTGGTGAGCGTCCGGGCGACGGTGACCGCAGGGTTGGCGAAGCTCGTCGACGACGTGAACCAGTAGGCGGCCCCGATGTAGCCGGCGACGGCGACCGGCACCGCCATCATCCGTCCCGAGCGGACCACGCCGAAGAGGACCGTCAGCAACCCGAAGGTCGCGACGACCTCGGAGAAGGCGAGCGCCAGCGACGTCCGGTCCTCCGTGGCCAGCTCGACCGCCGGGAGCTCGAACATGAGGTTGGCCACCACCGTCCCGACGCAGCCCCCGGCGACCTGCGCAGCGACGTAGGCCGAAGCGGAGCGGCCGTCGACCTTGCCGGTCAGCAGCTCGGCGAGGGTGACCGCAGGGTTGAGGTGGGCGCCCGAGACCGGTCCGAACGTGAGGATCAGGGAGACGAGCGCCAGCGCGGTGGCGGTGGAGCTCTCCAGCAGCTGCAGGCCCACGTCGTCCGGCGAGCGAGCCTCGGCGGCGATGCCGGAGCCGACCACGACGGCCACCAGCAGCCCGGTGCCGAGGCCCTCGGCGAGGGCTCGCACCCCGAGCGGGCGAGGCTCCGTCACGGGCGAGCCGGGCGCGACGGCGCCTCGTCCTCTCCACCCGGAGCAGCCCTCACCCCATCACCGCGACGTCCATGCACGGCGACCTTCGTCGGTGCCGCTGGCCGTCGCAACCGAACACAGGGTGAACGGGCGCTCGCAGCGTCAGGGTGCGGTGGCAGCCGCCAGGACGCCGAGGTCCCGGTCGTAGGAGAGGAGGTCCCTCGCCTCTCCCGGGGACACCCAGCGGACCTCGTCGACCTCGTCGTTGGGGGCGAAGGCCCCCGACAGCACCGTCGCCACCCAGTAGCGCACGACCTTCGGTCGGCCCTTCTGGTCGGTGTAGCGGGTGCTCGGCAGCTCGGCTCCCAGCGCGCAGCGCAGGCCGCACTCCTCCTCGATCTCCCGGAGCGCGCACGCCTCGTCGTCCTCACCCGGGTCCCGCTTGCCCTTGGGGAAGGTCCAGTCGTCGTAGCGGGGACGGTGGGCGAGGAGGACCTCCCACCCCCCGTCGGGGCCGGGGCGGCGCACCACGCCGCCGGCCGCGTGCACCGCCTCGCTCACGACCGCAGCCAGCGCCGGAGGTCCTTGTCGCTCACCGAGGCCCATGCCGCGCTCCAGGCGTGGCGCAGCCGCTCGACCTCGTCTCGCTCCTCGTCGGCCAGGACCAGCGCGGTGGCAGCCGGGCCGGCGGGCAGGTCGGTGGCGGCGGACCTCAGCCACGCCTCGCTCACCGCTGCGTCCTGGAGCCCGCCGAGCACCTCCTGCAGCCCGGCCACCGCCTTGGCGAACCTCCGGGCCGGGTTGCCGGCGGCGATGGCCGCCACCTCCGCCGCGTACCTGGCCCGCTTGGCCCGGATGCGCACCGCATGGAGCTGCTCGTCCGCTGGGTCCGGACCCAGGGCCTCCACTGCCTTCCGCAACCGCTTCCACGGCTCCGCAGCCAGCCCGGGGAGCACCTTCCTGGCGGGCGTCGCGGCCCGGTCGACGACCGCCGGGTGGTGGATCGCGTCGACCAGGCGGTCGAGCAGGTCGAGGTAGCGCTGGTCGTCGAGGACGTCGAGCAGGCGGCGGTGGGCCTCGTCCCGCTCGGTCCGGAGCCGTCGCACCAGCACCTCGCCCTCGGCCCGGTCCCCCGCGGGGAGCGACGACACCCTCCGCTCCAGGCGCTCGAGCAGCACGTCGCCGTCACGGACCGCACCCAGGGCGTCCGCCAGCCACGACAGCTCGTCGCGCAGCGAGGTCGCCCACGCCGGCAGCAGCAGTGACCCGTAGGCCCGGAGGTCGGAGCGCAACCTGCGGGTGCCCACCCTCGCCTGGTGCACGCCCTCGGGGTCGACGCCGGCCCGGACCACCGCGTCGTGCCGGACGATCAGGCGGACCGAGCGGGCGATGCCTGCCTGGAGGACCTCGGCGGCGGTGGGGTCCTCACCCAGCGCCGGGAGGTCGAGGTCACCCGGCTCGGAGGCGCGGGGGCCGAGCACCCGGGCCACCTTGGAGCGGTGGGCGCCAGGTCGGGCACCGGCCTCCTGCAGCCGCGCCACCACGGCCTCGACGAGGTGCTCCGGCGCGTGCTGGTCGACCTCGACCTCGACCTCGCGGAACCGCATGGCGAGGTGCGAGCGCTCGTAGGCGGACACCTCGTCGTCGACGACCTCGGCGCAGGTGGAGCCGGGACCGTCCCGGAGGACGACGGTCCGCCGCTTGCTCTCGAGACGGGCCACGCGCACGAGCAGGGCGCGGCGGGTCCAGGCCAGGAGCCGCCGGCGCACCTCGTCCGGCACCTCCTCCGAGCTCCCGGCGAACGTCGTCTCGGTGCGGGCGACCGCGCCCCCTCCCGCCGGCACGTCCGCTGGGAGCTTCAACGTCCAACCCGTGCCGTCCCCCTCGCGGTGGCGCAGGCTGATGCCGGCGCGCGCGAGCCGGAGGTCGGCGGTGTCGTGGTAGGTGGCCACCAGGTGGCTCGTCACCGGGGGGACCGCCGCGATCCCGTCGGCCACGCCCACGAGCTCGGGGAGCACGAACCCCGGCCAGACGTCGAGCTTGACCTCCCGCTCGAGGTGCTCCCCGGTCACCTCGCCGTCGCGACCGTCACCCATGCCGCCAGCCTACGAGGAGGCTGGGGACACGGATCCCGACGGGCGAGTGAAGCCCCTGGCGCCCGGACCGCGCCCCGACTCCGAACTGGCGGCCAGATCGACGGTTCCGCACCGGATCCAACCGCCAGAACGAGGTGGGTCTACCAACCGGCCTCGAGCTGGCGGCTCCCGAGAGGCCGTCCGACGTGCCTCAGCGGGGGGCGGCTACAGGGACCCGGTGCCCCACGGGCCGCGGATGCCCAGTGTGGCCCCGCTGCCGGGCGTGCCGTCCCCGAAGATGTTGACGAAGAGGACCTCGGGTGCGTTGGGTGCGAAGCAGGCGCCGGCGAACTCGGTGCTGTTGAGGGTGTTCACCGCGAACTCGAACGGCAGGCCGTCGTCGGCGAGGCCGATGAGCCGGTTGACGTCTGTGATCCCGGGGGCCAGCGGGTGGGTGTCGCCGTCCGAACCGGGCGCGGCGTTGGAGTCGTCCTCGCACAGCAGGACGCCTCCGCGAGGGGTGATGTTGAGGTTGTCGGGCGAGTCGAGGGGCGAGCGGCCGACGTTCGGGTCGAAGCCGGTCGACTCGTAGACGAGCCTGAGCGTGCCGGCGCCTTCAGGGTTGGGCCCTCTCCCCCTCCCGTTGCTGTTGCCCCGTCCTCGGTTCCCGAGGGCGGTCCTGTACTCCCACACCTGGCCCTGCATGGCGTTGCCGCCGGAGGTCGAGTTGAAGAAGCAGTGGTCGCCCTCCCACCAGATCCCCTCCAGCCGGTTGAAGGAGGCCGCCCCCCGGTCGAGGCCCTGGCCGGCCACCTTGCGGGCGTCAGCTTCGAGGTCGGGGTCGGGGTCGGGGATGTCGATCCACCGGACGGGGAGCTCGCGCCCGACCGCCTGTCCCCTCGTCGTGTCGTAGCGGTCGATCCCCTCGACGCCGAGCATCTGCAGCCTGCCGCCTGCGGCGAGGTCGCCCGGGTTCGCCGGGATGAAGCGGTAGAAGCCGCTCTCGGTCCCTGCGTCCTCCGTCTCGTAGACGATCCCGGTGCGGGGGTCGGTCGCCACCGCCTCGTGGGCGAAGCGGCCCATCGCCCGCAGCGGTTGGGGGAAGGTGGCCCCCTCTGCCGTGACGGGGACCATGAAGTTGTACCCGTGCTCCTGGCTGAACCTGGCCGTGCCGGTGAACGGGGTGTCCGGTCCCGCCACGGTCTCCTCGGAGGTGATCCAGCCGGCGCCGCCGAGCGCCAGGCCGCCCGCGCAGTTCACCGTGGTGCCGGCGCTGCTCACGAAGTGGCGCAGGAGGCGCATCGAGGCGACGTCGACGTCGAGCGTCGTGGTCCCGCCGTAGGCCAGCGGGTCGTACTTCCTCGAGACGTCGCCCTCGGGGACGAGCACGCCGAGGGCCGGGTCTCCCGGGGCGTTGCGGTTCTCATGGTTCCTGATCAGGCGCACCGAGCCGTCGGGGCGGGCGAAGGCGCCCATGCCGTCGAGGTTCCGCGGCGTCGGCGTGCCGTCTGTCATGACCTCACCGAGCTTGCCGAGCACCACGTAGGAGAAGCCCGCCGGGAGCGCCAGGTACTCGGGGCCGGACGGTTCGTTCACGGCCTTCATCCGGGAGAGGTCGCCGTAGCCGCCGAGGGGCCTGCCACGGTGGTTGCCTCTGCGCCCCCGTCCGGGGCCTCCACTCGACGCCCCCTTGGCCCATGCGGCGTGGGCGTCCAACCGGCCGAGGGCGGTCGTGCTCGCCAGCGCGGCGCCGGCGAAGACACCGCCCCGCCTGAGGAACGCGCGGCGGTCGAGGTCGGTCATGTGCATGCCTCCGGGGGCTGGGTCGACGGGAACGTCGTACCACGCCCTTGCGGGCGGGCGACGGCGACGGGAACCGGGCGTGGACCGGACCCGGTGGTCCGGGTCGACCGGCCGCAGTGGCGCTGCCAGTGGCCGGCGCCGGCTACCACGCGCTGCCCCGCAGGTCCTTGGCGTCGCTTCCTGGCTCGCTCGTGTGGGTGCGGGCACGCTCACGGGCGAGGCGGGCGAGGGTGACGTGGCTGTTGACGCCGACCGTCGTCGGCACCTTGCGCCAGGCACCGTCAGGCAGCAGCTCCCACGCCAGCTCGTCGTCGGAGAGGGCGACGTCGAGCACCTGGTGGACGCGAGCCTGGAGGTGGGGCTGGGAGACCGGCACCACCGCCTCGACCCTGCGGTCGAGGTTGCGGGGCATGAGGTCCGCCGAGCCGAACCAGTAGCCGGGCCGGCCGGTCCCGTTCCCGTTGGCGAAGTGGAACAGCCGGCTGTGCTCGAGGAAGCGGCCCACGATCGAGCGCACCCTGATGCGGTCCGACAACCCGGGCACGCCCGGGCGGAGGCAGCAGATCCCGCGGATGATCAGGTCGATCTCGACGCCACCCGCCGACGCGGCGTACAGCGCGTCGATCATCTCGACGTCCACGAGGCTGTTCATCTTCATGATGATGCGGCCCGTGCCCGCCGGCATCGTCGCCTCCTGGGCGATCAGGTCGGCCAGGCGGGGACGCAGCTGGCCCGGCGCCACCATGAGCTTGCGGAACCGCTCCTGGCGCCCGTACCCCGTGAGGTAGTTGAAGAGCTGGGTGAGGTCGGCGCCGATCTCGGGGTCACAGGTGAGCAGGCCGACGTCCTCGTAGAGCCGGGCGGTCCGCTCGTTGTAGTTGCCGGTGCCGACGTGGCAGTAGCGGCGGATGCCGTCGTCCTCCTGGCGGACGACCAGTGCGGTCTTGGAGTGGGTCTTGAGGCCGACGAGGCCGTACACGACGTGGACCCCCGCCTGCTCGAGCGCCCGGGCCCAGGTCACGTTCGCCTGCTCGTCGAAGCGGGCCTTCACCTCGACGAGCGCCACGACCTGCTTGCCGCTCTCGGCCGCTCGGATCAGCGACGCCACGATGGGGCTGTCGGACGACGTCCGGTACAGCGTCTGCTTGATGGCGAGGACCTTCGGGTCGATCGCCGCCTGGCGGATGAAGGCGCCGACCGAGGTGGTGAAGCTGTCGTACGGGTGGTGGAGGAAGATGTCGCCCCGCCTGATGCGGGCGAACAGGTTCGGGGTCTCGGCACCGCTCCCGGCCAGGCTCGGCTGGGTGACCGACGTGTGGGGCTCGTCCTTCAGGTCGGGCCGGGGCAGCGCCCACACGTCCCACAGGCCGCCGAGGTCGAGGGGGCTCTCCGAGCGGTAGACGTCGGCAGCCTCCAGGTCGAGCTCGGGGAGCAGCAGGTCGAGGGTCTCCGGGTCGATGCTCGACGACGTCTCCAGGCGGACCGCTCGGCCGAAGCGGCGCCGGCGCAGCTCGACCTCGACCGCCGCGAGCAGGTCGTCGGCCTCCTCCTCCTCCAGGGTGAGGTCGGCGTTGCGGGTCACGCGGAACGCCTCGTGGGACGACACCTCCATCCCCGGGAAGAGCGCCCCGAGGTGCTCGGCGATGACCTGCTCGAGGGGCACGTAGCGCTCCCCGTCGGGCATGACCACGAAGCGGGGGAGCAGGTTCGGCACCTTCACACGGGCGAAGCGGCGCTCGAGGGTCTCGGGATCGCGCACCGTGACCGCGAGGTTCAGCGAGAGGTTCGAGATGTACGGGAACGGGTGGCTCGGATCGACGGCCAGCGGGGTGAGCACCGGGAACACCTGGTGCTCGAAGAACTCGACGAGGTAGGCGCGGTCGTCGTCGTCGAGCGAGGCCCAGTCCGACAGCCGGATCCCCCCGTCGGCCAGCCCCGGGGCGACCTCACCGAGGAAGATCCGGTCGACGTGCGCTCCCAGCTCGACCACGCGGGTGCGGATGGCGTCGAGCTGCTCCGCCGGCTCGAGCCCGTCGGCGGAGACCCGCCCGAGGCCCGCGGCCAGCTGGTCCTTCAGCCCCGCCACCCGCACCTGGAAGAACTCGTCGAGGTTCGACGAGAAGATGGCGAGGAACTTCGCCCGCTCGAGGAGTGGGACGCTCGGGGTGTCCGCGAGCGAGAGGACCCTGGCGTCGAAGTCGAGCCAGGAGAGCTCGCGGTTGAGCAGCCTGATCTGGTCGGACGCACCGTGACGGGGGTCGCCGGGCCGGTGGGCCCCCTCGATGAAGTCCTCGAGGTGGGCCGCCATGCGTTGCGAACCTATCCCGTCCGGGCCGGGGCATGCCCGCTCCCGCCCGCGAGCGCTGCGGTCGGGGTGCAGGTCCGACCTACGCCCGGTAGCCCGGGTCGGAGGGGGCCTGCTCGTCGGGCAGGCCGAGGTCCCACTCGAGGAGGTAGTTCTCGCGCTCGGCGTCGCGGGCGACGCGCTCGCGGTTGCGACGGAACTGGGGGTCGTGGGGCGGGAGCAGCACGAGCCTGGCCATGACCCGCTGGCGGAACTCGTCGATGAACCGCTCGTTGCCGAAGTTGGACTGCACCTCCCAGTGGGGGGCCACCGGGCCGAGGTACACCACGCGGACGTGGCCCTGGGGGGGCTGCTGGTGGTCGATTCCGGTGGAGTGGTCCGACATCGGGGGTCGCTCACGTGCCTTTCGAGATCGTGCGCCTGCAGGGGCGGGCGCTGCGGGGCCCGACGAGCCTAGCCGCCGTCCCCCTCCACGCCCCTGGAGCCGAGCGTCGCCCGCACGGTCTGCTCCTCGCCCGCTCGCTCCAGGGTGATCTCGACCTCCTCACCCGGCTGCAGGTCGGCGATGGCCGCCGTCAGCGCGGCCGCGTCGGCGACGGGCCTCCCGGCGACCCCGACGATCACGTCCCCCTCCTCGATCCCGGCCCCCTCGGCGCCGCCGCTCGGGAGCACGGTGACCACGAAGGCACCGTCGTCCCCGTCGATCCCGAGGCGCTCGAGCACGTCGGGGGCCACGCCACCGAGGTCGACGGTGCTGACGCCGAGCGCAGCACGTCCCCGCACCTCCCCGCCCCCCGCACGCAGGTCCTCGATGAGGGGTCTCACTGCGTCGATGCTGAGGGCGAAGCCGATGTTCTCCGCACCGCCGGCGATGGCCGTGTTCACACCGATGACGCGACCAGTGGCGTCGACGAGCGGCCCACCGGAGTTCCCGGGGTTGATGGCGGCATCGGTCTGCAGCAGCTGGTCGAGGGTGATCCCGTTCTCCGCGCCGACGGTCCTCCCCGTGGCCGAGAGGATCCCGGTCGTGACGGTCGGGCTCTCCCCGAGGTTGAGGGCGTTGCCCACGGCCACCACGTCGTCGCCGACCTGGGCGTCGGCCGAGCGGCCGAGCTCCACGACCTCGAAGGAGCCCCCGCCACGGATCTGCACGAGGGCGACGTCGTCCTGGGGCAGGCTGCCGACGAGGTCGGCCGCCCGGCGGCTGCCGTCGGCCAGCGTGACCGAGATCGTGGTGGCGTCTGCGATGACGTGGGCGTTCGTCAGCACGAGCCCGTCGGGCTCGAGGACCATCCCGCTGCCGGCGCCCTGGCCCTGGCGCAGGTTCCCGGCCTCGTCCACGGTGGTGCCCTCGACGTTGATCGACACCACACCGGGTCGCACAGCCGCCAGGACCCCCCGGACGTCGAGCAGCTCACCGCTGAGCGACAGGGCCCGCCCGTCGCTCCCGCCGATGTCGTCGCCGTCGGTGGCGGCGAGCAGCCCGAGGCCCGTCACCACGGCGACGAGGGCGCCGACCACCGCGCCCACGAGGGCCGGGAGCAGCCAGGGCCTCCGGGCACCGGGCGGGCGCCGGCCCGGCACCAGGTCGTCGCTCGTGGGGCGCCAGTGGCCCGACGGCGCCAGCGGTGGCCATCCGGCGCTCGGGGACCACGAGGTCTGCTGGCCGGCGGGCGGCGCCAGGGGTGGCCCACCGGCGCTCGGCGACCACCGGCTCGCCGACCCTGCGAGCGAGGGGGGCTCGGGTGGAGTGGGAGCGGGAGAGGGAGCTCCCGGAGGGGAGGCGGGCCAGGGAGGGGCCCACGAGGGCGGGGCCGCCCCCGTCGGGGGGCCGTCCGGCCAGCCGGGACGCCCGTCGGGGCGCGGCCCGAGGGGGTCGTCCAGCCACGCCGGCCGACGGCCCTCTGGCCGATCGGGGCCGCCCCACTCGCTCCCTGGTGCCACCGTCCTCCTCTCCCTGAGCCCTGCTCCCGACACGTCGGTCCCACACATGGGTGTGTGAGGGCCGAGCTTGCGGCACACTGCAACAGTGTGGTGGCAGCGCCACGGCGTGCGCGAAAGCAGCCGTCGGGAACGACCATGGAACCATCTGGCTGTCTGCTCCGTACAACCAGCGAACGGAGGCGGACATGGATGAGAGCTGGATGCACCGGGGGTTGTGCCGTGAGGAGCCCCCGACGACGTTCTTCCCGAGCGACGGGGTGGGTGTGGAGGTGGCACGCCGGATCTGCGCTGCGTGCCCGGTGAAGGCGCCGTGCCTCGAGTACGCGCTGCTGCACCGGATCGACCACGGCGTCTGGGGCGGCTCCTCGGAGCGTGAGCGGCGTCGGATCCTCAAGCGGCGTCGCGTGGCCGCCGGCGCGACCACGACCTGAGCCCGTCGGGCCCGTCTGCGCCCGCCCGAGGGTGCCCGCTCCGTCCGCACGCCAGGGTTCGCCCGTGCTCGTGTGCGTCGTCAACGTCAGCGCCGGACGCGCCGGCCCCGCCCTCCACGCGGTCGAGACCGCTGCGGGGGACGACCTCCTCGACCTGCACGCCGACCCGCACCACAACCGGTCCGTCCTGACCCTCCTCGGCGAGGAGGCGCCCCGCCGGGTCGCCATCGCGGCGCTCGGCGCCATCGACCTGCGGCGCCACTCGGGGGTGCACCCGAGGCTCGGCGCGGTCGACGTCGTGCCCTTCGTCGACCTCGACGGCCACGACGCCCTGGCGGAGGCGGCAGCGGAGCGCTACTGCGCCTGGTCCGGTGCCAGCCTCCAGGTGCCGGTGTTCAGGTACGGGGGGGCGGCACCCGATCTCCCGTCGGTCCGACGAGGCGCCTACCGGTGGCTGCGTCCGGCAGCCGGACCCGGTCTCCCGCACCCGACGGCGGGTGCGACCGCCGTCGGGGCCCGGCGACCACTCGTCGCCTACAACGTGTGGCTCGCCGTCCCCGACCTCGAGCTGGCGAGGACGGTGGCGAGGGCGGTCAGGGGACCGGCGCTGCGGGCCCTCGGACTCGCCGTGGGGGACCGGGTGCAGGTGTCGATGAACCTGGTCGACCCGCTCCGGGTCGGCCCCGCCGGCGCCCACGACGCCGTGGCGGCACGGGTTGCGGTCGCCGGTGCCGAGCTGGTGGGGTTGGTCCCCGGGGGGGTGCTCGACGCGGTGCCGGAGGACCGGTGGGAGGAGCTCGACCTGGCGGCTGACAGGACCGTCGAAGCTCGCATCACCCGCCACGAGCGGGCGGCACCGCGCTGAGGGGGGTCAGGCGGTGGCGCTGCGACGGGCCAGCGCCCGGGCGCGGCGGATGCGGCGCCGCTCCCGCTCGCTCATGCCGCCCCAGATCCCGAACTTCTCGCCGTTGACGAGGGCGTACTCGAGGCACTCGTCGCGCACGACGCAGCCCCGGCACACCTCCTTGGCCTCCCTCGTGGATGCCCCCCGCTCGGGGAAGAACAGGTCGGGCTCGACGCCGAGGCAGTTGGCGTAGTCCTGCCAGGTCTTCTCGTCCAGCCGCTCGTCCGACCCGGTGTGGCTGATGATGCTCACGATCGGAGCTCCCCTCTGGTGGCGAGCAGGGCACTCGATCACCGTGTAATTACAACACTGTCATCATCGCCCCATCCGCCACGCGGCGCAAGGGGGGTCCTTGACAACGGGCGCGCGGGGGCAAAGGGGGCTCCAAGCCGCAGGCGGGGACGGTCGCGCTGCTGTGTGGTTCAGGCGGGGCGGCGGCGGCTGGTGGCTCGGCGCTGGTCGAGGAAGTCGACCAGCACGTAGTCCCCGAGGGTCTCCGGCGTCGTGAAGAACGCCCGGCCGCGGTTGAGCTGGGTCATCCGCTCGACGAACGTCTTCAGGTAGCCGGTGGCGTCGAGCATGAAGGTGTTGATGCGGATCCCCTCCCGGGTGCACCGCATCACCTCCTTCAGGGTGGCGTCGACCGTCGGCTGGACCGGGGGGTAGCTGAAGAACGGCTCGGACATCCCCGGCTCGAAGTGCGCGGTGGGCTCGCCGTCGGTGATCATGATCACCTGCTTGGTGCCGGTCTGCTTCGCCAGCAGCTTGCGGGCGAGCAGCAGGCCGTGCTGCATGTTCGTGCCGTAGTCGAAGTCCCAGCTCACCTCGGGCAGGCGCTCGGGCCGCAGCTCCCTGGCCAGGCGCCCGAACGTGACCATGCCGATGTAGTCGCGGGGGAACTGGCTCGTGATGAGGCTGTTCAGCGCCATCGCCACCTTCTTCGCCGCCAGCCAGTTGTCGCGCATGGGCATGGACAGCGACACGTCGAGCATCAGCACCGTGGAGGTGCTGGTCAGCGTCTCGGTCTGCTCGATCTCGAAGTCGTCGGGCGACAGCCGCACCGGGGTCCCGCCGCCGGATCGGCGGATGGCGTTGCGCACCGTGCGCTCGATGTCGAGGTTGAACGGGTCGCCGAACTCGTAGGGCTTGGCCTGGTAGCTGCGCTCGTGCCCGGTGCCGAGGTCCTCGATGGCGTGGTTGCCACGCGTGTCCTTCGCCAGCCGCTGGAACAGCTCGCCGAGCGCGTTCTGACCGATCGCCCGGATCCCCCTCGGCGTCATCTCGTAGCGGCCGCCCTTGTTCTCGACGAGGCCGGCGTCCTCGAGCATCTTCGCCAGGTCCCCCAGGCGCTCGATCGAGTCGGCGGCGTCGTCACCGAGGAGCTGGCGGGCACGGTCGAGGTCGACCTCGGCCAGGGCGCCGGGGCTCGCCGCCGAACGCAGGAGGTTCTCGAGCTGGTCGAGGTCGCCGAGCTCGCCCATGAGGCCCTGGGCCTCGGCCATGCCGAGCGCGTCCTCCCCCGAGAACGAGTACCCCCTCCCCCATCCCGCCTGGGGGAACTGCCCCCGCAGGTTGTCGCCCAGCTGCTGCATCTGGAAGGCGAGGTCCATGTCCTCCATGAGCTGGTCGGACAGCGACTGCAGCTGGGCCCGCTGCTCGGGCGTCATCGAGTTGAGCATCGCCTGGGCTGCGGCCATGCGCTGCGCCATCGCCTCGAGCAGCTCGTCGAGGTCCTTCGGGTTCTCCGGGAAGAAGTCGCCGTGGCGCTCCATGAAGCCGTCGAAGTCGGGCTCCTCGCCGTTCGCCCGCTGCTCGAGCATCTGGTTCAGCTCGGCCAGCATGTCCTTCATCCGGGCCATCGTCTCCGGATCGGGGCTCTGCATGGCCGAGCTCATCTGGTCGAACATCTGGTTCGCCAGCTGCTGCTTGAGCTTCTCCATGAGCGCCTCGAAGCGCTCTCGCGCCTCGCCCGATGCGAACTCGTAGGCGTTCAGCGAGCGGACCTGGCCGGCGAGGTCGGGCGGGAGCAGGTCGAGGTGCATGCGCTTCTCGGCTGCGGCCTCACCCACCACCTCCTCCCGACGCTGGTCGCCCGAGTCGTGCGCCGCCTGCTCGAGGGCGTCGATCCCCTCCCGCTCCTGCTCGACCACCTCACGGAGCTCGTCGGCGATCTCGTCGTAGACGCCGCCGAGGTTGTGCTGCTCGAGGCGCTCGCGCCGCTGCCGGCGGAGCTTCTCCAGCAGGTCCCGCATGCCCTGGACCCGCTCGCCGTTGCGGTCGCGGAAGCCGGTCTGCATCATCCGGCGGAGGGCGGCGTTGAGGTCCCCGTGGTACAGCAGGTCGTCGGTGACCTCCGCCAGGATCGCCTCGGCGTCGAGGTCGAAGCCCCGCTGCGTGCCGTCCCAGCGCGAGTAGGAGAAGCGGGGAGCCTGCATGAGCCGAGGCTACGGGGCGCGCCGCCATCGTGGCGGGTGCGCGATCGGGGGACGGGGGCCACCCGTCGGCTGCTCTCGCATGAGGGTCGGTCAGCCGGGTCAAAGTCGCACCTACGGTTCCACCGCATGGGTTCGAACGCATGACCGTCGGGGCCCCGGGCGCGCTCGGGCTCCGCGCCCGGCTGGTCCTGACGGCGTTCCTCATGCTCTTCGTCGAGCTCGCCCTCATCCGGTGGCTCGGCGCCAACGTCCTCTACCTCGCGTACTTCTCCAACATCGTCCTCCTCGGCAGCTTCCTCGGGATCGGTCTCGGCTTCCTCTGGGTGGGTCGGAGCGAGGTGCAGCTGTACCGCTTCGCTCCCCTCGCCCTCACCACGCTGGTCGTCCTCGTGCGGCTGCTCGACGTGAAGGTCGGCATCGCCGGTGACCAGCTCATCTTCTTCGGGCAGGACACGTCAGGGCCTCCACGCTGGCTCGTGCTGCCCGTGGTGTTCGTCGCCGTCGCCGTGGTCATGGCCTGCCTCGGCGAGGGGGTCGCCCGGTCGTTCCAGCGCCTCAGCAACCTCGACGCATACCAGTTCGACCTCATCGGCAGCATCCTCGGCGTCGCCGCCTTCGCGCTGCTCTCCCTGGCGCAGCTCGACCCGGTCGTGTGGGCCGGCGCCACCGCCCTCGGCCTCGTCGTGGCCATCGCCCCCCGACGTCCCGGCACGATCGCCCTCACCATCGTGCCGCTGGTGGCGTTCCTCGGCGTGCTCTCCGTCGAGTCTTCCGAAGCAGACACGGTCTGGACCCCGTACTACAAGGTGGGTGTGGAGCCGACCGGCACCAGCGGCGGCGTGATCGCCACGGTGAACGGCATCCCCACCTGGCTGCAGGAGGACGAGCCGGAGGCGAACCCGCTCTACCAGACGATCTACGACCGCCTCGCAGCCGAGCAGCCCGGGGACGTGCTGATCATCGGCGCCGGCTCGGGCAACGACGTGTCGCTCGCAGGGCTCCGCGGCGCCGATCGGATCGACGCCGTCGAGATCGACCCGCACCTGCTCGAGCTCGGTCGGGGTCACCCCGACCGGCCCTACGACGACCCGAGCGTGCACACCCACGTCACCGACGGGCGAGCGTTCCTCGAGGCCTCGGACGAGCGGTGGGACATGATACTGCTGGCCCTCCCCGACTCACTCGTGCTCCTCCAGGGCCAGTCGTCGGTGCGCCTCGAGAGCTACCTCTTCACCGAGGAGGCGGTGGCCTCGTACCGCGAGCACCTGGCCGACGGCGGGGTGTTCGCCATGTACAACTACTACCGGGAGCCGTGGCTGATCGACCGGTACGCCGGCACCCTCCACGAGGTCTTCGGCGCGGCCCCATGCGTCGACGCGCTCTACGGAGTCAGCTCGGTCATCGTGGTGAGCGAGGATCCTGCGAGCATCGACTGTCCCGACGGCCAGACGTTCTCAGCGGCGTCCGGGGCGCCCGAGCCCGCCACCGACGACCACCCCTTCCCCTACCTCCGCACACCGAGCATCCCGAGCTTCTACCTGCTCGCCCTCGGCTTCATGCTCGTGATCTCGCTCCTGGGCGTGCGGGCGGCCGGGGGTCCGTTCCGGCGCATGGCGCCGTTCGCCGACCTGTTCTGCATGGGGGCGGCGTTCCTGCTCCTCGAGACCAAGAACGTGGTCCAGTTCGCACTTCTGTTCGGCACGACCTGGTTCGTGAACGTGTTCGTCTTCGGTGGCGTGCTCATCTCGGTGCTGCTGGCAGTGGCGCTGAGCAAGCGGGTGATCATCCGGTCGACGACGGGCCTCTACGCCCTCCTGCTCGTCGGCGTTGCGTTGAACTGGCTGATCCCCGCCGATGCGCTGCTCGAGCTCGACGCGCCCCCCCGCCTCGTCCTGGCCGTGAGCCTCGCCTTCTTCCCGATCTTCGTGGCCAACCTGGTGTTCGCGTCACGGTTCCGGGACACCGAGCGGTCGGTCGCCGCCTTCGGGGCGAACCTGCTCGGCGCCATGGTGGGCGGGATGCTCGAGTACGCGTCCCTGCTCACCGGCTACCGGAGCCTGCTGATCCTGGTGGCCCTGCTCTACGGCGCTGCCTTCGTCCTGCGCCCACGGATCGCCACCTCGCCCGCCTGATGAGGCGCCCCACCGGGGCCGGGTCCCCACCGGCAGGCGGCCCGGCGAGCGGGGCCCCCGTCGGCCACGTGACCCGGCAAGCGCGGCCCCGACAGCAGGCGACCTGGCGGCAGGGCCGCACCGCCAGGCGGCCCGGCGGAAGGAGCCTGACTCGCTGGTGGCCCGGCGGGCGGGGCCCATCAGCGTGGGGCTCCGCCCGGCGTCTCGGGCGGCGGACGTCACCCCGCCGTGCGGATGCGGTCGTCGGTCGGGGCGGCCAACGGCGAGCGCTCGCCGAGGTGGGCGGTGAGGGCGTCGAGGTCGATGACCCCCGTGACGGCGTTCGTGCCCGCCCGCAGCACGGTGAAGCCGTCGCCACCGCCGGCCAGGAAGCTGTTCACGGTGATGCGGTAGGTGCTCGCCGGTGCCACGGGCACGCCGCCGATCGTGACGCTGGCGTCGACCACGACGGTCCCGTTGCACGGGTCGGCCCCGGCGGCGGCGGTGGTCCCGGCGGGGTCGACGACGTAGGAGACCGTCGACGACGGGTACAGCGTCCTCCCCACCTGGAGCTGCTGCTCGAGGAGGCACTGGAGCTGGGTCCCGGTGAGGTCGAGCGTCACCAGGTTGTTGGCGAAGGGCTGGACGGCGAACGCCTCCTCGTAGGTGACGGGCCCGGCGTCGAGGTCGGCCCGCACCCCGCCCGGGTTCATGAAGGCGGCCACCGCGCCCTGCTCGTCGTCGGTGGCGGCCAGCTGGGCGTCGGCGATCACGTTGCCGAGCGACGACTCGCCTCTGACGTTGCCGAAGAGCGTCTCCTGCGCGCGCGTCAGCGCGGTGGTCGTGGTGCCCACGACCTCTGCGGCGAGCGGCCCGAGGGCCTCCCGGTAGCGGGCGATGAGCTCCGTCTGGACCGGGTCCTTGGCCAGGTCGCGCGTGACGATCACGTTGTCGGCGACGGCGTGCAGGACGTCGCCGCTGCGGCGGTCGATCCGCAGGTCGATGTCGGTCACCAGGCGGCCGAAGGAGCTGGCGCTCGTCACGAGCTTGCCGGAGAGCTCGCAGTTGTAGGCCTGGTGGGTGTGACCGCTCACCACGACGTCGATGGCGTCGTCCATGCGGGCCGCCAGCTCGACGATCGGCCCCGCCAACCCGTTGCACCCGTTGATCTGGTAGGCGTCGGTCCCCGTCTGGGAGCCGCCCTCGTGCAGGAGGACGACGATCGCCTCCACCCCCTGCGCTCGCAGCTCCGCCGCGTACCGGTTGGCCGTGTCGGCCTCGTCGGTGAAGTCGAGGCCGGCCACGCCCTGCTGGCTGACGATCTCCTTCGTCCCCTCGAGCGTCATGCCGATGAAGCCGACCTTCACGCCCTGCACCTTGTGGATGGCGTAGGGAGGCAGGAGCGGCTGGCCGGTCTCGGTCACGAAGGCGTTGGCGGAGAGGTACTGGAAGGCAGCCCCCTCGTACGGGGTGCCGTCCGCACAGCCGTCGACGGGGTGGCAGCCGCCACCCTGGATGCGCAGCAGCTCGGCTGCGCCCTCGTCGAACTCGTGGTTCCCGACGCTGGCGTAGTCGAGGCCGGCGAGGCCGAGGGACTCGATGGCGGGCTCGTCGTGGAAGGCGGCCGAGAGCAAGGGCGACGCGCCGATGAGGTCGCCGGCTGCCACCGTGATCGTGTTGCGCTTCTTCTGCTGCGCCGCCAGCTGCGCGAGCTGCGTGGCCAGGTGCTCGGCGCCGCCGGAGGGGACCGTCACCGGCGTGCCCGTCGGGCTGACCCCCGTCTGGGTGACCCCGCCGGAACCGGTCGGCGGCTCGAGGTTGCCGTGGAAGTCGTTGAGGGCGAGGAGCTGCACCTCGACGGGCTTCGGGCCACCGGCCGCCCGGCCGCTGCCGGGCGCGGCGCCCGAGGACGGCGCAGTGAGCACCGCCGCCGACATGGCCACGGTGGTGGCGAGACCTCCGGCCAGGAGGCGGGCGGAGCGTCGTTCGAACATCGGGATCCTCACGCTCGACAGGTTGCCAGGAATGCGGGCGAGGCGGGCCGCCGTGGTGGCGCCGCTCAGCGGGGGGGGAGGGGCGAGGTCGGGCCGGCCGGCGATCCTGCCCCGCCACCTCCCCCCGGTGCCGTCACGGAGCCGTCAGGAGCCCACCCTCGGGTTCCCCTCCGGCTTGGTCACCCACCACAGCGCCGGGCGGGGGAAGCCGTTCACGTAGTCGGGCCAGCGGCTCTCCGGCTCGGCCAGCGTGCCGTTCTCACCCGGGTGCTGGATGGCCACGAACAAGGTGGTGTTCGCAGGGGTGAAGCAGGGCCCGGTGACCTCTGCGCCCTTCGGTGCGGTGAGGAACCGCTTCACCCGGCCACGATCGGGACCCGTGGTGGGACAGGCCTGCAGCGTGTCGTTCTGCTCGAGGCTGCCCGGCTGGCCGTCGGTCGTGATCCACAGGTTGCCGTAGGAGTCGAACGTGAGGTTGTCGGGGTTGGCGATGTCACCCACCGTGGCGGGGTCGACTGAGCCGAACTTGCGGCTCGGGTCCCCCTCGGGTCCGCACAGCATGAAGATCTCCCACGTGAAGCCGAGCTCCCCGGGATCCGCGAACAGCTCGGTGATCTCGATGATGTGCCCGTAGGCGTTCGCCGGCCGGGGGTTCGCGGCGTCGGGACCCGGCGAGCCCTCCTTCCCGCGGTTCGTGTTGTTCGTGAGGGCGAGGTACACCCGTCCGGTCGCTGCGTCCCGCTGGAAGTCCTCCGGCCGGTCCATCTTCGTGGCGCCCAGGAGGTCGGCGGCCTCGCGGGTGCGGATCAGCACCTCCGCCTGCGAGCCGAACGTGCCCGAGAGGCGGGGGTCGGTGTGCACCACCGGGATCCACTCGCCGGAGCCGTCGTCGTTGAACTTCGCCACGTGCAGCGTCCCGCTCTCCAGGATGTCCCTGCCCGTCGCCTTGTTGCCGGGGTCGAAGCTGCGCTCGGAGATGAACTTGTAGGCGTAGTCGAAGCGCTCGTCGTCGCCGGAGTACACGCAGGCCTTCCCGGCGCGCGAGATGGCGACGGCTGCGCCTTCGTGCTTGAAGCGGCCGAGGGCGGTGCGCTTCTTCGGCGTGGAGCTGGGGTCGAGCGGGTCGATCTCCACCACCCAGCCGTGGCGGTTCGGCTCGTTGGGCTCGATGCCCAGGTTGAACCGGTGGACGTGCCACGGCCACTGGTAGCCGGCCCCGGCGTCGCTGAGCCCGTAGCGCCGGTAGCTGGCGGCGAGGACCGGGTCCTCCACCGCCGAGAGGTTCCCGAAGTACCCGTTGAAGTTCTCCTCGCACGTGAGGACGGTCCCCCACGGGGTGAGGCCGCCGGCGCAGTTGTTCAGGGTGCCGAAGACCCGCCGGCCGGTCGGGTCGTCGTTCGTCTGGAGCCAGGGGTGCCCGGCGGCCGGGCCGGTGATCTCCATCGGCGTGTTCGCCGTGATCCGGCGGTTGTAGCGGCCACCGAGGACGGGTCGCCACCCGGGCCCCACGCGCTCGACCTCGACGATGGACCCGCCGTGGGCGTGGAGCTCGACCAGCACCTGCTCGAAGGTGAGCGACGGCGCCTCCGGGTCGTAGCCCGGGAACATGTTCTGGGCGTCGGTGTACTCGTGGTTGACCCACAGCAGGCCGCGCCGCTCGGCGTCCTGGTAGGGCAGGGGGATGAACGCGACGTAGTCGTTGTTGTACCCGAAGCGCTGCTCCTGGTCGCCAGGCGTGAGCGTGCGCGGGTCCTTCGCCGGCACCCCTGCGAAGATCGGGTCGCCCCAGGCGATCAGCACGTTGCCGACGTGGCCCGGCGACAGGAACAGGCCGTCGGCCGTGCTCGGGGGCACGGGCTCGAACCCGAGCGACCCGCTGTCGGGGCCGGCCGGGCCGGGCCCCAGGCCCTGGCCCACGGGCTCGGCGGCCGCCCGGGTCAGCCCGGTGAAGGGGTTCACGGCGGCGGCGACGGCGGCGGCCGCCGCACCACCGAGCACGCGGCGACGGCTGAACCGGCTCACCACCTCCTGGAGCGTCTCGCCGTTGCCGTAGACGTCGTCCCGGTCCTCCGGATCGTGCTGCTGCTCGGTGGTCGTCACGTTGCTCCTCCATCCATGGTCCGCGGCGCGGTCCTCGTGGGCTGTCGATCCCGGGGCAGTGTCGTGACGACAGGTGTCCGGCCGTGCCTTCGCAGATGGCCGCTGGTCGAACGGCCGGTGAAGGCTCGGTGACCGGTCGGCCGGCCGGTCCGGGCCGGCGTGGCCCGAGAGGTTCGCGCCCCGTTCACCGTGGGGGAGCCGTCCGTGCACCCGCCCTCCCTACCGTCGCGAACATGCCCGTCCTCTCCCGTGCTCGCCACATCGGCTGCGATGGGGCCTTCAACATCCGTGACCTCGGCGGCTACCCGACGGCGGACGGGAGGTCGGTCCGCTGGCAGGTGCTCTACCGGGCCGACGGCCTCCACCGCATCCCGGCGGAGGCCACCTCGTCGCTCGACCACCTGGGGTGGCGGACGGTGCTCGACCTCAGGACGACAGGTGAGGTCGACGCCGGCGCCTTCGCACCCGTCGGTCCCGAGGTGATCCACCTGCCGATCCTGCGGACCACCTGGGGCGTCCCCGAGGAGGTCGACGTCGAGCCGGTGTCGTTCCTCTCGACCCACTACGTCCAGATGCTCGACGAGGGTGCAGCCGCCATCGCCGCGGGGTTCGCCATCCTGGCCTCGCCGGCCCGGCTCCCGGCGGTGTTCCACTGCTCCGCCGGCAAGGACCGGACGGGCGTCCTGGCCGCCCTGGTGCTGTCGGCGCTCGGCGTGGCCGACGACGTCGTGGCCGCCGACTACCACCTGAGCGCCGCCGCCGTCGAGCAGCTCGTGGCCTGGCTCGTCGCCACCAGACCCGACCTGAGCGAGGAGATGGCCCGCCAGCCGAAGGCCTTCCTGTCGTGCCCGCCCGAGGCGATGCTGAGGTTCCTCGGCCAGCTCCGGGAGCGTCACGGCTCGGTGGAGGGCTACCTCGCCGGGATCGGTGTCGGTCCCGCCTGCCTGGAGGACCTCAGGGCAGGGGTGCTGGAGCCGTCCTGAGCTGCGCCCCGGCACCGGTCGGGCCTCAGCGGGTCTCGAGGACCCGGTCGAGACCGGTGATCTCGAGGACCCGGCGCACGTGCGGCGGGATGTGGCAGAGGACGAGCCTGACCCCGCTCGAGAGACCGCGGTGGTGGCCCTCCACGAGGGGCTCGAGGGCACTGGTGTCGAAGAACGTGACCCCGCCGAGGTCGACGACCACGTCCCGCTCGCCCTGATCGAGCAGGCCGGCCAGCTTGGTCCTGAGGTCGGGCGCTGCCGCCAGGTCGAGCTCGCCGACCAGGTGCACGAGGACGGAAGGCCGCTCCGGGGTCGGCAGGACGTCCTGGGGCACCGCCCCATGGTGGCCGATCCGCATGCTGAGCGCGAGGCGATCGCGTGGCGAGGAGGTGAACGTTGACGTGACGAGCGTCGCTGTCGGATCCTCGTGCGGTGCCGCCCCCGTCCTCGCCCCACCCCCCGGGACCGAGCGCCTACGCTCGGCGTCGTGCGGCCCGGGCGCGGCGCCGTGAGAGCCGGCCGGTGACGAGGCTCCCGGCGGAGCAACGTGACGAGACGGCATCTCGGCTGGTGCGGGCGCTGGGCCTGCTGGTGGCCGTGCTCGCGGCGGGGACGCTCGGCTACCTGCTGCTCGGGCTGTCACCGCTCGACGCGCTGTACCAGTCGGTCACCACGGTCACGACGGTCGGCTTCCGGGAGGTCGGGGCGCCGACCGCGGCCTTCCGGGTCTTCACCATCGTGCTCGTGCTCCTCGGCGTGGGCAGCGTGCTGTACGCATTGGGCGTCCTGCTCGAGTCTGCCGTCGAGGGTCGCATCACCGAGCGGTTCGGGAGGAGGAGGATGCAACGGAGGATCGACGGGCTGCACGACCACGTGATCGTGTGCGGGTGGGGTCGGGTGGGGCGGGCCATCGCCCCTGCCCTGCGGGGGCTCGACGGCTGCGACGTCGTCGTGGTCGATCGCAACCCGGCCAGGGTGGCCGCCGTCGGCGACCTCGTCGTGGAGGGTGACGCCACCGACGACGGCGTGCTGCGCATGGCCGGGGTGGAGCGCGCCCGGGCCCTCGTGGCGGCCCTCGACAGCGACTCCGACAACGTCTACGTCACGCTCTCGGCGCGGGCGCTGCGGTCGGACCTCTTCATCGTGGCCCGGGCGAGGGTGGAGGCCGCCGAGGCGCTGCTCCTGCAGGCCGGTGCCGACCGCGTGGTGAACCCCCAGGCCATCGGCGGCGCCCGCATGGCCGCCCTCGTCAACCAGCCCCACGTCGCCGACTTCCTCGACGTGGCCATGCACGACGCCGGCCTCGAGTTCCGCCTGGCCGAGCTCACGGTGGCGGCCGGCACCCCGGTCGTCGGACGCTCCCTGCGCGACGCCCACCTCCGCGACGCCACCGGCGCCCTCGTGCTCGCCATGCGCGACGCCGGGGGGGCGTTCCGCACGAACCCCGACCCGAACGAGGTGATGGACGCCGGCGAGGTGCTCATCGCCATCGGCACCGAGGCCCAGCTCGGCGCCCTCCGCCAGCTGGTGACGGGGCGGGCGTGAGCAGCGCACCCGGAGCGGGCGCGCCGACCCTCAGGCGTGGTCGAGCTCGGACAGCAGGTCGGGCAGGGCGCTGAGGCTGTCGAGCTCCCAGACGCCCGGGCGCCCGCCGTCCACCGCCTCCACCCGTTCGATGGCCCACGTCACCTCGTAGGGCACGTGGACGGCGCGGCCGCCGACCTCGACGACGGGGAGGACGTCCGATCGCACTGAGTTGCCCACCATCAGGAAGGCCGCCGGGTCGACGTGGTGGCGGTCGAGGATCCGCTGGTACGTCGACGTGTCCTTCTCCGAGACGATCTCGATCACGTCGAACAGCTCGGCCAGGCCCGATCGTGCGAGCTTGCTCTCCTGGTCGAAGAGGTCGCCCTTGGTGATGACCATGAGCCGCTGCGACCCGGTGGCCAGCGCCTCGACCACCTCACGCACCCCGTCGAGCAGCTCCACGGGGTGGTCCCGCATGGCCTTGCCGGCGTCGATGATCGCCTGGATGTCAGCGGCCGCCACCCGACTGTCGGTGACCTCGATGGCGGTCTCGATCATCGAGAGGATGAAGCCCTTGATCCCGTAGCCGAAGACGAGGAGGTTGCGGCGCTCCGTCGCCACCAGGCTCTCGGGCAGGTCGTCGAAGTCGCCGTACGGCGCGAGCAGCTCGGCGAAGCGTGCCTGGGTGATCGAGAAGAGCGTCTCGTTGTGCCACAGCGTGTCGTCGCCGTCGAAGGCGATCGTCTCGATCATCGGACCGGGCACGCTATAGGCGGGACGCCCCCACCCGCCGGGCAGCGGCGGTCACACGAGGGCCGTGATGAGGCCGGCGACGAACGAGGAGACGATGGCGACGACGGCCACGATGGCGACCACCCGCACCCACGCCGGGCGGGACCCGCGGCGCCCGGGCGACGCCACCATCAGCGCGACCGGTAGGCCGACCGGCCCCCGGCCGAGTCCTTGTTGAGGCGCTTCGAGAGGTGGAGGCCCTCGAGGATGAACTCGACCGCCGACGCCACCGCCGCCGGGCTCTCGTCGTCGCCGGTCAGGGTGGCCACGGGCTCCCGCAGCTCGGGGACGGTGGCCACGAGGTCGACGTAGGTGGCCGACGGCACGTCGTCCCCGGCGTGGACGATGCGGCCCTCGTCGAAGGCCGCGACGATCCCCACCAGCTGGCCGGTGTTGAAGCGCTGCTTGAACACGGTGAGCATCGCTGCCTTCACGAGGTTCTCGACGACGACCTCGTCGCGGCCGTCGTCCATCGTCTCGACCTCGATCTTGCCCATCGTGGAGGCGACGAGGGCCTCGAGGTCGCTCGTGCGGGGGACGACCTCGGTCTCGCCGAGGCGGAGGGACCGGCGGGTGGCGTTGGCCAGCAGCGTCTCGTGGTTGGCCACGGTGAGGCGGACCGACACGCCCGACCGCTGGTTGACGTGGGGGCTCACGCGAGCGAGGTGGGAGATCGTCGCCACCACCTCGGCCAGCTCGGCGGGCATCGCCACCCGCATCCCGTCGGCGGCGTAGGCGTCGCGCTCCTGGTCGGCGATGGCCATCTCGGTGTCGACGTCGAGGGGGTAGTGCGTGCGGATCTGGCTGCCGAAGCGGTCCTTGAGCGGGGTGATGATACGCCCGCGGTTCGTGTAGTCGTCGGGGTTGGCGGAGGCGACGAGCAGGACGTCGACCGGGAGGCGCACCTTGTAGCCGCGCACCTGCACGTCGCGCTCCTCGAGCACGTTGAGGAGGCCCACCTGGATCCGCTCCGCCAGGTCGGGCAGCTCGTTCATGGCGAAGATGCCCCGGTTGGTGCGGGGGACGAGGCCGTAGTGGAGCGTGAGCTCGTCGGAGAGGTAGCGGCCCTCCGCCACCTTGATGGGGTCGACCTCCCCGATGAGGTCGGCGATCGAGGTGTCCGGCGTGGCCAGCTTCTCGCCGTAGCGGGTGTCCCGGTGGATCCACTCGACCGGCGCCTCCTCGCCCTTGGAGGCCACGAGGTCGCGGGCGTAGCGGGAGGACGGGGCGTACGGGTCGTCGTTGATCTCGGAGCCGGCCACGATCGGCAGCCACTCGTCGAGCAGGCCGACCAGGCTCCGGATCATGCGGGTCTTCGCCTGGCCCCGCTCGCCCAGGAAGATGATGTCGTGGCCGGCGAGGAGGGCGTTCTCGAGCTGGGGGAGGACGGTGTCCTCGTACCCGAGGACACCGGGGAACAGCGGCTCCCCGGCTCGGATGCGGGTCACCGCGTTGCGGCGGACCTCCTCCTTCACCGGCACCGACTCCCAGCCGGAGTCGCGGAGCTGGCCGAGGGTGGCGGGTCGGGACGTCATGTGGCCCAACGTATCCCTGCCGCCCCCCGGATGAGGGCCCGCCCACCACCTAGCCTCTCCCGGTCATGGCGCCGGCTCCCGACCACCGGCCCGACCCGCTCGACCTCGGCGGGCCGTGGCGGGCGGTGGTGGCGGACGAGGGGCTCCGCCGGGCCTTCGCCCACCCCGACCACCGCGACGACCACTGGGCCGAGGTGCAGGTCCCCGGTCACTGGCGCTCGACCCCGGAGCTCGCCCTCACCGACGGCCCGGTGCTGCACCGCCGCACCTTCGAGGGCGACGCCCCGGCCGCCGGCGACCGGGCCTGGCTCGTGCTCGACGGCCTCTTCTACCAGGGCGACGTCTGGCTCGACGGGGCCTACCTGGGCGACACCGAGGGCTACTTCGTGCGCCACTCCTTCGAGATCACCGGCTCCCTGGCCGAGCGGTCGGAGCACACGCTGGCGGTCGAGGTCACCTGCGCCCGCCAGGACGACCGCACGGCCAAGCGCAACATCACCGGCGTCTTCCAGCACTGGGACTGCATCGACCCGGACTGGAACCCGGGCGGGATCTGGCGGCCGGTGCGCCTCGAGCACACCGGACCCGTCAGGGCGCGCAGCCTCCGGGTGATCTGCACCGAGGCGACCACCGAGCGGGCTGTCGTGTCGTTCTCGGCCGAGCTGGACAGCGACGCCGCCAGGACGGTGTCGCTGCACACGGCGGTCGGGGAGATCGACGACGTCGTCGACCGGCCCGTCGCCGAGGGGAGCAACTTCGTCGAGTGGCAGGTCTCCGTCGACCGGCCAGCCCTGTGGTGGCCGCACGCCCTGGGCCCGGCGACGCTGCACGACGTCGCCGTCGAGGTGCAGGTGGACGGCTCGTGCAGCCACCGCCTCACCCGGAGGATCGGGCTGCGGTCGCTGGCCATGGCGCGCTGGGTCCTGTCCGTCAACGGCGAGAAGCTCTTCCTGAAGGGGGCCAACCAGGGGCCGACCCGCATGGCCCTGGGGGAGGCGACCGTCGACGAGCTCCGGCGGGACGTGGCCCTCGCCAAGGACGCCGGGCTCGACCTGCTCCGGCTGCACGCCCACGTCAGCAGGCCCGAGCTGTACGAGGCGGCCGACGAGGCGGGGCTGCTGCTGTGGCAGGACTTCCCGCTCCAGTGGGGCTACGCCCGCACCATCCGCAAGCAGGCTGCGGTCCAGGCAGCGGCGATGGTCGACCACCTCGGGCACCACCCCTCGGTGGCCATCTGGTGCGGGCACAACGAGCCGCTGGCGCTCGACATCGAGCCGGGGCGCACGACGGGGCAGGCCGAGATGGCGAAGGTGCGGGGGCGGTTCATGGCCGCCCAGCAGCTCCCGTCGTGGAACAAGACGGTGCTCGACCGGACCGTGAAGCGGGCGATCGAGGGGGCGGACAGGAGCCGTCCCGTCATCGCCCACTCGGGCGTGCTCCCCCACCCCGGCTCCGGGGGCACCGACGCCCACCTCTACTTCGGGTGGTACCACGGCCACGAGCGGGACCTGCCCGGCTTCCTGCGGGCGTGGCCGCGCATGGCCCGCTTCCTCAGCGAGTTCGGCGCGCAGGCCATCCCCAGCACCCATGAGCTCCTCGACCCGGCGCGGTGGCCGGACCTCGACTGGGCCCGACTCGAGCGGACCGCCGGGCTGCAGCGAGCCATCCTCGAGCGCCACGTGCCTGCGACCGGGCACCCGACCCTGGCGTCGTGGGCGAGAGCGACCCAGGCGTACCAGGCCACGCTGCTCAAGCACCACGTCGAGGCCATCCGTCGCCTGAAGTACGCGCCGGCGGGCGGCTTCGCGGCGTTCATGCTCGCCGACGCCCACCCGGCGGTGTCGTGGTCGGTGCTCGACCACGACCGGGTGCCGAAGGCCGGGTTCCACGCGCTCGTCGCCGCCTGCCGCCCGGTCATCGTGGTGAGCGAGCGGCTGCCTGCGGTCGTCACCCCCGGTGACGCACTGGCGCTCGACGTCCACGTCGTCTCCGACCTCCGTGTCGCCATCGAGGGGGCGGTGGTCACGGCCACGCTGCGCTGGCCCGGGGGGTCCCACACCCGGCGTTGGCAGGGGGACGTGCCTGCCGACGCCGTCGTGCGGGTCGGGACGCTCTCGGTGGTGGTGCCCGATGCGCCCGGCGACCTGGAGGTCGACCTCGACCTCGCCGGGGGGAGCCACGACTCGTCGAACCGGGACTGCGCCACCATCACCCGGAGGTCCGGCTAGCCCCTCGGAGCGATTGCGCGCAGGAAAGGGGGCGATGCGATGATTCGAAGGTGCGAATCCACCACCACAGCTTTGACGCCGTCATCGTCGGTGCAGGGGGCGCCGGCCTGCGGGCCGCCATCGAGGCTGCAGGCGAGTGCCGGCTGGCGGTGATCACGAAGCTGTACCCCACCCGGTCGCACACCGGGGCGGCGCAGGGCGGCATGTGCGCCGCCCTGGCCAACGTGGAGGAGGACAGCTGGGAGTGGCACACCTTCGACACGGTGAAGGGCGGTGACTACCTCGTCGACCAGTCCGCCGCCCAGGTGATGTGCCGTGAGGCGATCGACGCCGTCATCGAGCTCGAGCACTACGGGCTGCCGTTCAACCGCACGCCCGACGGCGAGATCGACCAGCGCCGCTTCGGCGGCCACACCCGCAACCACGGCGAGGCGCCCGTCCGGCGGGCCTGCTACTCGGCCGACCGCACCGGCCACATGATCCTCCAGACGCTCTACCAGCAGTGCGTCAAGCGGGACGTGAACTTCTTCAACGAGTTCCAGGTCCTCGACGTCACCTTCAGCGAGGGTCGCGTCGCCGGCTGCGTCGCCTACGAGCAGGCGACCGGCGACCTCCACGTCTTCGCCACGAAGGCGATCCTGTTCGCGAGCGGTGGCTTCGGGAAGATGTTCAAGGTCTCCTCCAACGCCCACACCCTCACGGGCGACGGGCCCGGGCTGCTGTACCGCCGGGGCATCCCGATGGAGGACATGGAGTTCTTCCAGTTCCACCCGACCGGCATCTACAAGCTCGGCATCCTCCTGTCCGAGGCGGCCCGGGGTGAGGGTGGCATCCTCCGCAACGTCGACAACGAGCGGTTCATGGAGCGCTACGCCCCCACCGTGAAGGACCTCGCCCCCCGGGACATGGTCTCGCGGGCGATCCTCACCGAGATCAAGGAGGGCCGGGGGATCGGCCCGAACAAGGACTACGTCCACCTCGACCTCACCCACCTGCCGCCCGAGCAGATCGACGCCAAGCTCCCCGACATCTCCGAGTTCGTGCGCACCTACATGGGCCTCGAGCCGAAGACGCAGGGCATCCCGATCCAGCCGACCGCGCACTACGCGATGGGCGGCATCCCCACCAACATCGACGGCGAGGTGGTGGTCGACGCCGAGGGCACCGTCTTCCCCGGCCTCTACGCGGCGGGCGAGTGCGCCTGCGTGAGCGTCCACGGCGCCAACCGGCTGGGCACCAACTCGCTGCTCGACATCGTCGTGTTCGGCAAGCGCGGCGGGCGCAGCATGGCGCAGTTCGTCAAGACCGCCGACCACGCCCCCCTGCCGGCCGACGCGTCGGACGACGTGCGGGAGCGGATCGAGCGGATCTTCGCCTCGACCGGCACGGAGAAGGCGGCCGAGATCCGCTCCGAGCTGCAGGACCACATGATGGACAAGGCCTCGGTGTTCCGCACCGAGGAGAGCCTGTCGGAGATGGTCACCGTCCTCGACGACCTGAAGGAGCGGGTCGAGCGGGTGGGCATCGACGACAAGGGCGAGGTCTTCAACTTCGACATCACCGAGGCGCTCGAGCTCGGCTACCTCGTCGACCTGGCCGAGGCCGTGGTCGTCTCCGCCCGGGCCCGCACCGAGAGCCGTGGCGCCCACTGGCGCGACGACCACCCGATCCGCGACGACGCCAACTGGATGAAGCACACGATGGTCACCCGCCAGCCGGACGGGACCGTGACGCTCGACTACAAGCCGGTCGACGGGGACCTCTACGTGCCCATGGAGAGGAAGTACTGATGGCAGCGACCATGGAGCGGAGCGAGGGCGGGCAGTCCGAGCCCACCGGCGAGGAGGGCCCGACCCCGGTCGAGCGGATGACCGTCTCGCTGAAGGTGAAGCGGTTCAACCCCGAGACCGACGACAAGCCGCACTGGCAGGAGTTCGTGGTCGACGGCGTCGAGGGCACCGACCGGGTGCTCGACGTGCTGCACCAGGCGAAGTGGTACCAGGACGGGACGCTCACGTTCCGCCGGTCGTGCGCCCACGGCGTCTGCGGCTCCGACGCCATGGTCATCAACGGGGAGAACGGCCTCGCCTGCCAGCTGCTGATCCAGGAGGTGGGCACGTCGATCACCCTCGAGGCGATCCGGGGGCTGCCGGTCATCAAGGACCTCGTGGTCGACATGGAGCCGTTCTTCGCCCAGTACCGCTCCGTGCTGCCGTACCTCATCACGAGCGACGAGCCCGGCTACAAGGAGCGCCACCAGACGGCGGAGGACCGGGAGCGGTTCGACGACACGACCAAGTGCATCCTGTGCGCGGCGTGCACCACGTCGTGCCCCGTGTACTGGGGCAACTCGTCCTACGTGGGTCCTGCGGCAATCGTGCAGGCCCACCGCTTCATCTTCGACTCGCGCGACGAGGGCTCCGCCGACCGCCTCGACATCCTCAACGAGAAGTCGGGTGTGTGGCGGTGCCGCACGGCGTTCAACTGCTCCAACGCGTGCCCCCGGGGCATCAAGGTCACCCACGCCATCGAAGAGGTGAAGCGGGCCATCCTCTACGACCGGGTCTGACAGCCGGGCGGGCCCGGGCGGCTCCGACGGCCGCAGGTCGGGGCTCGAGCCCCGAGCCCCGGCGCCGATGGGAGCCGCACCTAGGGTGGCGGTCGTGTCCGGCGACCCGACCCTCTCGGTGCTGAGCTGGAACCTCTGGTGGCGCTTCGGTCCGTGGGAGCAGCGGCTCCCGGCCATCACCGAGACGATCGGGCGGCTCGACCCCGACCTCGTCGGGCTGCAGGAGGTGTGGGTGGCCGACGGCACGTCGAGCGCGCACCGCATCGCCGATGCCCTCGGCTACCACGTGGCGGTGGCGCACCGCCTGGTGCTCGACGACGTCGGCTTCGGCAACGCGGTCCTCTCCCGCTGGCCGATCACGGGCAGCGGGAGCGCCGAGCTCAGCCCGGATGCCGTGGACCGAGACGAGGAGCGACTGGTCCTGGCCGTCGACGTCGAGGCGCCCGGTGGCCCGCTGCAGGTCTTCTCCACCCACCTGAACTGGCGCTACGACCACGGCGCGGCCCGCCAGCAGCAGGTGCGGGAGGTGTGTGCGCTGGTGGCGTCGAAGCGGCCGCGCAGCTACCCGGCCATCGTCTGCGGCGACTTCAACGCCGACCCCGACGCCGAGGAGATCCGGATGATGACCGGCAAGGCCGCCGTCCCCACCGCCGGAACGGTGTTCGTCGACGCCTGGGCCGCCACCAACCGCACCGGAGACGGCAGCACCTGGTCGAACGAGAACCCCTTCGCCGCAGCGGCGTTCGAGCACGACCGGCGGATCGACTACGTGTTCGCCGGCTGGCGCCGGGAGGACGGGCGGGGGCAGCCGCTGCGGTGCCGGGTCGTCGGCGACGAGCCGGTGGACGGGGTGTGGCCGAGCGACCACTTCGGCGTGCTCGCCGAGCTGCGGGCCTGATGGGAGCGCCCCAGGTCGTCGTCGTCGGCGGCGGCATCCTCGGGACGATGCACGCGGTGATGGCTCGCCGCCACGGCTGGCACGTCCGCCACCTCGACAGGGACGGGGAGCCCCGAGGTGCCACGGTGCGCAACTTCGGCCTCGTGTGGGTGAGCGGCCGGGCCGTCGGCCCGGAGCTGCAGGCCGCCCTGCGGGCCCGGGCGCTGTGGGAGGAGCTGGCTGTCACCGCTCCTGGCGTCGGGTTCCGGGCCGACGGCTCGCTCACGCTCGTGGCCAGCGAGGAGGAGGAGGCGGTCCTCACCGAGGTGTGCGACCGCGACGACGCCGGGGTACGGGGCTTCGAGCTGCTGGACGTGGCCGCCGCCCGCGCCCGGAACCCGGTGCTGCAAGGAGCGTTCACGGCTGCGCTGTGGTGCCGGACCGACGCCGTGGTGGAGCCACGGGCGGCCCTCCCCGCCCTCCGGAGCGCCCTCCTCGCCGGGGACGGCTACGAGTGGTGCCCGGCGACGATGGCGACGTCGATCACCGGCGGACGGGTCGTCGACCAGCGGGGCCGGGTCCACTCCGGCGACCTCGTGATCGTCTGCCCGGGAGCGGTGTCGGACGGACCCGTGGCCGAGCTGCTGGCGGGGGCGCCGCTGCGACGGGTCCAGCTCCAGATGCTCGAGACCGCACCGCTCGGCCAGCGCCTCGCCACCTCGCTGGCCGACGGCGACTCGCTGCGCTACTACCCGGCCTTCGACGTGCCCGCCCGCGACCTGCTCCCCCCGCAGGACGAGCTGGCCGCCGGCTTCGCCATGCAGCTGCTCGTCTCGCAGCGCGCCGGCGGCGGCTTGACCATCGGCGACACCCACCGGCACGACGAGCCGTTCGACTTCGCCCTGGACGAGCGGCCGTACGCCGAGCTGCTCCGCCGGGTGGAGGCGCTGCTGGGCCGTCCGCTGCCCCCGGTCGTGCGTCGGTGGTCGGGCGTGTACTCCCAGCACGTCGAGGGCGCCCTCTGCCACCGCGACGAGCCCGTGCCCGGCGTGTGGCTGGTGACCGGCCCCGGGGGCCGGGGGATGACGCTGTCACCCGCCATCGCCGAGGCGACGATGGCGGAGGTCGCATGATCACGGTGGTCGCGCTCGACATGGCCGGCACCACCGTGATCGACGGCGGCGCGGTCGAGCAGTCGTTCCACGACGCCTTCGCCACCCTGGGGCTGACACCCACCGGGGAGCAGCTCGACCACGTCCGCACGACGATGGGCCAGTCGAAGATCGAGGTCTTCCGGGCGCTGCTCGGTGAGGACGAGGCGGCTCGGAGGGCGACCACTGCGTTCGAGGCCGCCTACGACCGACAGGTCCGCGAGGAGGGCGTGCGTCCCATCCCCGGCGTGGAGGCCCTCTTCGACGACCTCCGAGCACGCGGCACCCGCATCTGCCTGACCACCGGCTTCTCGGCCTCGACCCGCTCGATGCTCCTCGAGCGGCTCGGCTGGGACGACCTGGTCGACCTGGCCCTCTCCCCGGGTGACGGGGTCAGGGGCCGTCCGTTCCCCGACCTCGTGCTCACCGCCGCCATGCGCCTCGGCGCAGAGGACGTGCGGGACGTCGCGGTCGCCGGGGACACCGCCAGCGACCTGCTCGCCGGGACGCGGGCCGGGGCGTCGGTCGTGGCAGGCGTCCTCACCGGTGCCCACGACCGAGCTGCGCTCGAGGCCGCCCCCCACACCCACATCCTCGACTCGGTGGTCGAGCTGGCCGACCACCTCTGACCCGCCGAACGGGCCCGGGTCCCGTCAGCTGCCGGGTCGCACGAGCACCACCCACGCGGCACCCGCCCGCCCGTCCCCGGTCGTGCTGTGGCAGAGGGCATGGACCGCACGGGCGGAACGACCCCCGTCGTCGAGCGGCACCGGCGAGAGGTGGCGCACCTCGTTGACGAGCTCCTGCCCGTCGAAGCCGACCGTGACCACGCCCGGGAGGCCGTCGGCCCGTCCGGCGCCGTCGTCGCGCACCCAGGCGCCCACCGGGTGCGACGTCGCGCCGCCCGGCACCGGGACCGACACCGCCCAGCGGCTGCCGTCGTCGAGCTGCCCCGCCCCGAAGGACGAGGCACCGGCCCGCCAGTCGTTCACGCCCCAGGTGTGGCGGCGGCTGCCCCACCCGTCGAAGGTGAGCACCTCGTCGCCGAGGAGGACCTCGCCGTGCACCTCGCAGGCCAGCTCGTAGCCCTGGGTGCCGAGCGCCACCGCTTCGCCCGACGACTCCCAGCCGAGGTCGAGCCCGACCCCGATCCGGTCGCCGCGCAGGCCGCGGAACGCGTCACCGGGCTCGTCGAGCGCCACCCCGAAGGCCTCGAGCCCCACGCTCCAGTGCTCGAGCGGCGCCTCGCACACGAGGTCGAGCCACAGCGCCTCGGACCGGAGGTCGAGCGCCTCCGCCCGCGGGACGGGTGCCTGCTGCTCCACCACCGTCACCAACCGCCGGCCGTCGCCGACCACCCCCACCCAGACGGCGCTCAGGCCCTCGTTCGCCAGGATCCCGAGGCGGACGAAGCCCCCGAAGGATCCGTCGTCGTCGGCGAAGTCGAGGTGCCAGCTCTCCTCCCACAGGCGGTCAGGACCGGGGCGGTGACGACCCTCGTCGGCAGCCGACGGCCCGCTCAGGACGCCCCCGTCCGACCGACGTCGTGCACGGCTCGACGGTAGCCACGAGCAGCGGCTGGGAAGGTGCCAGCCGTGCGGTTCCTCAGCCCGGCGTGGTTCGATGCCGTGCAGGCCGCGCTGGATGCGAGCGACGCGGTGCGGGACGCCACCCGGGACTCGACGCTGCGCCTGCTCCAGGTGGTGACCGGAGGACCCGACGGCGACGTCTCGTACCTCGTCACCGCCGAGCGGGGGGTGGTGCTCATCGCGCCGGAGCGGCCCGACGTGTCGGCCGACGTGACCCTGGCGGCCACATGGGACACCGCAGTCTCGATCGCGACCGGCGCCCTGGCCCCCCACGACGCCTTCACGACGGGGCGCCTCGTGGTGCGGGGCGACATCGACGTCCTCAGGGCACAGGCCCCCGCCCTCGCCGGCCTCAGCCACGCCTTCGACGAGGTGCGGGAGGAGACGAGCTACTGAGGGCGCAGAGCCCGGCCCGGGCCGCGGCGGGACGAGGACCCCGGGGGGACTCAGCCCAGGAGGCCCAGGCCCTGCACGGTGTCCCGCTCCTCGACGAGCTCGCCGGCCGACGCGTCGATCCTGGTCCGGGAGAAGTCGTCGATGCCGAGGCCCTGGACGATCTCCCAGTCGCCGTCCTCGCAGTCGACGGGGAACGACGAGATGATGCCCTCGGGGACGCCGTAGGAGCCGTCGCTGGGCACGGCCATGGAGACCCACTGCCCGTCGGGGGTGCCCTTGACCCAGTCGCGCACGTGGTCGATGGCCGCCGACGCAGCCGATGCAGCCGACGAGCTGCCCCGGGCCTCGATGATGGCGGCGCCCCGCTGCTGGACGGTGGGGATGAAGTCCTGCTCGATCCACGCCTGGTCGTCGATCCGCTCGGCTGCGTTGCGGCCGTCGACCTGGGCGTGGAACACGTCGGGGTACTGCGTCGCCGAGTGGTTGCCCCAGATCGTCATGTTGGTGACGTCGCTCTGGTGGACGCCGGCCTTGTGCGCCACCTGGGCCGTGGCCCGGTTGTGGTCGAGGCGGGTCATCGCCGTGAACCGGCGGGGATCGAGGCCGGAGGCGTTGCTCATGGCGATGAGGGCGTTCGTGTTGGCGGGGTTCCCCACCACCAGGACCTTGACGTCGGGACGGGCCGCTGCTGCCAGGGCCTTGCCCTGCACGGTGAAGATGGCGCCGTTGGCCTCGAGCAGGTCGGCCCGCTCCATGCCCTTGCTGCGGGGGCGGGAGCCGACGAGGAAGGCGATGTCGGCGTCGGCGAACGCGACCTCGGCGTCGTCGGTGCGGACGCTGCCGGCCAGGAGCGGGAAGGCGCAGTCGTCGAGCTCCATGGCGACGCCCTCGAGGCCCTGCAGCGCAGGCGTGATCTCGAGCATCTGGAGGATCACCGGCTGGTCCGGCCCGAGCAGGTCCCCGGCTGCGAGGCGGAACAGGAGGCTGTAGCCGATCTGGCCGGCGGCTCCGGTGACGGCGACGCGGACGGGGCTGTTCACTGGGTGGCTCCTCGGGATGGGGCGATCGCAGCGTGGTCCGCCGACGATGGTCGAGGGGAGCGTAGACGGGTACAGGGCGCCGGTGCCCACCCCGACCGAGGCCCCAGGAACCCACCCGGACCCCGCTGCGAGCGCACCCGAGGACCCTGCTGAGCGGATCCGCAGCGCGGCGACCGAGCTCCTCGGGCTCGACGAGCTGCGACCAGGCCAGGCGGAGGCGGCGGTCGCCGTCGTCTCCGGCAGGGACACCCTGGCGGTGATGCCCACGGGCTCCGGCAAGTCGGCCGTCTACCAGGTGGCGGCTGCGCTGCTCGAGGGGCCGACCGTGGTCGTCTCCCCCCTGATCGCCCTCCAGAAGGACCAGGTGGAGGCGATCGCGGCGCAGGAGGTCGGCCTGGCGGCAGCCGCCAACTCGACGATCTCCACCAGTGAGCGGGAGTGGATCTTCGACGCCGTCGCGAGCGGGGGGCTCGAGTTCCTCTTCCTGTCGCCCGAGCAGCTGGCGCGGGAGGACACCGTCTCGCGGCTGGCGGAGGCGGAGCCGTCGCTGTTCGTCGTCGACGAGGCCCACTGCATCTCCGAGTGGGGCCACGACTTCCGGACCGACTACCTGCGCCTCGCGGCGGCCGCCGAGGCGGTCGGCCGGCCACCCATCCTCGCCCTCACCGCCACCGCCTCCCCCGTCGTGCGGGACGAGATCGTCGAGCGGCTCCGCATGCGGGACCCCGAGGTCGTTGTCAGGGGGTTCGACCGGCCGAACCTGCGGATCGAGGTCGAGACGCACCACCGGGAGCGCGACAAGCTCGACGCCCTCGTCGGCCACGTCGGGCGCCTCGAGGGGACCGGCATCGTCTACGTGGCCACCAGGAAGGCGGCCGAGGAGGTCGCCTCCGCCCTCGTCGAGCGCACCGGCCGGCGCGTCGGGCACTACCACGGGGGGATGCGGGCTGCCGACCGTCGGGCGGCACAGGACGCCTTCATGGAAGGCGAGGTCGAGGTCGTGGTGGCGACGACCGCCTTCGGCATGGGCATCGACAAGGCAGACGTGCGCTTCGTCATCCACCACGACGTGCCCGAGTCCGTCGACGCCTGGTACCAGGAGGTGGGGCGGGCCGGCCGGGACGGCGAGCCGGCGGTCGCCATCCTGCTGTGGCGGCCGGAGGACCTCGGCCTCCGCAGCTTCTTCGCAGGCGGCGGCACGGTCGGGCGCGACGAGCTCGAGCGGGTGGCGGCCATGGCGGCGGTGGCGGGGGGGTCGGTGTCGGCCGAGGACCTCGGCGGGGAGGCACGCCTCGCCCCCACCCGCCTGGCCATGGCGCTCGCCAGGCTGGAGGAGGTCGGTGCCGTCACCACCGGGGTCGACGGGTCGGTCGTGGTGCCCGAGGACGCCCCGCGCCCGGAGGTGGCGGCGGAGGAGGCGGATCATGACCAGGCGGCGCGGCGCCAGGTCGAGCGCACGCGCCTGGACATGGTGCGTGCCTTCGCCGAGACGAGGTCGTGCCGCCGGCGCTTCGTGCTGACCTACTTCGGCGAGGACGCACCGGAGCGGTGCGGCAGCTGCGACAGCTGCGACCGGCCGCCGGACCCCGACGATGCCGCGCACGGTCCCGGGACCGACCGGTGGCCGGAGCAGAGCCGGGTGCGCCACGACGCCTGGGGGGAGGGGCTGATCCTGCGCCACGAGGGGGACGCCATCGTCGTGCTGTTCGACGACGCCGGGTACCGCACCCTCTCGATCGAGCTCGTCGAGCAGGGCGGCCTCCTCGAGCGCCTCTGACCCGCACCCGACAGGGGTGTCCCACCGCCCCGCACCCAGCGGTGTCCCACCGCCCCCGCACCCCAGCGGTGTCCCACCGCCCCCGCACCCAGCGGTGTCCCACCGCCCCCGCACCCAGCGGTGTCCCACCGCTCTGCCATCGTGGGCCGGTGACCACCGGTGCCCCCCCGCTCGCCGACCGCGCCGCCCAGCTGCTGGCCGACCTGGCCGGCCCCGAGGCGGTCCTGCGGGCCGACCAGCTGCGCGCCATCGAGGCGCTCGTGGTCGACCGGGCCCGGGTGCTCGTCGTGCAGCGGACCGGTTGGGGCAAGTCGGCGGTCTACTGGATCGCCACCCGCCTCCTGCGCGACGAGGGGGCGGGTCCAACCCTGGTCGTCTCGCCCCTGCTCGCACTCATGCGCGACCAGGTGGCCGCGGCGGCACGCATGGGCATCGCGGCGCGCACGATCAACTCCACCAACGCCGACGCGTGGCGCGAGATCGAGGACGAGCTCGCAGCGGGCGCCGTCGACGTCCTGCTGATCTCCCCCGAGCGGCTCAACAACCCCTCCTTCCGCACGTCGGTGCTCCCCCGCCTCAGCGCCGCCGTCGGCATGCTGGTGATCGACGAGGCCCACTGCATCTCGGACTGGGGCCACGACTTCCGACCCGACTACCGCCGCATCGCCACGGTCCTGGCGTCCCTCGGACCGGGCGTGCCGGTGCTCGCCACCACCGCCACGGCCAACGAGCGGGTCACGGCCGACGTCGCCGCCCAGATCGGGTCGACCACCCTGACGCTGCGGGGCACACTCGATCGGGAGAGCCTGCGCCTCGCCGTCGTGCCACTGCCCACCACCGCCGAGCGCCTCGCCTGGCTGGCGGAGGAGATCTCGGCCGAGCCCGGCGCAGGCATCGTCTACTGCCTCACGGTGGCCGAGGTCGAGCGGGTGGCGACCTTCCTCGCCTCCCAGGGGCTCGCGGTCGCGGCCTACAGCGGTGACACGCCACCCGAGCAGCGAGAGCAGGTGGAGGCCGATCTCGCCGCCAACCGGCTGCGTGCGGTCGTCGCCACCTCCGCGCTGGGCATGGGCTACGACAAGCCGGACCTGGCGTTCGTGATCCACCTCGGCTCACCGTCGAGCCCGATCGCCTACTACCAGCAGGTGGGCCGGGCCGGGCGGGCCATCGCCACCGCCAGAGCGGTGCTGCTCCCGGCGGCGGAGGACAGCGCCATCTGGGCCTACTTCGACGCCACCGCCTTCCCGCCCCGCGACCTGGTGGAGCGCGTGGTGCGGGCGATCGAGGCCGACGGGCCGGTGACCGTGCCCGCCCTCGAGGAGGTGGTCAACCTGCGGCGAGGCCGGTTGGAGGCGCTGCTCAAGGTCCTCGACGTCGAGGGCGCGGTCGAGCGCCAGGGATCCGGCTGGGTGCGCACGACCGAGCCCTGGGCCTACGACGAGGAGCGCCTGGCGCTGGTCGACCAGCACCGCAAGGCGGAGCAGGTCGCCATGCGCGCCTACGCGACCACGACGGGGTGCCGCATGCGGTTCCTGCGAGACGCCCTCGACGACCCGGGCTCCCAGGACTGCGGCCGGTGCGACTCCTGCACCGGCTCGGCTGCCGCCCGTCCTCCGGACGCGGCCCGCACGGCAGCCGCGCTGGCCCACCTGCGAGGTGCCGACGTCGTGCTGGAGCCGCGCAAGCAGTGGCCCCGAGGGGTGGAGGTGCGACGCGGCAACATCAAGCCCCACCTGCAGGTCGACACCGGGCGGGCGCTGGCCTTCGCCGACGATCCCGGTTGGGGCCCGGTGGTCACCGCTGCGCTCGAGGAGGACGGACCCCTGGGCGACGAGCTGCTCCAGGGGCTGGCCGCGGTGTTGAAGCGGTGGCCGTGGGTGGAGCGGCCGACCAGCATCACGTGGATCCCGAGCCGGGGCCACCCCGTCCTCGTGCGGTCCATGGCCGAGCAGCTGGCAGCGCTCGGCCACCTGCCGCTCGTCGAGGCGCTCCGGCGGTCGAGGCCCGACGACCCTCCCCAGCGGCTCATGGCCAACTCCTGGCGGCAGTGCACCAACGTGGTCGACGCCTTCGTGGCGGACACCGACGGGCTCCCGCCGGGTCCCGTCCTGGTGGTGGACGACACCTGGGCGTCGGGCTGGACCATGACGGTGGCCGGTGAGGCCCTGCGATCCGCAGGTTCGGGGCCGGTCCTCCCCCTCGTCCTCTGGCGGCGCCCCTGAGCCGCGCCGACCCTCAGGGCAGCCCGACGCCGAGGGGCGGTGCACCGCCCGCGCGGGGGGCGGCGGGGGGGTGCAGCCCGAGAGCGGCCAGCTCGAGTGCGGCGAGGCGGTCGAAGCGCCCGGCGGCCAAGTCGGCGCCCGGATCCGCGCTCACCTCGCGCAGCTCGTGGAGCGGCCGGTTCACCACCGCCCGGAGCGCGAACAGCCGGAGGTCGACGGCGTCGACCACGAGCGCCCTTGCGGCACCAGCGTCACGCATCCAGCGGAGCCGCCCCGGGAGGTAGCGGGAGAGCGCCCAGGCGATGGCGAGGCCCGCCACGAAGAACCCGAGCGCCACCCCCACCTGGTGCGCGACCTCCGCCTGCTCGGTGCCCGCCGCCCGCAGCGAGCTGCCGGCACCGGCGGTCTCGCCGAAGACGTCCTCGAGGGAGCCACCCACCACCGGGAGCCTCCCGACCCCTCCCGCCGCACCCTCCAGGCCGTCCTCCAGCCGGGAGCCGGCGGTGGCCAGCGTGCGACCCGGCCCCCCGAGGCGGTCGACCAGCGACGTCAGGCGCTGGCCGACCTCGACCCAGACCACGATCCACGCGAGCAGCAGCCCGTCGCCGATCATCTGCCGTCGAGCCGTGCGGGGGTCATCTGCGTAGAGCCTCATGCCGAGGGGCTCCCCGAGCGACAGGCTCGGGAAACCGATCGGGCCCCTGGCAGGTCGGAGGCGGGTCGGGCCCGGGCCCGACCCGGCCGTTCAGGCTGCGACCGCCTCCTGGCCGGTCGTACCGGCAGGCTCGAGCGCAGCGCCGGCAGGCTCCAGCGCCCACTCCAGCACCTGGCGCACGTCGGCGGCCAGGTGGAAGGTCATCTCCGACCGGACCGCCTCCGGCACGTCGTCGAGGTCGGGCTCGTTGCGGGCCGGGAGGATGACCTCGGTCAGACCCGCACGGTGGGCAGCCAGCACCTTCTGCTTGACGCCTCCGATGGGGAGCACCCGTCCCGACAGCGTGACCTCGCCGGTCATGCCGACGGCCGAGCGCACCGACCGGCCCGTCAACAGGCTGACGAGGGCGGTGGTCATCGTGACCCCCGCGGACGGCCCGTCCTTGGGGACCGCGCCCGCCGGGAAGTGCACGTGGAAGCGCCTGCCCTCGAACGCCTCGGTGCCGAGGCCCAGCTCGTCGGCGTTGGCCCGCACGAAGGACCGGGCGATCTCCGCCGACTCCTTCATGACGTCGCCGAGCTGGCCGGTCACCGTGAGCCCGGCGTCGCCCGCCATCGACGTCGTCTCGACGAAGAGGACGTCCCCGCCGGCGCCGGTGACGGCCAGACCGGTTGCGACCCCCGGCACCGCCGTGCGCTCCGGCGCCTCGGGGACGAACCGGGGCCGGCCGAGGAGGGAGCGCACCTCCTCCTCGCCCACGGCGAACGGGGTCGTCACCGTCCCCGACGCGACCTTGGCGGCGACCTTGCGGAGGATGCGGCCGAGCTGGCGCTCGAGCTCCCGGACACCGGCCTCCCGCGTCCAGCCGGTGGCGACCGCCCGCAGCGCAGGGGCGTCGAAGGTCACCTCGCCCGGGTCGAGACCGGCCCGCTCCACCAGGCGGCCGAGGAGGTGGTCGGCGGCGATGGCGACCTTCTCGTCCTCTGTGTAGCCGTCGAGGCGGACGACCTCCATCCGGTCGAGCAGCGGCCCCGGGATCGTGTCGAGGACGTTGGCGGTGGCGATGAAGAGCACGTCCGACAGGTCGAGGTCGACCTCGAGGTAGTGGTCCCTGAACGTGTGGTTCTGGGCCGGGTCCAGCACCTCGAGCAACGCCGAGGAGGGGTCCCCCCGCCAGTCGCTGCCCACCTTGTCGATCTCGTCGAGGAGCAGCACCGGGTTCATGGCCCCGGCCTCGGTGAGGGCCCGCACGAAGCGACCGGGTCGGGCGCCGACGTACGTGCGCCGGTGGCCCCGGATCTCGGACTCGTCGCGCACCCCGCCGAGGGCGACCCGTGCGAAGGGTCGGCCGAGGGCGCGGGCCACGGACTCACCGAGGCTGGTCTTGCCGACTCCGGGAGGACCCACGAGGGCGAGGATGGCGCCGCTCCCCCGCCCGCCGGGTGCCGGCCCACCGGCGTCGCCCTCCGCCCCGGCGGGGGGGCGGGTGGCGGCCCGGTCGGCCCTGAGCTTGCGGACCGCCAGCAGCTCCATGATCCGCTCCTTGACGTCGTCGAGGCCGGCGTGGTCGGCGTCGAGGGTCGCCTGGGCCGCGTCGAGGTCGAGGCGCTCGTCGGCCCGGTGGCCCCACGGGAGCTCGAGCACGGTGTCGAGCCAGGTGACGATCCAGCCGTGCTCGGGGCTCTGGGTGCTCGTCCGCTCGAGCTTGTCGAGCTCGCGCTCCACGGCCTGGCGCACCCCCTCGGGGGCGCCCGAGGCCGCCAGGCGGGACCGGTAGCCCTCGACGTCGTCGGCGCCACCCTCGCCGAGCTCGCTCCTGATCGCCTCCATCTGGCGGCGCAGGACGGCCTCGCGCTGCGACTTCTCCATGCCGTCGGCGACGGACCGGTTGACCTCGTCCTTCACGGCCAGCTCGGCCAGGGTCCGCTCGGCGTAGCCGAGGACGAGCGCGAGCCGGGCCTCGACGTCGAGCTCCTCCAGGACGGCGACCCGCTGCTCCATGGTGAGCTCGGGCGAGTAGAGCGAGGTGTCGGCGATGTCGCCCGGGTCGGTCAGGGTGCGCAGCCCCTCGACCAGCCGGCTCGCGCCACGGCGCTCGAGGATGGCCTCGACGACGGCCAGGTAGCGGCGGGCGGCAGTGGTCGCCGCCTCCGACGGCGGCTCGGCGTCCTCGATCGGCTCGGCGGTGACCCACAGGCCGGCGCCCTGGCCGGGCACCCCGGCGCCGACGCGCGCCCGGTGCAGGCCTCGGACGACGAGCGCCCGCCGGTCGCCGGGGAGGTCGGCGACGTCCTCGATCTTGGCGATCGTCCCGATGCGGGAGGACCGGTCGTCGAGCTGCGGCACGAGCAGCAGCCGGCCCACCCCTGCGAGGGCGGCGTCGGCCGCGGTGCGGGCCTCGGGCGTGTCGAGGGCGATCGTCACCACCATGGCGGGGCCGACGACGCCGGCGTGCAACGGGAGGACGGGGAGGGCGGTGGTCTGGGTCTCGGGCACAGGAACCCCTTCGCAGCTCAGCATCGACGGACCTCGATGTGCAATCGAGATTACCGACTTGCTGCCGCGCTTCCACCGGAGGAACCCCGCTGCACGCCGCCCGCCTGCGGACCGGGTGGCCGGGCTGCTCCGGCCTCGACCGCGCCCTCGCCGGAGGGCCGGCCCCGTCGCTCAGGCTCCTTCGGCCACCGCCTTGGCGGCCTTGTAGTCGGCCTTGCCGTTGGGGAAGCGCGGCACCCGCTCGGCCACCACCACCTGCCTGGGCGCCTTGAACGAGGCGAGGTGTGCCTTGGTGTGGGCGATGAGGTCGCGCTCCTCGACGGGGGCGGACAGGGCCACCACCGCCACCACCCGGTTGCCGAACGTCTCGTCGGGCACCCCCACGACGAGGCAGTCGTCGACGGCTTCGTGCGTCTTGACGACCTCCTCGACCTCCTCGGCGAACACCTTCTCGCCGCCGGTGTTCACGACCTGCGAGCCGCGGCCGAGGAGGGTGATCGTCCCGTCCGCCTCGACCGTGGCCCAGTCCCCGGGGAAGCTGTAGCGGGTCCCCTGCACCTCCCGGAAGGTGGCGGCGGTCTTCTCCGGGTCCTTGTAGTAGCCGAGCGGTATGCCCCCGGCCACCGCGACACGGCCGACGGCGCCCGAGCCCGGCTCGACCTCGCGGTCGTCCTCGTCGAACACCTTGGTCTGCGTCCCGACCGAGAACCGGCCCGTCGTCGACGAGGAGCCACGGTGGTGGATCGACTGGCCCATCGCGCCCTCACTGGCAGCCATCAGATCGGCGATGACCATGGTCGGGATGCGCTCGCACAGCGCGTCCTTCACCTCGGTCGAGAACATGGCCCCGGCCGAGGCGATGAGGGCGAGGCTCGAGAGGTCGGGGGTGGCCCCCTCCGCCTCGAGTGCCTCGAGGGCCCGCAGCATCGGCCGGGCGAAGACGTCGCCGACGACGGTGATGCCGGTCGCCCGCTCCCGCTCGACGAGGGACCAGACCTCGCGGGGGTCGAAGCCCCTCCCCTCGAGCAGCACGACCTTGCCGCCGAGCGACAGCGCAGGCGTGCACCCGATCCCCATGCCGGTGCCGTGCATGAGGGGGCACGGGACGACGGAGCCGAGCTGTGCTCCCTCGGCGTGCAGCCGGGCAGCGGCCTCCACCGCCGTCGCCGACGTGGCCGCCGCCATGCCGATGAGCGGGCCGAGGCCTGCCAGGCCGGCCCGCACGCCGTTGCCGACCTCGCCCATGACCCCCTTCGGCATGCCGGTGGTGCCGCCGGTGTAGAGCAGCGTCAGATCGTGCTCCGAGCGCTCGGTCCGAGGCGCGGGCCCCGCCGCCGCCAGCACCTCCTCGTACGGCTCGCCGACCTCACCGGGGCCACCCTGCTCGGGAGGACCGTCGTCCACCGCCAGCCACAGCCGGACCAGTGGCAGGCGCTCCTGCACCGCAGCGATCCGGCCGCCGAGGCTCGTGTGGAACACGACGGCCTCGGCGTCGGCGTTGTCGAGCAGGTAGTGGAGCTCCTCGTCGAGGTACCGGTAGTTCACGTTCACCGGGACGGCCCGGATCTTGAGGGCGGCGAACGTCGCCTCGATGTACTCAGGACCGTTGTAGAGGAACAGCCCGACCTTGCTCCCCTCCCCCAACCCGGACGCCTGCAGGGCGCCGGCGAGCCGAGCCGCCCTCGCCTCCAGCTCGCCCCAGCTCCGGCGCACCTGCCCCTGGACGACGGCAGGGGCCTCGGGGATGGCGTCGGCGATGCGCTCCCAGAGGCTGGCGAAGTGGTCGACCACCGGGGCCCCTCCGGCTGTCCCGGCCACCTCGGCGGCCTGCTCCTCACCCGTGCTCGTGCTGCCCGCTGCCTCGGCTCCCACGCCTCCCCCTCCTCGTCGCGTCCGAGACGGTCCTACCAGAGCGCCCTGCACCACGTCACCGTGCCGGCCGAGGACGCCTAGGAGCGGTCCCAGACCATGGCGTGGCTCGCACCGGCCGCGTCGAGGAGCTGCTCGGGGCTGCGCTTGTCGATGTGGCCGATGAGGCCGTTGTAGACGCCGTAGCCGACGAGCCGGCGCAGCGTCGGGTCGAAGCGCCGCACCAGCTCTCGTGGGATCCCCAGCTGCTGGTTCTCCTGCTGACGGATCCAACCCGCGCAGTAGTTCATGGCCACACCGACCCGCCGCTCGCCGGTCCGGTTCGCTCCACCTCCGTGCCACAGGCTGCCGTGCCACACGAGGACGCTGCCGCGCGACATCTCGGCCGGCACCGAGTCGACGTGCTGCCCGTAGGTCGGTGAGCGGTCCGCCTTGTGGGAGCCGGGGACGAGCCGGGTGGCCCCGTTCGGCTCCGTGAAGTCGGTGATGGCCCACATCGTGTTGCAGACCGTGGCGACGTGGGGCTTGGCGATGGGGATGAGCTGATCGTCGGCGTGGATCGGTTGTGCCACCTCCTCCGGCTCGATGGCGATGGAGGAGAGGGACGAGACCAGGCAACCGGCGTCCAGGACGGTCTGCACCACGGGGAGCACCTCGGGGTGCACGGGGATCGCCTCGAAGGACGGGCCGTGCACCAGCAGGTTGTAGATGCGGACGGTGCGTGCCCCCTCGAAGCTGTTGCCGGCCGGCACGATGCCGAGCTCATCCTCGAGGCGGCACAGGTCGCTCGCGATCGCCTCGACGAGCGCCGTGTCGATGACGTCTTCGAGGATCGTGTAGCCGTGCTCGTCGAGGTGCCGGCGATGGTGCTCCAGGAGGGTGTCGTCCATGTCGGGAAGGTAGGCCACGCTGGCGGCCGGGCCTCAGAGAGGCCGGGCGGACGCGGGATCTCAGAACGGCTCGCTGAGGACCTGCGTGAGCAGCACCTCACATGCGACGCCGACGGACACGGTCACCGGCAGCCACCGCAGCGCCCTCGCCCGCCACGTGAGCACAAGGGCGAGCGCGACACCGATCGCCAACCACAGGACGGCGCTCCCGGCGTCGCCGAGCACCGTCCCGTAGACCCAGATCCCCTCAGCGAGGAACACTGCCGGCAACAGCGTGGATGCCGGACCTGTGAGTCGCTCGCGTCCGCCCCGCCAGAGCTGCCCGCCGGCACCGAAGACCGGTCCGCCGACGATCGCGCACACCATCCAGAAGACGACGTAGGAGCTGCTCGCCGGGAAGCCTCGGAGCTCGGACGTGACGAAGTAGCCGACGACCTGCAGTGAGCATGCGAGGACGCCGGCCAGCGCCCCCGACGACGGCGAGCGCATCAGAGCACCGACCAGGAAGGGCACGACGAGCCAGGCGCTCGCGGAGTTCACCAGCGGGTTCAGCGTGCCCTCGAGGTGGGATTGGCCGAACGACGTGAGGGAGCCCACGACGACCCCGGCGGCCGCCGCCGCGACGCGAAGCGACCTGCTCGGCCGTCGGGGCACTGACGTCGTCGACGACCAGCCCGTCGGACAAGAAGACGACGCGCTCCGTCGCAGCGGCGACGACGCTGTCGTGGGTGACGACGACGACGGTCTGGCCGAGCCTGCGGGCGGCGTCGCAGAGCAGCTCCAGCACCTGCTGACCGCTGCGGGAGTCGAGGGCACCGGTCGGCTCGTCCGCGAAGACCACCGCGGGGCGGGTCATCAGCGCGCGGGCGATGGCCACCCGCTGGGCCTGCCCTCCGGACAGCTCGCCGGGCAGGCGGTCCTCGAGACCCGCGATGCCGAGGGTCGTGACGAGCTCCGCGAGCCAGGCGCGGTCTGCGGTGCGACCGCCCAGGACGAGCGGGAGCTCGATGTTGGTGCGGACGTCGAGATGGCCGATGAGGTTGTACGACTGGAAGATGAAACCGACGTTGTCGCGCCGGAACCGGGTGAGGTCGTCGGGCGAGAAGCTGCTGGTGTCCGTGCCGCCGATCACGACCTGGCCGCGGGTCGGCACGTCGAGGCCGGCCGCGACGTTGAGCAGCGTCGACTTGCCGGAGCCGGACTGGCCCATCACCGCGGTCAGCGAGCCGCGGGCGAAGTCCAGGGACACGCCGCGCAGGGCGGCGACCGGTGTCGCGCCGTCGTACGTCTTGTGGACGTCGACCAGCCGGACGGCGGTCTCGGTCCCGGAGGTGTTGGCCGTGGAGGCGCCGAGGGTGTCCGTGCTCACGGGTTGGCCACCCGATCGACCGAGCCCGCGGCCGCGAGGACGGCGCGAGTCCTCGCGCCGTCACGACGGCCCTCCACTTCGGGGTCGAGCCCGTCGGCTCCGAGCTGGCTGCAGCCCCGCGCTACCTGCCAGCCCTGTGGCGTCGGGTGTTTCTCCGGCTGGGACATGCGGTCCTCCTGGACTCGACGTCATCGGTCGACTACGCCGCCGCCGGCTGGAGGTCTGGTGGATCCGGCGTTCTGCGGCACCGCCAACGTCGCATCGGTCCCGGCGCCTTCGCATCGGTGGGAGCTACGTAGGTGTCCCGGCCGCGTCCACCCGCGGCACGCCGGAGCACGCCGGAGCACGTCTGGCGCGGCGGGGACTGCGGACCGCAGCCGATGGTGGTGTCGCCGGCCCGCGGCTGCTCCGGCGGAGGTTGACCGAGGTTCTCCGAGGGATGAGTGGCGAACCGGGAGCCGGGCGAAGCGCGCGGCGCCTGCTCTGGGCTCGGCGGTCGGATCACTCCTCTTGGCTGGTAGCGCGCCTCGCGCGGCTGGGCTGCACCCGCATGGGCTCGCCCGGCATCTTCGGGGTGTGGAACCCGGGAACCGTTGTTCCGGCCTGCGAAGACGCAGGTGGCCGGAGAAAGAAAGTCGCCAGGTCGTCGGGCGAACGCCGTTGAGGATCTTGGCCGACCGCGCCCGTGACGAAACTGTCGCCGCCAGAGGAGGTGATCTTCCTCGACGTCACCTCGATGACCGACCAGCTCTCGCAGCGCACTCCCCTCGGTGACCGCGGGCGCACCTACGCAATTCCCACCGACGCGACGGCGTGACCACCGATGTGAGGTTGGTGGCACGCGAACACAGGCACGCAGAGCCTGCCTGCCCGGGAGCGCCGAGGAAGGACAGCGATCATGGGACACCTGACCGTCGGGGACGAGAACAGCACCCCGATCGAGCTCTACTACGAGGACCAGGGTGCCGGCCAGCCCGTCGTCCTCATCCACGGGTATCCGCTGAACGGCCACAGCTGGGAGCGGCAGACCGGGGACCTGCTCGCCGCTGGGTACCGGGTCATCACCTACGACCGACGCGGCTTCGGCCAGTCGTCGAAGGTCGGGACCGGTTACGACTACGACACGTTCGCCGCCGACCTGAACACCCTGATGGAGACGCTCGACCTCCGGAACGTGATCCTCGTCGGGTTCTCGATGGGTACGGGCGAGGTCGCCCGCTACGTCTCCCGATACGGCTCCGACCGGGTAGCGAAGCTCGCGTTCCTCGCATCGCTCGAGCCCTTCCTCGTGGCGCGCGACGACAACCCCGAGGGACTGCCGCAGAAGGTCTTCGACGGCATCGAAGCCGCGGCGAAAAGCGACCGCTACGCCTGGTACACCCAGTTCTTCTCCGACTTCTACAACCTCGAGGAGAACCTCGGCAGCCGCATCAGCCAGGAGGCGGTCAACGGCAGCTGGAACGTCGCCATCTCCAGCGCTCCCGTGGCGGCCTACGCCGTCGTCTCCTCCTGGATCGAGGACTTTCGCGCCGACGTCGAGGCGGTCCGCGCAAGCGGCAAGC